>NZ_SAUN01000001.1:10453068-10808637 GCF_004011505.1 Nonomuraea polychroma
CTGGGCGCCAAGGAGCCGGCCGAGGCCGGCGCCAACCAGTTGACGTCCATGTGCGACGTGGCAGGACCGAGAGATATACCCGTCGTCGTCCGGCGAATTAGCGAACAAGTGCAAAGTGATCCCGCTGTGATGCTTAAACTCAAGCAAGTTGGGATACAACCCGGACGCGAGGTCACGCTCGCGGCGAGCGACGACGGTGTGCGGGTGACAGGTGACGGTGACGCGAACGACACTCCCGCGGAGCTTCCGCGCGATGTTGCCGCGCACGTATTTGTCTCCAAGCGCTGACGCGCGCGCGGCTGCTTGGTTGAATCCCTCCTGGGAGGCCCTCCACTCTCCCCTGGCCAAGACTGTTGCAGGAGCGCTCGTGGTTCGCTTTGCATGCTCGCCACCCCGAGGAGTGGTCTCCGGATGAAGCGTTGGGGGGATCTGTCACAAGATGCGGCTGATCACCTTGCTGCCGGATCCGTGCTAGACCACGCGGAAATGGCGGTGGTCGTCACCGACCGTTTCAGCAACCTCCTCTATTGGAACCCGTTCGCCGAGAAGCTCTTCGGTCGCCCTGGCGCCGCCAGAGGCACGTCCATCCTGTCCCTCGGGATCATGGAGAGGGACCACCCGCTGGCGATCGAGCTGGCCAAGCACGTGCTCAAGGGCGGCGTGTGGGAGGGCACGTTCGACGTCAAGCGCGGCGACGGCGCCATCGTCTACGTGCGCGCCCAAGCCGTGCCGTTGCGCCACCCGTCGGGATCGGTGACCGGCATCGTCATCATGGCGCGCGAGGCGCTGCGCAGCAACGAGCGGGAAAAGGACCGGTTCGGGCTGCTCGAGCGCATCGGCGAGCGGCTGGCCGCCTCCCTCTACGTCGAGGAGACGCTCAAGCGCGTCGCCGAGATGCTCGTCCCGCAGTTCGCCGACCACTGCTTCATCGAGTTGATGGAGGGCGACCGGCTCGTCCGCCGGGTCTCACAACACGTGCAGGGGTGGACGCCGCCGTCGGGCACATGGAAGCCGGTGGGCGCGGAGATCCGCTACCCCGCCGGCCACTACGCGGACGCGGCGCTGCGCCGCCAGGAGACCATCCTCGTCGAGGACTTCTCCAGCAGCAGCTACCCGGCCCCCCATGACGACAGCGCGCGACTGTGCGGCGAGATCGGCATGACCTCGGCCATCGTCGCCCCCCTGCTGGTGCGCGGCGAGACCCTCGGCCTGATGTACCTCGGTCTGTCCAACCTCACCGACCGCCGCAGCCCTCATTACGACGCCTTCGACCGCGACTTCGTGGGCGCCATCGCCACCAGGGTCGCGCTGGCGATCGACAACGCCCTGCTGTTCGAGGAGGAGCGGCACACGGCGGAGTCGTTCCAGAAATACCTGCTGCCGAGGGCGCTGCCGCAGCTCGACGGCCTGGAGATCGCGGTGCGCTACTACCCGGCGGCGCCGCTCGCCTCCCACGGACAGGGCATCCAGACCCAGGTGGGCGGCGACTGGTACGACGTGATCCCGCTGTCCGCCGGTCGCGTCGGCATCGTGATCGGCGACGTCGAGGGCAGGGGCGCCAAGGCGGCGGCCATCATGGGCCAGCTGCGCGCCGCACTACGGGCCTTCGCGCAGGACGACAAGTCGCCCGCCGACATCCTGGCCAGGCTTGATGAGTGGACCCGCATCATCGCCACCCCCGAGCAGGACGACAACGGCGCCGACGTCAGCATCCCGCCCATCGTGACCTGCCAATACCTCGTCTACGACGCCTGGTCCCGGCAGCTGTCCTTCGCCAACGCGGGGCACGCCCCGCCGCTGCTGCTGGTCGACGGCCAGTGCGTCGAGCTGGACATCGAGGAGGTCGGCCAGCCGCTCGGCGTACGCGCCAAGGGCATGCACGCCGACCTCGTCTACAAGGAGGAGACGCGCACGCTGCCTCCGGGTGCGGCGCTGCTCCTCTACACCGACGGCCTGGTCGACCGCCGCCCCAGCCGCGACGGCAGGATGCCGAGCGACGCCGAGACGCTCGGCGTGCTGTGCGAGAAACTCGCCAAGATGTCCGACGCCGACGTCGAGCGCGTCGCCGACGCCGCCACGGTGGCGGTGCCCGGCGAGATCGACGACGACATGGCGATCCTGGTCGTGCGCTCCAGCGACGTGGACCTCGACGTCGAGGAGCGCACGTTCCCCGCCCAGCCGATCATGGTCGGTGAGGCGCGCCGGATGGCCTCGGAGGCGTTCGCCGGCTGGAACGTGCCCGAAGAGCGCGCCGAGCTGGCCTGCCTGCTGGTCTCCGAGGTTGTGACGAACGTCGTCCTGCACGCCGCCGGCGCCGGCGTGCCGCGCAGGGAGCTGGTCGTGGAAGGGCCGCCGCTGCCGTTCGAGGAGTCCTGGGACATGCCGGGTTTCGAGGACGAAGTGGTCGGCGACAAGGAGTTCACGCTGCGGCTGCGCCGGGGCGAGGAGGCGGTCTGGGTCGAGGTCTTCGACCAGGACCTGCGCCTGCCGCGGATCCGCAGCGCGGGGGAGAACGACGAGGGCGGGCGCGGCCTCTACCTCGTCGACCAGTTGGCCAGACGCTGGGGATCGCGACCTACCAGGGAAGGCAAAGCCGTCTGGTTCGAGATTCCCACCCGTGGCAGGTGAGTGATTCACTGGCGGCATGGAGCTGGCCTTTGATCGGCGGGGCTCCGGCCCGCCGCTGATCCTCATCCACGGCATCGGTCACCACTGGCAGGCGTGGTCGCCGGTGATGGATCGTCTGGCCGCCTTCCGCACCGTGATCGCGGTCGACCTGCCCGGGTTCGGGGCGTCGCCGGGGTTTCCTGACCGCGTCCCGTACACCGCCGAGTCGCTGGCCAACGCGGTCGAGTCGTTCTGCGCGTTGCTGGGCATCCGGGAGCCGCACGTGGCGGGCAACTCGCTCGGCGGGTACATCGCGCTGGAGCTGGCCTCGCGCGGCGTCGTACGTACGGCGACCGCGTTGTCGCCGGCCGGCTTCTGGTCCCGCGCCGAGCTGCTCTACTGCCGGACCGTGCTGCGCGCGCTGCGGGCCACCGCCCGGGCGATGCCGCCCGAGCAGGCCGTCAGGACGGCGGAGAGCCCGTTCCTCCGTGCCCTGTCCACCGGCGTGCTGGTCGCCCACCCGTCGAGGCTGGAGCCGGCCGCGCTGCTCGCGGCCACGCGGGCGCTGGCGGCGTCGACCGGGTTCGACGAGACGCTGGAGTCGTTCGCCGGGGTGATGCCGCCGGCGCCGCCCAAGACGCAGATCACGATCGCGTGGGGCGAGCACGACCGGCTGCTGCCGCGCCGTCAGGCGGTACGCGCGGCTCGGTGGTCGGGACAGCGGGTCAAGCTGCTGAAGGGCTGCGGGCACGTACCGATGAGCGACGACCCGGACCTCGTGGCCCGCGTCCTCCTGGAGTCCTCGGATTCATGACACCGACTTCGTGAGGTGGACTTCATGAGGTCGGCGGCCCTGTGAGATTGGCGGCCATTCGGCGCAGCACGTCCACGGTCGCCTGATATTCCTCCGGGGTCACCCCCGCGCTCACCTGCCGCCTGAACCGGCCAACCCGCTCGGCGATCTCCGCGTGCGCGGCCTTGCCCGCCTCGGTGAGCCGCTCGTCCGACAGCCACCCTCTCGCCACGAGGCGCTCCACGGCTTCTTCCACCCCGTCGAACGGCATGGGCCCGGAGCCGCCGCCCTGCGCCGCGGCGTTGAGCACCTGCCACTCCCTTCGGGTGACGGTCTCGAGCGCCTGATCCATGGCGCTCTCCAGGAGATTGTCCAGGTGCTTCAACCAATAGCCGATAGGTCTGTCCATAGATGTAAAATACCAACTATATGTATGAAGACAAGGAAATTGCGGAGCTCCGCGAGCTCCGCGCGGTCGAGCGGGCGATGGTCGCCATCAGGCGCAGGCAGAGCAGGCGTGTGCTGGCGAAGGCCCAGGGCGCCGGGCCTGAGTACGACGTGCTGGATGTGATCGAGGGCGCTCGCGAGCCCGTCACCGTGACCGCGGTCGCGCAGGCGTTGAGCGTGGACCAGCCGCGGGCAAGCCGGCTCGTGGCCGCGGCCGTGGAGGCGGGGCTGGTCAGGCGCGAGGCCGATCAGGCGGACGGGCGCAGGTCGCACCTGGCGCTGACCGACAAGGGCAGCGCGGCGCTGGAGCAAGCCCACCGCGCCAGGCAGGCGGCGTTCGCGGCGGCGATGGAGGGGTGGTCGGCGGCCGAGCGCGCCGAGTTCGCCCGGCTGCTCACCCGCTTCGTCGAGGCGATTCCCTAGATCCCTAGATCTTTGTCTGGCCCCAGACGAGCAGCATGGCGATGATGAACACGATCATCACGCCGGCGTAGCCCACGGGACCCAGGCGGAACGCCCGGCGCACGCGATTGAGCCCCCAGGCGACGAGCAACGCCAGGAAGACCAGGAGGATCAGGCCGCCGTCCATGCTCCCCAGTATGTGGCGTCGGGTGCTCGCCCGCGCGCCAGGAACTAAAAACCGAATGACCGGCCGATGATCTCCTTCATGATCTCGGTCGTGCCGCCGTAGATGGTCTGGACGCGGCTGTCCAGCCAGGCCTTGGCGACCGGGTACTCCATCATGTAGCCGTACCCGCCGTGGAGCTGGACGCAGCGGTCGATGACCTTGTTCTGCAGTTCGGTCGTCCACCACTTGGCCTTGGCCGCGTCCACCGCCGTGAGCTGCTTGGCGTTGAGCGCCAGGATGCACTTGTCGACGTAGTGGCGGGCGATCTCGGTTTCGGTGGCCAGCTCGGCCAGGACGAACCGGGTGTTCTGGAACGAACCTATGCTGCGGCCGAAGGCCTGGCGGGTCTTGCAGTACTCGATGGTCTGCTCCAGGACGGACTCCGCCGCGGCCACCGCCGCCACCGCGATCGACAGGCGTTCCTGGGGCAGGTTGTGCATGAGCTGGAAGAAGCCCTCGCCGTCGTTCGGGCCGAGGCGGTTGGCGACGGGCACGCGGACGTTCTCGAAGAACAACTCGGCGGTGTCCTGCGCCTTCATGCCGACCTTGTCGAGGTTGCGTCCCCGGGTGAACCCCTCCATGCCGCGCTCCACGACGATCAACGTCGTGCCCCTGGCCCCCGCCTCCGGGTCGGTCTTGGCCACCACGACCACGAGGTCGGCGTTGATGCCGTTGGTGATGAACGTCTTCTGCCCGTTGACGACGTAGTGGTCGCCTTCGCGGACGGCGGTGGTCCTGATGCCCTGCAGGTCGCTGCCCGCACCCGGCTCGCTCATCGCGATCGCCGTGATCAGCTCCCCGGCGGCGAAGCCGGGCAACCACCGCTGCTTCTGCTCGTCATTGGTCAGATCGACGACGTACGGCGCCATGACGTCGTTGTGCAGCGAGAAGCCGAGCCCGGTCGCACCGTGCCGCATGATCTCCTCGACGATCACCGTGTTGTACCGGAAATCCGTGACGCCCGCGCCGCCGTACTCCTCGGGGACCGAAAAGCCGAACATGCCCAGTTCACCGGCCTTCTTCCACACCTCGCGCGGGACGATGCCGTCCTTCTCCCACTGCGCGTGGTGCGGCACCACTTCGCGGGCCATGAACTCGCGCACCGTGTCCCTGAAGAGCAGGTGTTCCTCGTCGAAGAGGTCTCTTTCCATCCTTCGCCTCCCGAACAGGATTCTGTTACTGGACACGGCTTTATCACAAGTGCCAGCGGATGCCTCATTCAGCATGTGTTGCGGGTGTTTTCGCCCCTAAGATCTACCCTCGGTCTATTTATGGGTGATCGGAGTCTTCCGTGAGTCGGTGGCGCAAGGCGTGGATCGCCGCATCGGTCGGTTCCCTCGCGGCGTTAGGTGTGGCAGTGTTGCCGAACCTGCCCGCATCGGCGGCGCCGGCCGATCTCGAGGTCGAGTACATCTGTACGGCTACAGGATCGAGCAGCATCGTTCGGAACCCTCCGGTGAAGCTGACGACCTACCTCACCTTCGAGACGGATCTCGTGGTCGGCGGCCCGCTCAACTACTCCTGGAAGCTGGAGTACACCGGCGACGGCAGCACGTTCCAGTCGCCTGGCTACTTCGGCCCTGGCGGACAGGTGCATGCCATCGGCAACCTCGAGCTCAAGAGCGACTGGCAGGGCATCCTCCAGCCCAGGGGTAGTGCCGAGCCTGAGAAGGAACTGCGCCCCGACGCCCCCCTCGGCCTGCCTCCGATGCTGAACGACCCCGGCCTGATCAACAAGACGGGCACCATCAGGATCACGCCGAAGGACATCGACCTCGACTTCACCCCGCCGGACAACAGCGTGGTCATCAACGACGGTGACGATGCCGACAACCCGAGCGACATGCAGATCGTCTACAGCGGCACGTGGATGTCGCGGGACGACCGCCCGTCCTCCGAGCACCACGTGCACAACGACCTGCACGAGACCACGGAACTGAACGCCTCCGCCGAGTTGAACTTCATCGGCACGAGCGTGAAGTACATCGGGCCGACGGACAAGGACTCGGGACCGGTCAACATCTATATCGACGGCAGCAAGCGGGCCACGGTCGATCCTTCGCGCGACGCCAACGACGATCCGGTCAATGATGATCTCGAGGGCGGCAAAGTACTGTGGGAGTCGTCCACGCTGAAATACGGCAAGCACGTCATCAAGGTTGAGAACGCCTCGACCAACTCGGCCAAGCCGATGTGGCTGGACGCGTTCGAGGTCTCGACCGCCACGGCTCAGAAGCCGACCGGTTTCCACAGCGCGAAGTGCACGCCTGCCAGCCCTCCCGGGTCGATCGTGGTGACCGTCGGGGAGAGGCCGAGCAGCACGCCCCCGACGTCCCCCACGAGCACGCCCCCGACGACCACGCCGCCGACCAGTCCGACGAACACGGTGACGCCGACCACCACCACGACGCCCACCAGCAACCCCACCTCGCAGTACACGGAGCCGGGGCTCGTGAGCGTCATCCCCGGGACAGTGAGCACCGCGACGCCGACCACCACGACGTCCGTGAAGCCGACGGCGACGAAGTATGTGAGACCGCAGATCGCCAAGACGCCCAAGGGCGGAGTGGAGACCGGTGAGTTGCCCGATCCACCCGTGGACACGGGGGCGTACGGACTGATCGCGAGCGGATCCGCGATGATCATGGGCAGTGCGGCCGGAGGCCTGCTGTTGTGGCGCCGCCGCACCGCGCACGCCGGAGGTGTGAAGTGATGACCGAGCAGCCGCAGAAGTCGCCGCTCAACAAGGCGCTGCCGGGACTGCTGATCGCCGGCTCGCTGGCCGGCGTGGGCGCCGTCATGGTGGGTCTGCTCTCCCTGGCGCCCCCGGTGGACGACGGCTCAGGGCCGGGCCTCGCGGCCATGGACCAGCCGTCCACGGTGCAGATCGAGAACGCGGGCGCGTTCGTCCTGCCGCCGACCGTCGGACCCGGCGGCAAGTCCGGCCTGACGCCGGCCCGGCTCGACGCGCCGCCGCCACTGGCCGCCGTGCCCACCGTGGCGCCCATCCCGGCGCCCAAGACCAAGGTCGCGAAGGCCAAGACGAAGCCCTCCCGCATCAAGATCCCCAAGATCAAGGTGAACGCCCCCATCGGGCAGGTCACCGTGGACATCAAGGGCAACCTCGGCACCCCGCCGCTGACCAAGCAGAACCAGACCGGCTGGTACCGCTTCTCGCCGGTCCCCGGCGAAGCTGGGCCTTCGGTCATCAACGGTCACGTCAGCACCCGTAAGGGTCCTGCTGTCTTCGCCCGGCTGTCGGAGCTGGCCAAGGGTGACCACATCTACGTGTACCGGTCGGACGGCAAGGTCACCCGGTTCACGGTGAGTGGGATCGAGCAGGTGAGCAAGTCGACATTCCCGACCAAGCGGGTGTACGGCAACACCAGCGGGGCCGAGCTCAGGCTCGTCACGTGTGGCGGTGTCTTCAACAAGGGGGCGCACAGCTACCAGGACAACATCGTCGTGTACGCGACGTTGTCCAAGAAGAAGGGGTGACCGAGATCGCTGTGGCCGATTTGGCGGTTTACCGGAAGTTGACAGGGTCAGTTCGTAAGATCTCAACCTAACCGTGACAAACGGCTGGGATTCTGGCACGACTGTTGATACTGCGCTGAATGGAGATGGAAGTGCTGACGTCCAAGGCGAGGCGCCGCCTCGCCCTCAAGACATCCGCTATGGCCGTCCTAGGCGCAGGCATCTTCGGTGGTCTACCTGTGGTGGCTGCGATCGCTGCCCCGGTGGACGTGGTCTACAACTGCGGCCCGGCGGAAGGAGCGCCATCGCCCTACCACTTCCGTATGGAGTTGAGAGGGCCGGCCGGGACCATCTCGCCCAGCGCCACGGTGACGGTCACGTGGGACGTGCTTACGCCCACAGGTACCGCATCGCAGACGCCTCTGCCGGCGACCACGCCGATCCCGACAGGTGCCACTGTTTCGGCATCGGGCGCCGTCAGCCCGAACGGCACGCCTCTGCCCTCGACCAGTATTAGCGCCAATGGCGTGGTGACTGCTCAGGCGTCTGTGTCGACCGGTTCCCCTGTGCCAGTGCCGGCCATGACCATGGTCGTCGTGCCGACTGCATCCGGCACTGTGACTCTCAAGGGCGGTGGGTTCTCGGTCCAGGCCAATGGCGCGACCTACAACTGTCAGCCGACGGCTACCGGCGCCGGTCCCGCCGCGACCCTGGTCGTCGGCACCGGCAGCACCGCCACCAATGGCACGAACACCCCGACCAACACGCCGACCAACACCCCGACCTCGAGCACCCCCAAGCCCACCAAGACCAGCACCGCAACGGTGACCGTCACCCCGCCCGAGAAGACCAACAAGTCCAAGACCCCCAAGGAAGGGGCGGACACCGGGGCCGGTGGCGAGATGGGGCCTGACGGGCGGATGTTCATCCTGACCGGCGCGGCGCTGATCGCGGCCGCGACCGTGGGTGGGCTGGTCATGCGTCGCCGTAACGCCACCCGGGGCTGACTGAAATGTCTGGGTATTACCCGTATGGCGGCGGCGGGGCAGCACCGCCTCCACCCGAGGACAAGGGGAGCACGGCGCTCAGGACCGTGCTGCTCGTAGCGGCCATCGCAGGCGTCGTGACCGTGGTGGCCGGGCTGCTGATCGTGCTCCGCTCCCCGGACGAGTACGGCCTCGCGTCGAACAACAGGGACAGCCTGGCGCTGCCGTCGCAGCCGAACCAGAGCGGCAAGCCGGAGCAGGCGCTGTTCCAGGCGGCCCCCGACGTGCCGCCGCCGCTGCCGCAGATCAACCCGGCCCCGGCGATGATGCCGTCCACCCCCGTCCGGATCATGATCAAGCGGCTGGGGATCAACGCGCCGATCAAGTCCGTCGGCCTCGCCAAGGACGGGACGATCCAGGTGCCGCCGCCGGACAACCCCAACCTGGTGGGCTGGTACCGGAACATGTCGACCCCGGGCCAGGCCGGTCCCGCCGTGCTCCTCGGGCACAAGGACACCAGGACGCGCAGCGCGGTGTTCAGCCGGTTGTTCGAGATCAAGAACGGTGACAGCATCGAGGTCAAGCGCCAGGACGGCACCACGGCGGTCTTCACCGTCGGCGGCGTGGAGCAGGCGAACAAGAAGACGTTCCCGACCCAGCGGGTCTACGGGCCGCAGGACAACGCCCAGCTCCACCTGATCACCTGCGGCGGGACCTACGATCGGCGTACCGGGCATTACACCGACAACATCATCGTCTACGCGACGATGACGAGCTCCTATCGAAGCTGAGCGCGGAGGCGGGCATGGGCTGGATGGCGAAGCGGAGACTGCGTACTGGCCCCACGGCGGCACTGCCGGCCAAACCTGATCCGGCCGAGCTGCTGCGCATCGTCCAGCTCGCCGACCCGGGGGCCAAGAAGGACGGCGACGACATCGTGGCCACCGACGTCCGGGTCTGCGCGCCCGTGGAGGCGGACAGCGACCTGGCGGGCGGCGAGCTGGAGAAGGTCTGGGCGGTGCGGGTGGCCGCCGAAGGGCCGCTGCCGCTGGACTTCTTCGACCGCTATCTCGCCGAGGGCATCGCCTTCAGGCTCAAAGGGCTTGCGGTCTGCCGCGGCGAGGTGAGCGACCCTTCCGACGAGGAGAACACGGGTCCCGCGGTCATCCTCCCGACACGCCCGACCGCCGAGGACCTTGCGCCGCTGCTGGAGCCGCAGGAGGACGACGAGTTCACGTTCACCGCCGGTGACATCAAGGCCGTCCTGGTCCTGCAGAAGGGCCAGCCCCCGGCCGTACAGGAGCTGCTGCCTTTCGCGACCGAGCTGACCGCGATCGAGTTGCGCGGTGACGAGCAGGTCAAGCTGGGGGCGCTGGCGCTGGAGCTGTCCGAGGCGCTGAACGGGCTGGTCGTGGACCGGTGGCGGTTCAGGGTGGACGCGGCGGAGGACCTGCTGCCTCCGGCCTGAGCAGCGGCCGAACGTCATTCTGTTGTACCCTGCTCCTAGTAACCGAATAATGCTCGGTTCTCAGGAGGCACCGTGGCAGAGGCGTACATCGTCGGGGCTGTCCGCACCCCGGTCGGCAAGAAGAAGGGCGGTCTGTCCACCGTCCACCCCACTGACCTGGCCGCTCACACGCTGAAGGCGCTGATCGACCGCACCGGTGTCGACCCCGCGGCGGTCGAGGACGTCATCATGGGATGCGTCATGCAGTTCGGCCCCCAGAGCATGGACATCGCCCGTAATGCCTGGCTGTCGGCGGGTCTGCCGGAGACCACCGCCGGCGTCACGATCGACCGGCAGTGCGGCTCCTCGCAGCAGTCGATCCACTTCGCCGCTCAGGGCGTCATGTCCGGCACTCAGGACCTGGTCGTGGCCGGCGGCGTCGAGTCGATGAGCATCGTGCCCATGGGCTCCTCGATCACGGCCGCCCTGGAGAAGGGCATGCCGTTCCCGTTCGGCGACAAGTGGGTCGAGCGATACGGCAAGCAGGAGATCTCGCAGTTCCGCGGCGCGGAGCTGATGTGCGAGAAGTGGGGCTACACGCGGGAGGTGCTGGAGCAGTTCGCGCTCGAGTCCCACCAGCGGGCCGCCAAGGCGATCGCGAACGGCCACTTCAAGGACCAGATCGCGCCGATCAACGGCGTCGAGGACGACGAGGGCCCGCGGGCGGACACGACGCTGGAGAAGATGGCCTCGCTGAAGACGCTGAAGGAGGGCGGCCAGATCACCGCCGCCACCTCCTCGCAGATCTCCGACGGCTCCGGCGCGGTGCTGATCGCTTCCGAGCAGGCCGTCAAGGACCACGGGCTGACGCCGCGCGCCCGCATCCACCAGCTCGCGCTCATGGGCGACGACCCGATCTACATGCTGACCGCGCCGATCCCCGCCACGCGGCGGGCGCTCAAGAAGGCCGGCATGTCGATCGACGACATCGACGTCGTGGAGATCAACGAGGCGTTCGCGCCGGTGCCGCTGGCCTGGATGCACGAGCTCGGCGCCGACCCCGCCAAGGTCAACCCCAACGGCGGCGCCATCGCGCTCGGCCACCCGCTCGGCGGCACGGGGGCGATCCTCATGACCAAGCTCCTGCACGAGCTTGAGCGCACGAGCGGCCGCTACGGGCTGCAGACGATGTGCGAGGGCGGCGGCCAGGCCAACGTCACGATCATCGAAAGGCTTTAAGGGGGTTGCGAGCGCCGCCTCCGGGCGTAACGAGGGAGGCGGCGCTCGCGCTAACTACCCATCCAGGTAGTGGTCTCAGCGGCCCTTGGACGGGATGCGCCGGGGCGGCGCGATCGGACGCTGCGGCATCCGGGGCATCTGCCGGGGCGGCATGGGCATCTCACGCCCGGGAAGGCCCGGGGTCTTCTTGCCCTTCTTGGCTGCGCGAACTCGCATAAGAGGCTCCTTTACGTAATTCACGACGCGGCTCGCTCACGAAGGCCGGTCGACATGCTCAGCTGCCGCGTCTGGATGGTCGGACGGAGGCGGTCTCGCTGCTGAGGCGAATTACAGGTAAAGGCGCATGTCCATGACAGTACGGGGGAGCCGGAACGCCCCGCAACGGATTAAATCAGCGACTTGGCGGCAGCAGCCGGTCGCCGCGCCCGCCCGCTGCGGAGCCTGAAGACGCGGGCCGCGGCCACGAGCGCGCCCGCGAGCGCCGTCACGAGCAGCATGAGCGACAGCGGTGCGGCGAAATATGTGAGCTGGGCCCAGGTGACCGTCCGGCCGTTCATCAGGAGCGAGATCAGGTCCGGATACGCGGCCAGCGCTGCGGCGGGCAGCAGCAGCGGAGCCAGCCGCAGCCAGGCCCGCCACCGCGGCTTGCCCGCTTGCCTGGCCGCCCACCGCCGGGCCCGGAGCACGCCCATCGCCGATAGGCCCGCCGCGGCCACTGCGATCAGAGCCAGCACCAGCTCGAACAGCTGCCGGTCCCCGCCCGGCCGCTCCGGGGTCCGCCCCTCGCTCAGTGCCGTGAGCCCGAGCATGATGTCGTACGTGGCGTCGTGCAGCGCCGCGCTGTTGGTCATGACGGCGAAGCCGTAGCCGGACTGGGGGGAGATCGCTTCGACGGCGTTATAGGTGAACAGGTTGCCGGAATGCGCGAGCTGCCCGGTTTCCTGGTCGATGCCCCAGCCCATGCCGTAGTTCCTGATGGCGGTGGGCGTGTGCATGGTCTCCAGGCTTTGCCGCTTGACCAGGGGGCGGCCGTCGCCGGACTGGGCGATCAGCCATTTGCCCATGTCGGCGGCCGTGGTGATCACTCCTCCCGAGCCGCTGCCGCTGAGGAAGCCGGGCAGCTCGGGACGGGGAAGCCAGACGCCGAAGACCGAGTTGTAGCCGTCGGCGGGCCTGACGACCTGGTCGCTGACGGCGCTGGACTTCATGCCG
Organism: Nonomuraea polychroma; assembly: GCF_004011505.1. Classification (NCBI taxonomy): domain Bacteria; kingdom Bacillati; phylum Actinomycetota; class Actinomycetes; order Streptosporangiales; family Streptosporangiaceae; genus Nonomuraea; species Nonomuraea polychroma. The sequence continues at coordinate 10,465,905 of NZ_SAUN01000001.1, forward strand.
AGCGGGCCGAACACCCGGTCGCGCAGGTAATCGCCGAAGTCCTGGCCGCTCGCCACCTCGACCAGCCTGGCGGCCAGGTTGTAGTTGACGTTGCAGTACTCCCAGCGGGTGCCGGGGTCGGCGCGCAGCCCGTCGTCGGCCAGGCGGGCGGTGTAGTCGGCGAGCGACGTGGCACTCTCCAACTCGTTGATGTCGACTGTGGTGTCCGACAGGCCGGAGGTCTGATTCAGCAGGTGGCGTACGGTGATCCGGGCCGCGCGCGGGTCGTCCATCCGGAAGCGCGGGAGCTGCGCGGCCACCGGCTCGTCCAGCCGTATCTTGCCCCGCTCCACGAGCGTCATGACCGCCATCGCGGTGAACGACTTGCTCACCGAGGCCACCCGCATCGGGGTGTTCTCGGTGACCGCGCGGCCCTCGGAGTCGTGGCCGTACCCGGCCGCGTGCACCACCTTGCCGCCGTGCGTGACGACCACGGACACACCAGGCAGGCCGCCCGATTCCAGCGCGCCGCGCATGTAAGCGTCGATCGCGGCAGGGGTCATGGCGGGAGCCGGGGCAGCGACGGACATTGCCGCGTAAAGGCCGATCAGGAGGATCTTCACGGGAGAAACCTAGAGAGGGGAGACCTTTCGGCGGATCGGCCGATCGTCCAGAACAACCCCTGACGAAAGTCAGGTCTCGCGGGGCGACGGGAGCCGGATCGGGACGGCCTTCTGGACCTGCTGATAGATCACCGACGTGCGGAAGCCGACGATCTCCTTGCGCTTGCTCAGCTTGTCCAGCAGGAACGCGTGCAGGTGATCCAGGTCCTGCACGGCCACGTGCAGGAGGAAGTCGTCCCCGCCCGCCAGCACGAACACGCTGAGCACCTCGGGCATCTCGGCGGCCGACGACTTGAACGCGTTGATCACCGCCCGGCTGAGCGGGCGTACCTGAACCGCGACCATCGCCTGGACGGTGCGGTTGAGCGCGGCCGGGTCGATGTCGGCGTGGTAGCCGCGGATGACGCCGCGGCGGGTGAGCGCCCTGACCCGCTCCAGACAGGTCGAGGGGGCGATGCCGAGTTGCCGGGCGAGCTCCCGGTTCGACTGCCGCGCATCCGTTTGGAGCAACCGCACGATCGCCGAATCAAGTTCGTCCATGTGTGGAGCTTTCCTTCTCTGTCCGGTCATGCGTTCGGGAGAGCACCCAGATTACCGTCCATACGAGCTAATTTCGGCGGCATGACGCAACAGACGTATGCCCGCATGACTGCTGGGCAAGGCACGGCACTGCTGGTGGGCGCGGTGCTCGGGCCGGGGATGCTGGTGCTGCCGTATCTCGCCGCCTCCGCCGCCGGGCCCGCCTCCGTGCTGGCCTGGGCGGGGCTGCTGGCGCTCAGCGTCCCCGTGGCGCTGACCTTCGCCGCGCTCGGCGCGCGGTACCCGGACGGCGGGGGAGTGGCGAGCTTCGTCGGGCTCGCGTTCGGCCGACGCGCCTCCGCGGTGACCGGATGGTGGTTCTTCGGCGCCGTCCCCATCGGGACCGTCGCGGGCGCACTCGTGGGCGGCCAGTACGTCGAGGCGTGCTTCGGCGTGGACGGCACCCTGGCCGCCTGGCTCATCATGATCGCCGCTTTCGCGGCCAACGCCGCGGGCCTGCGGACGTCCGGGCTGCTGCAGATCGGCTTCGTCGTGCTGCTGGTGGGGCTGCTGGCCGCCGCCGTGATCAGCGCCGCCCCGCACGCCGACCCGGCCAACTTCACGCCCTTCGCCCCGCACGGCATGGCGGGCGTGGCGAGCGCGGCCGGTGTGCTCATGTTCGCCTTCGTCGGCTGGGAGGCGGCCAGCCACCTGTCGGCCGAGTTCGCCGACCGGGCGAACGGACTGGTACGGGCCACGGTCGCGACCCTCGCCGTGATCACTGTCCTCTACGTGGGGGTGTCGGTGACCTCCGTCGCCGTTCTGGGCGCCGACATGACCGAGGTGCCGTTGTCGGCGATGCTGGCGCTGGGCCTCGGCGATGCGGCGCGGCCCGTGACCGGGGTGGTGGCCGTGCTGCTGACGTTCGGGGCGGTCAACACCTACCTCGCCGGGGCCGCGCGGCTCGGGGCGGCCCTGGCCAGGGACGGGGCGCTGCCCGGCTGGTTCGCCTCGGGCGGGGAGCCGGGGCGGACGCCGTACCGGAGCCTCGGGCTGCTTGCCGTGCTGTGTCTGCCCGTGCTGGTGTGGGCGGTGGATCTGGACCTGCTGATGCGGGCGACCTCGGCGTGCCTGGCCGCCGTCACGGCGGCCGGCGTGGTGGCCGCGGTGCGGATGTTGCCCGCGGGCCGGCACCGCACCGTGGCCGTCGTGGGGGCCGGGCTGTCGTTGGCGGCGCTCGGGTTTTGCGGCGTCTACCTGGTGGTTCCCGCCGTGCTCGCGCTCGTGGCGGCGGCCGTGCTGGCGGCCGGCTCTCGCCGTCCGCAGAAAAAGGGCATATAAACGGCGAAGGGCGCCGTCGGGCGGGCACTACTCATAGCACGGGACGGCGCAACGTCGGGAGGTGCTATGACCGAGCACGCCAAGTACGCGGAGTCCAGGGCAGTCGGCGAGCAGGCCCGCGAGAAGGAATGGAGGCTGCCGAGCTTCGGCAGGCAGTTGTTCCTGGGCGACTTCCGGCTGGATCTGGTCTATCCGGCGCCCACGCTGCCCGACGAGGCCACCAAGCGCGGTGAGGAGTTCGTCCGCGCGGTGCGCCGCTACCTCGACGCGCACGTCGATCCGGCGCTCATCGAGCGGACCGGGCAGATACCGGACGAGGTGGTCAAGGGACTGGCGGGGCTCGGCGCGTTCGGGATCACGATCGGCGAGGAGTACGGCGGGCTCGGGCTTCCCTACCTGTACTACTGCCGAGCTCTCATGCTCGTCGGCTCGTACTGCCCGGCGCTGGCCACACTGCTGTCGGCGCACCAGTCGATCGGGGTGCCGCAGCCGCTGAAGTTGTTCGGCACGGAGGAACAGAAGCGAGAATTCCTGCCAAGGTGCGCGGCGGGCGAAATTTCCGCTTTTCTGCTGACCGAGCCGGACGTCGGCTCCGACCCTGCACGCCTGTCCACGACCGCCGTCCGCGACGGCGACGATTACGTGCTCGACGGCGTCAAGTTGTGGACGACGAACGGCGTCGTCGCCGACCTGCTCGTGGTCATGGCCCGTACCGGCAAGAAGATCAGCGCGTTCGTGGTCGAGGCGGACTCGCCGGGCATCACGGTCAAACGCCGTAACGGCTTCATGGGGCTGCGCGGGATCGAGAACGGCGTCACCGAGTTCTCCCAGGTCAGGGTGCCCGCGAAGAACCTGATCGGGCGCGAGGGCGACGGGCTGCGGATCGCGCTGACCACGCTCAACACCGGCCGCCTGTCGCTCCCGGCCACATGCGCGGGGAACGCCAAGTGGGCGCTGAAGATCGCCCGCGAGTGGGGCAACGCGCGCGTGCAATGGGGCCACAAGATCGGCACGCACGAGGCCGTGGCCACCAAGATCGCCTTCATCGCGGCCACCGCGTACGCGCTGGAGGCCGTCATGGAGCTCACCAGCCGCCTGGCCGACGACAAGCGCAACGACATCAGGATCGAGGCGGCGCTGGGCAAGCTCTACGCGACCGAGATGTCGTACCAGGCGCTCGACGAACTGGTCCAGATCAGGGGCGGGCGCGGCTACGAGACGGCCGAGTCGCTGGCCGCCCGCGGCGAGCGCGGCGTGCCGGCCGAGCAGATGCTCCGCGACTCGCGCATCAACCGCATCTTCGAGGGTTCCTCCGAGATCATGCGGCTGATGATCACCAGGGAGGCCGTGGACGCGCACCTGTCGGCCGCCGGAGAGTTGATCAACCCGGACGCCTCCCGCCACGAGCGCACCCAGGCGCTCAAACGGGCCAGCCGCTTCTACGCCAAGTGGCTGCCCACGCTGGTGGCCGGCACCGGCAACCTGCCCACCGCGTACGCCGACTTCGGCCCGCTGGCCGCGCACCTGCGTTTCGTGGAGCGGACCAGCAGGAAGCTGGCCCGGTCCACCTTCTACGGCATGTCCCGCTGGCAGGGCAGGCTGGAGCACAAACAGTCCTTCCTGGGCCGGATCGTCGACATCGGGGCAGAGTTGTTCGCCATGACCGCCGCCTGCGTCAAGGCCGAAGAGGACGCCAAGGACCTGGGGCGCAGGCCGTACGAGCTGGCCGACACCTTCTGCCACCAGGCGCGACGTCGCGTGGACGCGTTGTTCGACCGGCTCTGGGACAACAGCGACGCCCACGACGCGCGGCTGGCCGGCTACGTGCTGGAGGGCCGCTACGGCTTCGTCGAGGAAGGCATCCTCGACCCGTCCATCGAGGGGCCGTGGATCGGCACGCCGGAGGGCGGGGAGAACGTCCGGCGGAAGATCCTCTGACGTCCGGTCTAGACCGGTTGTGAGCCTTTTTAGGGAAGAGTGTTTTCAAATCGAGACAAGCCGGTATAGACCGGCTCCTTAACGCGGGCTTACTCTGGCGCAAACGCGCGTCGCGCGTGCCCATCCCCCCAGGGCGGGGTCCGGTAGCTGGTACGGACCAGCGTCACCCGTCCGACGAGAAGGCGGTATCTCCAGTGAACATGAAGCTTGTGGGCGGCGCCGCTCTCGGCCTTGCCACGGTGCTGGTCCTGTCCAGCTGCGGCTCCGGCGACGGCGGCGGAACGCAGGCCTCGGCCGGCGGCCAGGTCACGCTCAAGATGGTCGCGGCCGACTACGGTGACGGACCCGGCAAGCCGAACTCGGGCGAGACGTTCTGGAAGGGGGTCGTGGACGAGTTCCAGGCCGCGAACCCCAACATCAAGGTCGAGGTCCAGGTCATCAACTGGAACGACATCGACAAGCAGGTCGCCACCATGGTCCAGAACGGCCAGGTGCCCGACATCCTGCAGACCGGCGACTACTCCGGCTTCGTCAAGGACGGGCTGCTCCACAAGGTGGACGAGGTCCTGTCCCCGAACGTCTCCGGCGACATGCTGCAGAAGTTCGCCGAGTTCGGCAAGGTCGACGGGACCGCGTACGGCATCCCGTTCGTCTCCTCCGCCCGCGCCCTGTTCTACAACAAGGACCTGTTCACCAAGGCCGGCATCACCGAGCCGCCGAAGACGTGGGACGAGCTCAAGGCGGCGGCCGAGAAGCTGAAGAAGGCCGGCGTGACGCAGCCGTTCGGCCTGCCGCTCGGCCAGGAGGAGGCCCAGGCCGAGTCGTTCCTGTGGATGCTCGGCAACGGCGGCGGCTACAAGGACGCCTCCGGCAAGTGGGCGATCAACTCCCCGCAGAACGTCGAGACGTTCACCTACCTCAAGGGCCTGGTCGACGCGGGCCTGACCACCCCGAACCCCGGCACCAAGGACCGCAAGACGGTCTGGGAGGACTTCGGCGCCGGCAAGGTCGGCATGGTCAACGGCGGCCCCATGTCCATCCCGATCTTCGACGCGGCCGGGCTGAAGAACTACGGCGTCGCGCCCATCCCAGGCAAGGCCGGCCCGCTCGACACCACGCTCGGCGTCATGGACTGGATCATGGCGTTCAACAAGAACGGCCACGCCGCCGAGATCAAGAAGTTCTTCGACTTCTTCTACACCGGCAATGCCGCGACGAAGATCTCCGACACGTACAAGCTGCTGCCCGTCACCAACGGCGGCATCCAGAAGCTGTCGAGTGACGAGAAGCTCAAGCCGTTCCTGGACGCGCTGCCGAACGCCAGCTTCTACCCGTTCCAGGACCCCAAGTGGGCCGACGTGAACCCGAAGATCAAGCAGACCATCGGCGGCGCCGTCAAGGAGGACCCGGCCACGGTCCTCGGCGAGCTCCAGAAGGTCGCCGAGGCCGGTTGATCGGGAGGACGGCCCGGCGTCTCCTCGCCGGGCCGTCCGTTTCACGGAAGGCTTTGCATTGAAAAGGTTGCGCGCCCTTGAACCCCTCGCCTGGGTCGGGCCCGCCGTGGTGCTCATCGCCGTCGTCGTGCTCTGGCCCGTGATCGAGATGATCAGGTCGTCGTTCCTCAAGATCAGCCGGTTCGGCGTGGTCCAGGGCGGCAACGGGTTCGCCAACTACGAGAAGTTGTTCGGCGAGAAGGACTTCGCCGACATCATGGTCCGCAGCGTGATCTGGGTGGTCGCGGTCGTCGCGCTCACCGTGCTGATCTCGCTGGCCCTGGCCCAGCTGTTCAACCAGCGGTTCCCGGGCCGCAAGATCGCCCGCTGGGCACTGATCGCTCCGTGGGCGGCCTCGGTGCTGATGACGGCGATCATCTTCAAGTGGATGCTCGACCCCGAGGTCGGCGTGATCAACCAGATCCGGTTGAAGCTCGGGCTCATCGACGCCATGGGCGGGGCGGCGGCCGACCAGCTCGGCGACGCCTCCACCGCGATGCCGTGGCTGGTGTTCGTGGCGGTCTTCGTGTCGGTGCCGTTCACCACGTACGCGTTGCTGGCCGGGCTGGCGACGATTCCCGGCGACGTCTACGAGGCGGCCAGGATGGACGGGGCCGGACGGTTCCGTACGTACTGGTCGATCACGCTGCCGCTGCTGCGTCCCGCGCTCACCGTGGCGGCACTGATCAACGTGATGAACGTCTTCAACAGCTTCCCGATCATCTGGGCGATGACGCACGGGCAGCCCGGTTATTCGACGGCCACCTCGACGATCCTCATGTTCATCCTCAAGGGCTCCGACATCGGTGAGTCGGCCGCCATGTCCGTCGTCAACTTCGGCATGGTGATCGTGCTGACCCTGATCTTCCTTCGGGTGTCCCGGTGGAACAAGGAGGTGGCGTGATGGCCGTCAACACGATGCCGCCGCAGGCCAAGCCGCGCCATCACGCCAGGCCGCGCGGCGCCGCCCCGCGCCGGATGCCGCGGCTCAAGACCGTGGTCATCGCGGCGAGCGCGTACGTCATCGCGTTCGTGTTCCTGTTCCCGTACGTGGTGATGCTGCTCACCTCGCTGCGGGCCCAGGACTCGCTGCGTGACGTCACGTTCTGGCCCGAGGAGTGGGTGTGGTCGAACCTCACCAACTTCTGGACCAGCGGGCTGGCCGGGAACCTCTGGGTCACGATCAAGGTGGCCGCCGGGTCGACGATCCTCGTGCTGCTGGTGGCGTTGCCGGCGGCGTACTACTCGGCCCGGCACCACTTCAGAGGGCGCACCGCGTTCCTGATCCTCGTGCTGATCACCCAGATGTTCCAGCCCACGGCCATGCTGGTCGGCATCTACCGCGAGTTCTTCCAGTTCGGGCTGGTGGACTCGGTCTGGTCGCTGATCCTGGTCAACGGCGGGTTCAACCTGGCGTTCGCGGTGTGGATCCTGAACGCGTACTTCGCCTCGATCCCGCGCGAGCTGGAGGAGGCCGCGTTCATCGATGGGAACGGGCGCTTCGGCGCGTTGTTCCGGATCACGTTGCCGCTGGCCATGCCGGGCGTGATCACCGCGCTGATCTTCACGTTCATCGCGGCGTGGAACGAGTTCGTGGTCGCCCTGACCCTGACCACGACGCCCGAGAACCAGCCGCTCACCGTGGCGCTGAACTCGTTCATCGGGCAATACCAGGTGGACTGGCAGAACCTGTTCGCCGGGTCCGTGATCGCCACCATCCCGGTGATCATTCTGTTCGCGCTGATCGAGCGCAAGGTGGTGGGCGGGCTGACCGCCGGCTCCATCAAGTGAACCCCAGGGGGAGCTTCTTCCCCCTGGGCCTTACTTCTGCGGGACCCGGGCCACGCAGAACACCGTCTGGCCGAACGGCGGACGCACGAACCGCTCGATCAGGCGGGTCAGCGGGACCACCGTACGGTCGTAGATCTTGACCAGCCGCGGGTCCGGGTAGCCCACGCCGCCCCGGCGCACCGCCGCCCACCAGGCGATGCCGCCCAGGAAGTTGATCGGCTTGAGCACCTCGACGTCCAGGCCCGCCTTGGCGACCGCCGAGGCCAGCGTCTTGGGCGTGTAGCGCTGGACGTGGCCGACCTTGCGGTCGAAGTCTCCGTAGAGCTGCATGTAGCCGGGCACCCAGATGATGATGCGGCCGCCGGGCAGCGTGACCCGGGCCAGCGAGCGCAGCGCCTCGGCGTCCTCCTCGATGTGCTCCAGCACGTTCATCATGACGACGGTGTCGACCTTGTCCTCGAGCGGGATGTCGGTCGGCAGGCCGAACTGCAGGACGTCGATCTCGTCGCGGCCCTCGAAGCGCTTCTTCAACTGCTCGACGCAGTAGGGGTCGAAGTCGCTCACGACGAGCCGGTCCAGGCGCGGCAGGAACTGCTCGGCGAAGTGGCCCAGCCCCGAGCCGATCTCCAGCATCGAGCGGCCGACATGCGGGGCGACCATGTCGAACTCGTACTGCCGATAATTCTTGGCCTCGTCCCCACCTAGGTGGTTCTCCAGGGCCTCGTCACCGGCCGCCGGTTGTACTACACGGTCATACCCAGAAGACATAATCCCGTTCCTTCAAGGGGCACATGGATTGCCCGAGTCTAATGCCCCTGTCGGCGGTAGGGGTCACGCGATCCGCGAAACGCCCTTCCCCGCAGACCCCTCGGTGCGATGGAATCTGACTCGCCATGGACGACGACGAGGCGATCGCGCGCTCGCTCGACGGTGACTTAGCGGCCTATGAGGCGCTGGTCGCCCGCTACAGCGCGCTCGCCCACCGTACCGCGTACATGCTGGGTGCGGGGGACGAAGCCGAGGACGTGGTGCAGGAGGCCTTCGTCAAGGCGTTCCGTCACCTGGCGAGCTTCCGCAGGGACGCGCCCTTCCGGCCGTGGCTGCTGCGCATCGTGGCCAATGAGACGCATAACCTGACGCGGTCGCGGGGACGGCGTGCCGAGCTGGCGCTCCGGCTCGGCGCGACCGCCGACGTCGCGGCGCCGGACGACCCCGAGGGCACCGCCGTCGCCACCGATCGGCGAACTCGGCTGCTGGCGGCGGTGCGCGCGCTGCCCGAGCGGGAACGTCAGGCTGTCGTCTGCCGGTACTTCTTACAGCTGAGCGAGGCGGAGACGGCCCAGGTGCTCGACTGGCCGGTCGGCACCGTGAAGTCCAGCACACACCGCGGGCTGGCCCGGTTGAGGGAGGAGGTGGGCAATGAGTTCGCGTGAGCCGTTCGAGGATGGGCTGGAGGCGGAGCTGCTGGCGCTCGGCGAGCTCATCGACGTGCCCGCGCCGCCTCCCACCGACGTGGCCGCCGCCGTCCGCGCCCGCCTCGAATCCACCCCTGGCCCATCATCGGACCCCGCCACACCGGCGCCGGACGTCGACCACGTGCCCGACGACACGCCCGCCTCCGGCGACATGCCTGGCTCCGGTGGCACGCCGGGCCCCGATCCGGCGCATGGGCCCTACAGCACCCCCGTTCGACCGGCACGGTCCCGGCCGCCGGGGAGGCGGGACGATGGGCGCAGACCGGCGCGGCGGAGTCGCCGGCGGCGGTGGACGATCGTGGCGGCGGTGGTCGCCGTCGTCATCGCCATCACGGCCGCCACCCCGCAGGGCCGGGCCGCCGTCGCGAGGATCCTGCGTTTCGCCGGGATCGAGCTCCAGGTGAGCGAGACCACACCCCCGCCGGTCACCACCACCGCGTCCCTGCCCGGCGAGCGCACCGTCTCCCTGCCCGAAGTCCAGAGTCTGGCGAGGTTCGAGGTCAAGATGCCATCCGGGCTCGGCCGGCCGAGCAACGCGTCGGTCGCCGACAACGGCAGGGTGGTGTCGCTGTTCTGGCCGGGCGGCGTCCGGCTCGATCAGTTCGACGGCGCCATCGACCCCATCTTCTTCAAGAAGCTCGCCCCGCCGTTCCTCGACTTCGTGAAAGTCGGCCCGTACCAGGCGTTCTGGCTCGGAGGCGAGCACCCGCTCGGGTACATCAAGCGCGAGGACGGCACGGAGGTGCCGCTGCGCCAGGCGGCCGCCACGCTCATCTGGCATCAGGACACCATCAACTACCGCTTGGAGGGCGTCCGCACCAAGGAGGAGGCCATCAGGATCGCCACGTCACTCCAATGAGCCGGTGAGCCAGTCGTCCACGCCTTTGAGCAGCTCCTTGCGCACGGACTCCGGCGCCGCGGACGAGCGTACGGACTGCCGCGCCAGCTCGGCGATCTCGGCGTCGCTGAAGCCGTAGACCTCCCTGGCCAGCTCGTACTGCCGCAGCAACCGCGCCCCGAACAGCAGCGGGTCGTCCGACCCCAGCGCGATCGGCACCCCCGCGTCGAACAGCCGCCGCAGCGGCACGTCAGCGACGTCCTGGGCGACCCCCAGCCCCAGGTTCGAGGTGGGGCAGATCTCGCAGCAGATCTGCCGGTCGGCCAGCCGATGCATCAGCCACTGGTCCTCGGCCGCCCGCACACCGTGCCCGACCCGGTCCGCTGCCAGGTCGTCCACACACTGCGCCACGCTGCGCGGCCCCATCAGCTCGCCGCCGTGCGGCACGGACATCAGCCCGGCCCGTTTGGCGATTCTGAACGCCCGCTCGAAATCCCTGGCCTCGCCCCGGCGCTCGTCGTTGGACAGCCCGAACCCGACCACGCCCTTGCCGACATATTGGGAGGCCAGCCTGGCCAGCGTGTTCGCGTCGAGCGGATGCCTGGTCCTGTTCGCCGCCACGACCACCGCGATCCCGATCCCGGCGTGCCCGGCCGCCTGCCCTACGGCGTCGAGCACCAGCTCCAACGTGGCCGTCAGGCCGCCGAAACGCTGGGCGTACCCCGACGGGTCCACCTGGATCTCCAGCCATCGCGAGCCGGCCGCCGCCTCGTCCTCGGCCGTCTCGCGCAACAACCGGTAGACGTGCTCGGGCCGGCTGAGCACGGACCTGGCGATGTCGTACAGCCGCTGGAACCTGAACCAGCCGCGCTCGTCGGTGGCCCGCAGCTTGGGCGGCCAGTCCTGCTCCAGCGCGTCGGGCAGGTGCAGCCCCTGCTCCCGTGCCAGCTCGATCAGCGTGGTGTGCCGCATCGAGCCGGTGAAGTGCAGGTGGAGATGGGCCTTGGGAAGCGCGTCTAGGGGCCGTGGCATCTGTTCATCTTGCCACTTGACCTGGAGGCACCTCGCTGCCGCGTTACTCCCGGAAAGCATCCGGGTGGAGAAGTGATGGGCGGGCGATAACCGGGGATCAACGATGCATGATCCCTCAGGGGCGCGACCGCGGACGGGGATGGCGCGCGGCGGCGGCGGCGGTGGCGTTCGCGCTGACGGGCCTCGTCATCTACACGCTGTTCTCGTCGGGATTCGGGCGCACAGCCCGCCCTGCAGCGGAGGCGCCTCCGCCTCTGGCCGTGGCCACTCCAGAGGCACGCCTTGACGGGAACCCGGCGGAGGCCGCCCGTCCCGCGTCAGCCGGGCCCACGCCTGCCTCGTCGGACAAAGGACCGAGCGCGGCCGCGGCCGGCGCGCCCACCCGCGTCTCGGACCCACGGGCCACCACCCTCGCGGTGATCTCCGACGACTTCTGGCTCACCTACCTCCCCGCGGGGCTCGAACGCAGCGGCGGCGGGGTGATCGAGCCCGAGCCTGGCGTCGACGGCGGCTGGGCCAGGTTCGGCACCGCGGACAGGTTCGTCGAAGTGCAGGTCGAGCACGGTATCGTGGCGGCGGACTGGCAGAGCTACCGCTCCCGGGTCACCCTGCTCGACGCACGCGACACGACCGTGCGAGGCCGGCCCGCCGCAGTCGGCCGGCATCCGAGCGGCGGCCGCGTCATCGTCTGGCTCGAACGGGTCGGCACGGGCGCGTGGATCAGAGTCAGCGAATCCCTCCGTGGGGAACTCGTCGCAGTTGCCGCCTCCGTGAAGGCTCCTGTAGGAGACTAGGACCCCTTCCCAGTCCCTTGCTTCCGGGTATCCACACACGTCATGGGGGGTCGATGCGTCGTCCGACGGCAGTGCTCCTCGTGCTCGCGCTCACCGGCTGCGGCGCCGGTGAGGTGCCCGAACCCGAGCCCACCGGCATCACCGCCACCGCAGTGCCGTCGTCGCCCGAACCGGCCAGGAGCAAGACCGTCTCGTTGTCCTGCGGCGACACCGACGTGCATCTGGCCGCGGTGCCGGCCGAGCTGAGGCGTGCGGGCTCGTTCGCCCACCTGGCCTCGCTCGCCCGCCGGCTCGACGTCGACGGCCTGATCTGGCGCAGGAACGACGAGCACCTCTACGTCGGCGTGGTCTGCGGCGTGCGCACCGCCGAGCAGTTCGCCACGCTGGTCGCCAGGTCGACGCTGACGGCGTACAAGGGCAGGCCGGCGCTGCGCTGGACCACCAAGCGGGGGCTGCGTAACTTCATGTGGCTGGAGCGGCCGGGCACCGCGGTCTACATCGGCGCGACACCCGGCCTCGCGCCCCAGATCAGGCACATCGCCGCAGGCGTGTCAGCGGGCCTCGGCCAGTAGCTTGCCCATGCGGCTGACGCCCTCCACCAGGTCGTCGTCGCCCAGCGCGTACGACAGCCTGAAGTAGCCCGGCGTGCCGAACGCCTCTCCGGGCACCACCGCCACCTCGGCCTGCTCCAGGATCAGCTCGGCCAGCTCGCTCGAGGTCTGGGGCCGCCGGCCCCGCAGCTCCTTGCCGATCAGCTCCTTGACCGACGGGTACGCGTAGAACGCCCCCTTCGGCTCGGGGCAGAACACGCCCGGGATCTCGTTGAGCATGCGCACCATCGTCTGGCGGCGCCGGTCGAACGCCGTGCGCATCTCGCCCACCGCCGACAGGTCGCCGGAGACCGCGGCCAGAGCCGCCATCTGCGCGACGTTGGAGACGTTGGAGGTGGCGTGCGACTGCAGGTTCGTGGCCGCCTTGACCACGTCGGCCGGGCCGATCAGCCAGCCCACGCGCCAGCCCGTCATCGCGTAGGTCTTGGCCACGCCGTTGAGGATCACCACGCGGTCGCCCAGCTCGGGGACGGCCGTGGCGATGCTGGTGAACTCGGCGTCGCCGTACACCAGGTGCTCGTAGATCTCGTCGGTGACGACCCACAGGCCGTGCTCGGCCGCCCAGCGGCCGATCGCGATCGTCTCCTCGCGCGAGTGGACGGCGCCGGTCGGGTTGGACGGAGAGACGAACAGCACGACCTTCGTACGCTCGGTGCGCGCGGCCTCCAGCCGCTCGACGCTCGCCAGGTAGCCGGTGGACTCGTCGGTGACGACGTCCACCTGCACGCCACCGGCCAGCTTGATCGCCTCGGGGTAGGTCGTCCAGTAGGGCGCGACCACGAGGACCTCGTCACCCGGGTCGAGCAGCGTCGCGAAGGCCTCGTAGACGGCCTGCTTGCCGCCATTGGTGATCAGCACCTGAGACGGCTCGACGGCATAGCCGGAGTCGCGCCTGGTCTTGTCGGCGACGGCCTGCTTGAGCTCGGGCAGCCCGCCCGCCGGGGTGTACTTGTGGAAGCGGGGCTGGCGGGCCGCCTCGATCGCCGCCTCGACGATGTAGCCGGGCGTCGGGAAGTCGGGCTCGCCCGCGCCGAAGCCGATGACGGGGCGTCCGGCCGCCTTCATCGCCTTGGCCTTGGCGTCCACGGCGAGGGTGGCAGACTCGGAAATCGCGGAAATTCTTGCGGAGATGCGAGGTCGGGTGGACATGGGTCCATCGTCCCACGTGGTCGTGACCTGGGCGATCAGGTTCGGGTTCGACGTACCGGGCATTCACCCGTATGCTTTCGCCTGGTCCTTCCGCCGCATGTCGCCGAGCGGTTCGGTCCAGGCAGTGAGTCGATCAGGGTACTCTGGTTGATGACATAGGGCACTGGCGCAATTGGTAGCGCACCGGTCTCCAAAACCGGCGGTTGGGGGTTCGAGTCCCTCGTGCCCTGCGAGTGCGGTCCGCGCAATGATAGGCGTGTAAGCGCGCCGCAAACTGCGTTGGATACCGACGAATTCAGGTGAGGACTGTGGCGATCGACACTCGCGGCGAGACCGCCGACAAGCCCAGTGGCGAAAAGAAGACGCGCACATCGCCTGCCCTTTTCTACCGGCAGGTCGTCGGCGAGCTTCGTAAGGTCATTTGGCCGACACGCAAGGATCTCATCACCTATACCACGGTCGTTCTGATATTCGTTCTGATCATGGTTGGCATCGTGTACGGCCTCGACGCCGCCCTGGGATGGCTGGTGCTCCGCGTTTTCGGCGGAGCCTGATCCAGACGCCGCCGGTTCCGGCCTGACGGAGTCGCCATCGATACGAGCTCAATCGATAGACGAAAGAGGAAGAGTCACCGTGTCCGAGTCTTCTATTCCGGCCGACGAGTCCCGCGAGGAGTGGGGCGACGAGCTGGAAGAGGCCACTGAGGAAGCCGCCGAGGCGGCTCTCGAAGAGGCCGAGGTCGCGGAGAGCGACGAGGCGGCCGAGGTCGAGGCTGTCGCCGCCGAGGACGCTTCGGATCTTCCCGACGTCGACCCCGTCGAGGAGTTCAAGCAGTCGCTGCGCGGCCTGCCCGGCGAGTGGTATGTCATCCACTCCTATGCCGGCTACGAGAACCGCGTGAAGTCCAACATCGAGAGCCGCAACGTGTCGCTCAACATGGAGGACTACATCTACCAGGTCGAGGTGCCCACGCACACCGTCCAGGAGTTCAAGAGCGGCAAGAAGGTGCCGGTCAAGGAGCGTGTGCTGCCCGGCTACGTGCTGGTGCGCATGGAGCTGACCGACGAGTCCTGGGCCGCGGTGCGTAACACGCCCGGCGTGACCGGCTTCGTGGGCCTGTCCAACAAGCCGAGCCCGCTCAGCCTTGACGAGGTCGCCAAGCTGCTCGCGCCCGAGCCGAGCGAGGAGACCAAGAAGGCCGCGGCCAAGACGACCGCGGGCCCGACGGTCGAGTTCGAGATCGGCGAGTCGGTCACGGTCATGGACGGCCCGTTCGCCACGCTGCCGGCCTCGGTGAGCGAGATCAGCCCCGAGTCGCAGAAGCTCAAGGTGCTCGTCTCGATCTTCGGCCGCGAGACCCCGGTCGAGCTGTCGTTCAACCAGGTCTCGAAGATCTAAGGCGATCGCATACACTTAGACGTTCGGCTGGCCGTCTTCGCGAAGGGCGGCCTTCCGACATGTCAGGGCTGCAATCGGATGGCCCTGACAAGCATCCCAATCAGGACCCGGAGAAGGACAAATGCCTCCGAAGAAGAAAATCGCCGCTCTGGTGAAGGTCCAGCTTCCCGCTGGCCAGGCCACCCCGGCGCCGCCGGTGGGTACCGCCCTCGGTCCCCACGGCGTCAACATCATGGACTTCGTCAAGCAGTACAACGCTGCGACGGAGGCCCAGCGGGGCAACATCATCCCCG
Organism: Nonomuraea polychroma; assembly: GCF_004011505.1. Taxonomy (NCBI): domain Bacteria; kingdom Bacillati; phylum Actinomycetota; class Actinomycetes; order Streptosporangiales; family Streptosporangiaceae; genus Nonomuraea; species Nonomuraea polychroma. The sequence continues at coordinate 10,481,179 of NZ_SAUN01000001.1, forward strand.
TTGAGATCACCATTTTCGAGGACCGCAGCTTCACCTTCATCACGAAGACGCCGCCGGCCCCCGAGCTGATCAAGAAGGCCCTCGGCCTCGACAAGGGCAGCGCGGTCCCGCACCGCGACAAGGTCGGCAAGCTGAGCCGCGAGCAGCTGCGCAGCATCGCCGAGACGAAGATGCCCGACCTCAACGCCAACGACATCGAGGCCGCCGAGAAGATCATCGCCGGCACCGCCCGGTCGATGGGCATCACGGTCGCCGAGTAACACCCTTTCCAGACGTTCGTGGGAGGGCCGTCAGGCCCGTCTACCACAAGGAGTAAGAAATGAAGCGCAGCAAGGCGCACAAAGACGCGGCCGCCAAGGTCGACCGCGACAAGCTCTACACGCCCGTCGAGGCCGCGAAGCTCGCCAAGGAGACGTCGACCACCAAGTTCGACTCCACCGTCGAGGTCGCGCTGCGGCTGGGCGTCGACCCTCGCAAGGCCGACCAGATCGTGCGTGGCACGGTCAACCTCCCGCACGGCACCGGTAAGACCGCCCGGGTCCTGGTCTTCGCGACCGGTGACCGTGCCGAGGCGGCCCGCGAGGCGGGCGCCGACATCGTCGGCGCCGACGAGCTGATCGACGAGATCTCCAAGGGCAACAGGCTCAACGAGTTCGACGCCGTCGTGGCCACGCCGGACATGATGGGCAAGGTCGGCCGCCTGGGCCGCGTGCTCGGTCCGCGTGGTCTCATGCCCAACCCGAAGACCGGCACCGTGACGCCCGACGTCGCCAAGGCCGTGACGGAGATCAAGGGCGGCAAGATCGAGTTCCGTACCGACCGGCAGGCCAACCTGCACTTCATCATCGGCAAGACGTCGTTCGGCGAGCGCGAGCTCCTGGAGAACTACGCTGCCGCCCTGGACGAGGTGCTGCGTCTCAAGCCGTCGGCGGCCAAGGGCCGTTACCTGAAGAAGGTCACGTTCTCCACGACGATGGGCCCGGGCGTCCCGGTCGACCCCAACGTCACCCGTGGCATCACCGCGGAGCTGGAGAGCTGATTCTTCGCTCTTAGGAATCCCCCGCCCGTTTTCGGGCGGGGGTTTTCTTCTTCAGGGGGTCTTCTTCGTCCTCTTGTGAGGGGCTTCCGCGTGTGGCGAGGGTTCTTCCTCTTGTGGTGGGTTTTCCATCCTGTACGGCAAGCCGCCCCCACCCCAGTCGCCGTACTCCGGCTGAGGACCCTCCAGGGAGACGGCCTCTGAGCCCTTCAGTGGCTGGGCGCCGTGACGACGCACAGTGGGCCGGCCCCGTGGTGCCTGTGGGCCGTTCGAGCGTCGGAGGGCGTAAACCGGGTACGTAGCGGGCCAGGACGGCCAGAGGCGTTCGCATGGTGAGTTGTGAAGATGATGTGAAGGGCTTGTGGGGGATAACCCTGGGTTTTCCCCTAATTGTGCGGGGAAGGCGCTACGACCGTGGAATGCAAACGTAGGGTCAAGACATGCTGAAGCGCACGATAAGTCTCGCCGCGGCCGGAGCCGCGCTCGTGGTGGCCTCGGTTGCCGGCTGTGGCACGGCTGCCCAGCCCATCCAGGTCAATTTGGCGGCCTCCGAAGTGCTGGCGCAGGCCGCGCAGAAGACGGCAGAGGTCTCGAGCTACACCGTCGACGCGGTGGCGAACGCGACGCATCCCCAGCAAGGCGACGGCAGGGTGCAGGGGCGGATGCTCTACCAGAAGCAGCCCCTGGCTGTGGACCTGACGCTGGACACCGTCGACATGGGCGGAAAGAGCCTGCCGGGCGGCGTGCGAGCCGTGCTGCAGGGCGACGCCGTCTACGTCAAGGTCGAGGCGCTCAAGGACCTGGTCGGTTCCACCAAGCCGTGGATCAAGGTCTCGCTCGCAGAGATGGGCGACTCCGCCCAGGTCAACCAGTACCTGGCCCAGATCCAGCAGTTCGACCTGGCCAACGTGACGAAGCTGGTCACGGCCTCGCAGGACGTGACGTCGGTCGGCAACGAGAGCGTCAACGGTGAGGACACCACCCACTACAGCGGCAGCTTCCCTGTCGACGCGGCCGTGCAGTTGCTGCCCGCGGAGGAGCAGCAGCAGGCCCGTACGAACCTCGCCGAGCTGAAGGACGTCAAGTTCGACATCTGGGTGGCCGCCGACGGGCTGCCGCGCAAGCTCGCGCTGAACGGGCAGAAGGAAGGCGCCACGCTCGACGCCACGCTGTTCTTCAAGGACTTCAACAAGCCCGTGACCATCGAGACTCCGCCCGCCGACCAGGTCGGAGAGCTGCCCAAGGGCACGACCAACTGATGGGTTGACGGAGAACGATTTGGAAACTCGGCGACCAGGACGTACTCTGGTCGTTGCCGAAGACCGCCGGTCGTCGTCAGGTGCTCACAACCTGACGACCGAAGGCTCCACATCATGTGGACGACCCGCGCAGGTGTGATACGAGTTTCCCACATGGTGTTGATCCGTGTGTGAGCCCCGTGTGCGCTCCTGCGCCCGGGGCTGTTCTCATGTTCAGGGGCCTTCGCCGGTGGCACATCTGGAAGGAGGCCCATGGCGAGGCCGGATAAGGCGACAGCGGTTGCCGAGCTCAAGAACGAGTTCGCGGGCAGCGCTGCCGCCGTTCTGACCGAGTACCGCGGTCTCACCGTCGCTCAGCTCAAGGAGCTGCGCACCTCTCTCGGTGAGAATGCGAAGTTCGCCGTGGCGAAGAACACCCTGACCAAGATCGCCGCCAACGAGGCAGGCGTGACGGGTCTCGATGACCTGCTGGTTGGTCCGACCGCCGTCGCCTTTGTCAAGGGCGACGTCGTGGAGGCTGCCAAGGGTCTGCGTGACTTCGCCAAGGCCAATCCCCTTCTGGTGATCAAGGGCGGCGTGCTCGAGGGCAAGGCCCTCAACGCCACTGAGATCACCAAGCTCGCCGACCTCGAGTCCCGCGAGGTCCTCCTCGCGAAGCTTGCCGGTGCGCTCAAGGCGAAGCAGAGCGCCGCTGCCGCGATGTTCGCCGCGCTGCCCACGCAAATGGCTCAACTGGCCGACGCCCTCCGCGCGAAGCGCGAAGAGGCGGGCGAGTAACACGGGGGTTGCCGCACCTACCGCGGTCCCGTTCCTAGTTTTCTGCAAGTCCTAAACGTAAGGAAAACATCATGGCGAAGCTCAGCACCGAAGAGCTGCTCGACACGTTCAAGGAGATGACCCTCCTCGAGCTGTCCGAGTTCGTGAAGCAGTTCGAAGAGGTCTTCGACGTCAAGGCCGCCGCCCCGGTCGCGGTTGCCGCCGCCGCCGGCGCTGCCCCCGCCGAGGCCGCTGTCGAGGAGGAGCAGGACGAGTTCGACGTCGTTCTCGAGGCTGCCGGCGACAAGAAGATCCAGGTCATCAAGGAGATCCGCGCCCTGACGTCCCTGGGCCTCAAGGAGGCCAAGGACCTGGTGGACGGCGCTCCGAAGAACGTCTTCGACGGCAAGGTCAACAAGGAGCAGGCGGAGAAGGCCAAGGCTGCCCTCGAGGGCGCCGGCGCCACCGTGACCGTGAAGTAAGACGGTCCTGTCTCTTCTGAGAAGGGGCGCGAGACATCCTGGTGCCGGATGTCTCCGCCCCTTTTCGCATGCCTGGGCCGTGCCGACGCGGCTCAGGAGATTCTCATCCGGGTTTCATCGCCCCGCCAAACGGCTTGCCTAGCGTGCCGGATGTGGTTACCGAAGCTAAGTCTCGTTGGGCGCTGGCCGCCCTCCTCATGGGCACTGGCGTGCTGTACATCTGGGGCCTGGGCGCCTCAGGATGGGCCAATTCGTATTACTCGGCAGCCGTGCAGGCCGGCAGCCAGAGCTGGACGGCGTTCTTCTTCGGGGCCTCCGACGCCGCGAACGCGATCACCGTCGACAAGACGCCCGCCTCGTTGTGGCCCATGGCGCTCAGCGTGCGGCTGTTCGGGCTGAACTCCTGGGCCATCCTCGTGCCACAGGCGCTGATGGGCGTCGGAACCGTGGCCATGGTGTACGCCTCCGCGCGCCGGCTGGTCAACCCGTGGGCGGCGCTGCTGGCCGCGGCCGTCATGGCGGTCACGCCGGTGGCCGTGCTGATGTTCCGGTTCAACAACCCCGACGCGCTGCTGGTGCTGCTGCTGACCGTCGCGGGCTGTTGCGTGGTGCGCGCCCAGGAGCGGGGCGCGACCAAGTGGCTGGTGCTCGCGGGCGCGGCGATCGGGTTCGCCTTCCTGGCGAAGATGTTGCAGGCGTTCCTTGTGTTGCCCGGGTTCGCGCTGGTCTACCTGCTGACCGCGCCCGTGGCGTTCTGGCGGCGGATCTGGCAGCTGCTGCTGGCCGGCGCCGCGATGGTGGCCGCCGCCGGATGGTGGTTGCTGGCGGTGGCGCTGGTGCCCGCCTCGGAGCGGCCGTACATCGGTGGCTCGCAGACCAACAGCGTGCTGGAGCTGGCGCTCGGCTACAACGGCATCGGCCGGCTCAACGGGGCCGACTACGGCGGGCTGGGGAACCTCAACCAGGAGGCCGGCTGGTTGCGCATGTTCGACACCGAGGCGGGCGGGCAGATCTCGTGGCTGCTGCCCGCGGCCCTGGTGCTGCTGGTCGCGGTCACGTGGCTGACTCGGCGGGCGCCGCGGGTCGATCCGGTACGCGCCGCGTTCTGGGTGTGGGGGAGCTGGCTCATCGTGACGGGGCTGGTCTTCAGCCTCATGCAGGGGATCTTCCACGCGTACTACACCGTGGCGCTGGCTCCGGCCATCGCCGTGCTGGTGGGCATGGGGGTCGCCGTGCTCTGGGAACGGGGCGCGCGCTGGCTGCTCGCCGTGGTCACGGCCGGGACGGCCGTGTGGTCGTACGTGCTGCTGTCCCGCAGCGCCGACTGGAACGCGTGGCTGGGGATCGCCGTGGTGGTGGCGGGCCTGGGGGCCGCGCTGGCGATGGTGCTGACCCGCCGCGTCCTGGCCGTGGTGGCGGTCGCCCTGGTGGCGTGCCTGGCGGGGCCGGCCGCGTACGCCGTGGACACCGCCGCGACGCCGCACACCGGAGCCATCCCGACGGCCGGGCCGTCCACCGGGGGCGGGCCCGGTGGTGGCTTCCAGAGGCCCCCCAACGGGTTCCAGCGGCCGAACGGCGGAGGCCAGGCGTTCAGCCGGCCGTTCGCCGGCGGGCAGGGCAGGATGGGCCGTGGCGGCATGGGCGGGCTGCTCAACGCCGGCACCCCGGCCGCCGAGCTGACCACGCTGCTGAAGGACGGCGCCTCCGGCCGCACCTGGGCGGCGGCGACCGTCGGCTCCAACAACGCGGCCGGCTACCAGCTCGCCAGCGGTCAACCGGTCATGGCGGTGGGCGGGTTCAACGGCACCGATCCCGCGCCGACGCTGGAACAGTTCCAGCAGTACGTGGCCGAGAAGAAGATCCACTACTTCCTGGGCGCCGGAATGGGCGGTTTCGGCGGACGCAGCACGGGCGGCAGCGACGACGCGGCCAAGATCGCCGCCTGGGTCCAGGAGAATTTCACCGCCACCACTGTCGGCGGCACCACCGTCTTCGACCTCACCCAGGCCTGATGGTCAGGCGCGGACTCTGGCGATGGCGGACGTGTCCATGTAGTCCCGCGTGTGGACGATCTCACCGTTCCTGATCCGGAGGACCAGGAGGCCGGGGACCGTGATCGACCGGTCCCCGGCCGTGACGTAGGTGTCCTGCTCCACCACGACGACCTCGGGATCCTCCGTGCGGTGCAGCGCGAGTCTGCGTACCTCCTGGACCTGGGCCGGCGTCGCACCCCAGGACGCGCGGTAGCCCGCGCGGATCTCCTCCCTCCCTTCGTACGGCGGCAGCCCGCCGAACGGGAACTCGTGCAGGCCGTCCTCGGCGTAGAGGTCGGCCAGAGCGTCGGCCGACTTGTGGAGCATCGCGTCGTGGTAGCCGGTGACGATCTCGTCGATGGACATGGATGGCCCCTCATTTCACTCAACAGCCGTTGACTCAACGAGCGTAGAGCGGAAATATCGAAACGGTCAACGTGTGTAGAGTCAGAGCGTGAGCGAGAGACTGCTTCCCCGGGCCGAACGACGGCGCAGGACCGAGGGCAGGATCCTCGACGCGGCCAGGACGCTCTTCGCGGACATGGGGTTCGAGCGCACCACGATCAGGGCCGTCGCGCGGGCGGCCGCGGTCGATCCCGCCCTGGTCATGCAGTACTTCGGGAGCAAGCAGGAGCTCTTCCGTCAAGCCGTGCGCGTGGCGCCGGTCCCCGACGCCGGGCTGGACGCCGACGAGCTCGTCGACCAGCTGATCGGCGCGCTCTCCATGAAGATCGGCGAGCTGCCGCAGAGCTCGCTGGCCATGATGCGCTCCATGCTGACCCACCCCGAGGCCGCCGCGTCGGCACGGGAGTTGCTGGGCAAGCAGATCGACCGGCTGGCCGACTCGATCCCGGGCGAGGACGCCCGCCTGCGCGCGGCGCTGATGACCATGGTCATGCTCGGCGTGACGGTCGGCCACCAGCTGCTCGAGCTGGACGAACTGCGTGACGTACCCCAGGAGGAGATCGCGCGCGTGCTGCGCCCGAGCCTGCGGGCGCTTACTGGACCGACAGTCTCATAACCGCCTAGTAACAAGTTCTCGGTTCGGGTCACCGCCCCGACGGACCTCGTTACGGTGAGGGCATCATCCCCTAGTCCGGGAAGGTGACCCAGTGGGCGTCGAAGTCGTCGTGGACGGGCTCACCAAGTCGTTCGGCCGCCAGGTCATCTGGGAGGACGTCTCCCTCACCCTGCCCGCGGGCGAGATCTCCGTGCTGCTCGGCCCGTCGGGCACCGGCAAGTCGGTCTTTCTCAAGACGCTGGTCGGGCTGCAGCGGCCGGACCGGGGCCACATCTGGATCGACGGCTACGACCTGGCCAACTGCACCGAGAGCAAGCTCTACGAGCTGCGCAGGCTCTTCGGCGTGCTGTTCCAGGACGGCGCGTTGTTCGGCTCGCTCAACCTCTACGACAACATCGCCTTCCCGCTGCGCGAGCACACCAAGAAGAGCGAGTCCCAGATCCGCCAGATCGTGATGGAGAAGATGGAGCTGGTGGGCCTGCTCGGCGCGGAGCGCAAGCTGCCGGGGGAGATCTCGGGCGGCATGCGCAAGCGGGCGGGACTGGCCAGGGCGCTGGTGCTCGATCCGGAGATCATCCTGTTCGACGAGCCGGACTCCGGGCTCGACCCGGTGCGCACGGCGTATCTCAACCAGCTCATCGTCGATCTCAACGCCGAGGTCGAGGCGACGTTCCTGATCGTGACGCACGACATCAACACCGCCCGTACGGTGCCCGACAGCATCGGGCTGCTCTTCCGGCGGGAGCTGGTGATGTTCGGCCCGCGCGAGATGTTGTTGTCGAGCGACGAGCCGGTGGTCCGGCAGTTCCTCAACGCCAGAAGGCATGGCCCGATCGGCATGTCGGAGGAGAAGGACATCTCCGAGCTGGAGGCCGAGGCCCAGATGGGACACGATCCCGGCGCGCTGCCGCCGATCCCGCCGCAGCTCATGCCGACCGGCAACCGGATCCGCCGTGCCCAGCAGCCGCCCGGCACCTGGCTGGCCGCCAACGGCGTGATTCCGCCGCAGGGCTCGTTCGTGGACGAGCGCGGCCGCAACTGGCTGGAGGAATACCCGCGCCTGGTCAACGCCTACCTGCACGGCGTCAAGTAGGGCCCCGCCTCTTTGCTTGGGCCGGCCTGGAACGAGCGCTCAGCGAGCCTCTGAGGGCCGTATGGGGGCAATTGCGGGATCCTGCAAGCCATTCGCCCCTTCCTTGCCGTCTCGGTTGGTTCAGGGGCTCCAGGCGTGACCGTCGCGTTATGATCCGGCGGCGGCCAGGCGCGCGGGAAGGGGTGAGGCAGACGTGACAGGGCTCGACGTTCGGCCCGCCCGCATCCTGATCGCGTCGCTCAGCGGGATGCTGGCGGTGCTGGTCGGGCTGGGCGTGTGGATCGCCGTGGAGGCACGCGAGGAGCAGGGCAGGGCAGGCGACAAGGAAGCCGCGCTGCTGGCGGCGGGCGCCCACGCCAAGAACCTGATCTCGCTGGACTACCGGACCGTCGAGGCCGACCTGCGGCGCCTTCTCGAGACCTCCACGGGGGCGGCCAGGGCCGAATACGCCGCCACCACGGACAAGGTCAAGTCCACCGCGGTCGGGAGCAAGATCGTCCAGCAGGGCGTGCTGCGCGCCACCGGGCTCGTCTCGCTGGCTGGTGCGAAGGCCAAGGTGCTGGTCGTGGCGGACGTGGAGATCCGCTGGGACGGCTCGAAGAACCCGCCTGAGGCGCGGTATCACCGGTGGTCGATGGACCTGGACAAGGTCGGCGGCGCCTGGCTGGTCTCCAAGGCGGTGCGGGTGCTGTGAGGACGTCCATGATTGTCGTGCTGGGCTTGCTCGTGGTCGTCGCGGGCGTGCTGGTGCCCACGATGTGGTTCAACCTGCGTGACCTTCGCGACGCCGACGCGGCCGGCGCCGAGGCCGTGGTCGCGGCCAGGAAGGTCGCGCCCGACCTGCTCTCGTACGACTACCGGACCGTTGAGGAGGATCTGGTGCGCGCCGGGGCGCACACCACCGGTGAACTGACCGGCCACTACAAAGAATTGGCCACGAGTCTGGTCTCCAGGGCCAAGGCGGAGAAGATCGTCCGGACCATCGCGGTGCTGGCAGCCGGGGTGGAGCGGGCCGAGCCTGACCGCGTCGAGGTTCTGCTCTTCGTGAACACTGCTACGGTCAAGGAGATCTCCGGCGAAACCAGCCCCCAGCACGAGTTCGCGCAGAACCGGGTCAGGCTCGTCATGGTGCGGCAGGACTCTCGCTGGCTGGCCGCCGGCTTGTCGACCTTGCTGGGCACCGCATGAAGCCCTCGGGGCCTCCCAGCCCCGGCGGGCGTGCCGCTTCCTTCAATTGTTACCAAAAATCTGGTTTAGCGATGCATATGACAGGGGTACCCCAGTCACAGCTACACCGGTTGTCGGCATGGGTTCGACCCCTGGTGTGACAGAGCGTTAACCGCCCCCGTTCGCGGGTATCGTCTTGGGCCTGTGCGGTAGGCGATCGGTCACACAGGGGAGAAAACCCAGCGTCGGGGCCCCCAGTCGGCCAAAAGTCCGGCTCGCGGGCTTGACGTTTCCGCCTGAACGGGCGATGCTGCGACCAACGTGGAGCATGCAGCGAGAGCGAAGTGGACAGGCGTGTGCCGTTCGGCTACACTGCCCCTTTGCGCTGCCCTTTGACGACCCGCGATGCTTGCTCACGTTGCGAGGTTGTCTGGCGTGCGTGTAGTCAGTCCGCCGCGAGCCCTCGGAAGGACATCTGTTGGCAGCCTCGCGCAACGCCTCCGCCGTACCCGCTGGTCCCCGTCGCGTGTCATTTGCGCGCATCCAGGAGCCTCTCGAAGTTCCTGACCTTCTCGCTCTGCAGACCGAGTCTTTCGATTGGCTGCTCGGAAACGAGAAGTGGAAGGCCCGGGTAGAGGCGGCTCGTCAGGCCGGGCGCAAGGACGTCCCGACCCAGTCGGGCCTCGAAGAGATCTTCGAAGAGATCAGTCCGATCGAGGACTTCTCGGGGACCATGTCCTTGTCGTTCCGCGACCACCGCTTCGAGCCGCCGAAGTACTCCGTAGACGAGTGCAAAGACAAGGACATGACCTTCTCCGCCCCGATGTTCGTGACGGCGGAGTTCATCAATAACACCACTGGTGAGATCAAGAGCCAGACGGTGTTCATGGGGGATTTCCCGCTCATGACGCCGAAGGGCACGTTCATCATCAACGGCACCGAGCGTGTCGTGGTCTCGCAGCTGGTCCGTTCGCCTGGCGTCTATTTCGAACGTAATGTCGACAAGACGTCGGACAAGGATCTGTACGGCTGCAAGGTCATCCCGTCGCGCGGTGCGTGGCTGGAGTTCGAGATCGACAAGCGCGACAGCGTCGGTGTGCGCATCGACCGTAAGCGCAAGCAGGCCGTCACCGTGCTTCTTAAGGCACTGGGCTGGACCAGCGATCAGATTCTCGAGCGTTTCGGCCAGTACGAGTCGATGCGGGCCACCCTGGAGAAGGACCACACGGCCGGCCAGGATGACGCGCTGCTGGACATTTATCGCAAGCTGCGGCCGGGTGAGCCGCCGACCAAGGAGTCGGCGCAGACCTTGCTGGAGAATCTCTACTTCAATCCCAAGCGGTATGACCTGGCCAAGGTGGGCCGCTACAAGATCAACAAGAAGCTGGGTGTCGACGCGGAGATCACCCAGGGCACGCTGACCGAAGACGACATCGTCGCCACGATCGAGTACATCGTCCGCCTGCACGCGGGCGAGGAGTCGATGCCGGGCGCGGGTGACCGCGAGGTCATCGTCGAGGTCGACGACATCGACCACTTCGGCAACCGCCGCCTGCGTAGCGTCGGCGAGTTGATCCAGAACCAGGTCCGTCTGGGCCTGGCCCGTATGGAGCGGGTCGTGCGTGAGCGCATGACCACGCAGGACGTCGAGGCGATCACGCCGCAGACCCTGATCAACATCCGCCCGGTCGTGGCGTCGATCAAGGAGTTCTTCGGCACTTCGCAGCTGTCGCAGTTCATGGACCAGACCAACCCGCTGGCTGGCCTGACGCACAAGCGGCGTCTGTCCGCGCTGGGTCCCGGTGGTCTGTCCCGTGAGCGGGCCGGCTTCGAGGTCCGTGACGTGCACCCGTCCCACTATGGCCGGATGTGCCCGATCGAGACCCCTGAAGGTCCCAACATCGGTCTGATCGGCTCGCTGGCCTCCTACGGCCGGATCAACGCGTTCGGCTTCGTCGAGACTCCTTACCGCAAGGTCGTCGACGGCAAGGTGACCGAACAGATCGACTACCTCACCGCCGACGAAGAGGACCGCTACGTCAAGGCGCAGGCCAACACGGCGCTCAACGCCGACGGATCGTTCGCCGAGTCCCGCGTCCTGGTCCGCACCAAGGGCGGTGAGACCGAGCTCGCCCGTGCCGAGGAGGTCGACTACATCGACGTGTCGCCGCGCCAGATGGTGTCGGTGGCCACCGCGATGATCCCCTTCCTGGAGCACGACGACGCCAACCGGGCGCTCATGGGCTCCAACATGCAGCGCCAGTCGGTGCCGCTGCTCAAGAGCGAGGCGCCGCTGGTCGGCACCGGCATGGAATACCGTGCCGCGACCGACGCCGGCGACGTCATCAGCGCCGAGAAGGCCGGTGTGGTCGAGGAGGTCTCCGCCGACTACATCACCGTCATGAACGACGACGGCACCCGGACCACCTACCGCGTCGCGAAGTTCAAGCGCTCCAACCAGGGCACGAGCTTCAACCAGAAGCCCATCGTGGCCGAGGGCGACCGGGTGGAGGTCAACCAGGTCATCGCCGACGGCCCGTGCACCGACAAGGGTGAGATGGCGCTGGGCAAGAACCTTCTGGTGGCGTTCATGCCGTGGGAGGGCCACAACTACGAAGACGCGATCATCCTGTCGCAGCGGCTGGTGCAGGACGACGTGCTGTCCTCGATCCACATCGAGGAGCACGAGGTCGACGCCCGGGACACCAAGCTGGGCCCGGAGGAGATCACCCGGGACATCCCGAACGTCTCCGAGGAGGTGCTGGCCGACCTGGACGAGCGGGGCATCATCCGCATCGGCGCCGAGGTCGTGCCCGGTGACATCCTGGTCGGCAAGGTCACCCCGAAGGGTGAGACCGAGCTGACGCCGGAGGAGCGGCTGCTGCGTGCGATCTTCGGTGAGAAGGCCCGTGAGGTCCGTGACACCTCGTTGAAGGTGCCGCACGGCGAGCAGGGCAAGGTCATCGGGGTGCGGGTGTTCTCCCGTGAGGAGGGTGATGAGCTTCCTCCGGGCGTCAACGAGCTGGTCCGCGTCTATGTGGCGCAGAAGCGCAAGATCACCGATGGTGACAAGCTGGCCGGCCGGCACGGCAACAAGGGTGTCATCTCCAAGATCCTGCCGGTCGAGGACATGCCGTTCCTGGAGGACGGCACCCCGGTCGACATCATCCTCAACCCGCTGGGCGTGCCCGGCCGGATGAACGTCGGCCAGGTGCTGGAGACCCACCTCGGCTGGATCGCCGCCAGAGGCTGGGACATCTCCGGCATCCAGGAGGCCTGGGCCGACCGGCTGCGCGAGAAGGGCTTCGAGAAGGTCGCCCCGCGCACCAACGTCGCCACCCCGGTCTTCGACGGCGCGCACGAGGCGGAGATCGTCGGCCTGCTCAGCAACACCGTGGCCAACCGCGACGGTGACCGCATGGTGCAGGAGACCGGCAAGGCCCAGCTGTTCGACGGTCGCTCCGGCGAGCCGTTCCCGTACCCGATCTCGGTCGGCTACATCTACATCCTCAAGCTGCTCCACCTGGTCGACGACAAGATTCACGCTCGGTCGACCGGCCCCTACTCCATGATCACCCAGCAGCCGCTCGGCGGTAAGGCCCAGTTCGGTGGGCAGCGCTTCGGTGAGATGGAGGTGTGGGCGCTGGAGGCGTACGGCGCCGCCTACGCCCTGCAGGAGCTGCTGACCATCAAGTCCGACGACGTCCTCGGCCGAGTGAAGGTCTACGAGGCCATCGTCAAGGGCGAGAACATCCCCGAGCCCGGCATTCCGGAGTCCTTCAAGGTCCTCATCAAGGAAATGCAGTCGCTGTGCCTGAACGTCGAGGTGCTCTCCAGCGACGGCATGTCCATCGAGATGCGCGACACCGACGAGGACGTCTTCCGCGCCGCGGAGGAGCTCGGCATCGATCTGTCCCGGCGTGAGCCGAGCAGCGTGGAAGAAGTCTGAGGGGGAGATCGCAGAAAATGCTAGACGTCAACTTCTTCGACGAGCTCAGGATCGGTCTTGCGACCGCCGACGACATCCGTCAGTGGTCGCACGGCGAGGTCAAGAAGCCCGAGACGATCAACTACCGAACCCTCAAGCCGGAAAAGGACGGGCTCTTCTGCGAGAAGATCTTCGGCCCCACCCGGGACTGGGAGTGCTACTGCGGTAAGTACAAGCGCGTCCGGTTCAAGGGCATCATCTGTGAGCGCTGCGGCGTCGAGGTGACCCGGGCCAAGGTGCGCCGTGAGCGGATGGGCCACATCGAGCTGGCCGCGCCGGTCACGCACATCTGGTACTTCAAGGGCGTCCCGTCGCGCCTCGGCTACCTGCTCGACCTGGCCCCGAAGGACCTGGAGAAGGTCATCTACTTCGCGGCCTACATGATCACGCATGTCGACACCGAGATGCGTGAGCGTGACCTGCCCTCGCTGGAGGCGAAGATCTCCGTCGAGCGGCAGCACATCGAGCAGCGCCGCGACGCCGACGTCGAGGCCCGGCAGAAGAAGCTCGAGGCCGACCTGGCCGAGCTGGAGGCTGCCGGCGCCAAGGGCGACCAGCGCCGCAAGGTCCGCGAGGGCGCCGAGCGCGAGATGCGCCAGCTGCGCGACCGCGCCCAGCGTGAGCTGGACCGGCTCGACGAGGTCTGGAGCCGCTTCAAGAACCTCAAGGTCCAGGACCTCGAGGGCGACGAGCTGCTCTACCGCGAGATGCGTGACCGCTTCGGCCGCTACTTCAAGGGCGGCATGGGTGCGCAGGCGATCCAGGACCGCCTGATCAGCTTCGACCTCGACGCCGAGGCCGAAAACCTGCGCGAGACCATCCGCAGCGGCAAGGGCCAGAAGAAGGCCCGCGCGCTCAAGCGGCTCAAGGTCGTGTCGGCGTTCCTCAACACCACCAACTCGCCGCGTGGCATGGTGCTGGACTGCATTCCGGTCATCCCGCCGGACCTGCGCCCGATGGTGCAGCTCGACGGTGGCCGGTTCGCGACGTCCGACCTCAACGACCTCTACCGCCGGGTCATCAACCGGAACAACCGCCTCAAGCGTCTGCTCGACCTCGGCGCGCCCGAGATCATCGTGAACAACGAGAAGCGGATGCTGCAGGAGGCCGTGGACGCGCTGTTCGACAACGGCCGCCGCGGTCGCCCGGTCACCGGTCCCGGCAACCGGCCGCTGAAGTCCCTCAGCGACATGCTGAAGGGTAAGCAGGGTCGTTTCCGCCAGAACCTGCTGGGCAAGCGAGTCGACTACTCCGGCCGTTCGGTCATCGTCGTCGGCCCGCAGCTCAAGCTGCACCAGTGCGGTCTGCCCAAGCAGATGGCGCTGGAGCTGTTCAAGCCGTTCGTGATGAAGAGGCTCGTGGACCTCAACCACGCGCAGAACATCAAGTCGGCCAAGCGGATGGTCGAGCGTGCCCGTCCCGTGGTGTGGGACGTGCTCGAAGAGGTCATCACCGAGCACCCGGTGCTGCTCAACCGCGCTCCGACGCTCCACCGCCTGGGCATCCAGGCGTTCGAGCCGCAGCTGGTCGAGGGCAAGGCCATCCAGATCCACCCGCTCGTCTGCACCGCGTTCAACGCGGACTTCGACGGCGACCAGATGGCCGTGCACCTGCCGCTGTCGGCTGAGGCCCAGGCCGAGGCACGCATCCTGATGCTCTCGACCAACAACATCCTCAAGCCGGCCGACGGCAAGCCCGTGACGATGCCCACTCAGGACATGGTCATCGGCCTCTACTGGCTGACCACCCAGAAGGACGGCGCGATCGGCGAGGGCCGCGTGTTCGGCTCGATCGCCGAGGCGCAGATGGCCTTCGACCGTGGCGAGCTGGAGATCCAGGCGAAGATCCAGATCCGGCTGAAGGACGTCCTGCCGCCGCGCGACTGGGTCGCTCCCGAGGGCTGGGAGCAGGGTGACCCGCTCAGGCTGGAGACGACGTTCGGCCGGTGCCTGTTCAACCAGACGCTGCCGGAGAGCTACCCGTTCGTCGACTTCCAGGTCGGCAAGAAGCAGCTGTCCGTGATCGTGAACGAGCTGGCGGAGACCTACCCGAAGATCGAGGTCGCCGCGTCGCTCGACGCGCTCAAGGACGCCGGCTTCCGCTGGGCGACCCGCTCCGGCGTCACGATCTCGATCGAGGACGTCGTCGCGCCGCCCAACAAGACCGAGATCATGGAGAACTACGAGCGCCGGGCCGACAAGGTCCAGCGCGAGTACGAGCGCGGTCTGATCACCGACGAGGAGCGCCGTCAGGAGCTCATCGAGATCTGGACGCACGCGACGGCCGACGTCGAGACCGACATGGTCAACGCCTTCCCGGCGACCAACCCGGTCTGGATGATGGTCAACTCCGGCGCCCGTGGTAACAAGATGCAGGTCCGGCAGATCGCCGGCATCCGCGGCCTCGTGTCCAACACCAAGGGTGAGACGATCCCGCGGCCGATCAAGGCCTCGTTCCGCGAGGGCCTGTCGGTGCTGGAGTACTTCATCTCCACCCACGGTCAGCGGAAGGGTCTGGCCGACACCGCTCTGCGTACCGCCGACTCGGGTTACCTGACCCGTCGTCTGGTGGACGTGGCGCAGGACGTCATCGTGCGTGAGATCGACTGCGGCACCGACCGCGCGGTCCCGCTGCACGTGGCCGACAGGGACGCGTCCGGCAACCTGGTCAAGGCGGAGAACGCCGAGTCCAACGTGCACGGCCGCATCCTGGCCGAGGACGTCGAGGTCGACGGCAAGGTCATCGTCCCGGCGGGCGTCGACATCAACGACACCCACGTGACGAAGCTGGTCGAGGCCGGGGTCGAGACCGTGCGCACGCGTAGCGCGCTCGTCTGCGAGGCGAAGATCGGTGTCTGCGCGACGTGCTACGGCCGCTCGCTGGCCACCGGCAAGCTCGTGGACGTCGGCGAGGCGGTCGGCATCATCGCCGCCCAGTCGATCGGTGAGCCCGGCACGCAGCTGACGATGCGGACCTTCCACACCGGTGGTGTGGCCGGCGCCGACATCACCCACGGTCTGCCCCGTGTCACGGAGCTGTTCGAGGCGCGCATCCCCAAGGGTGTCGCCCCGATCTCCGAGGCTGAGGGCCGGGTCAGGATCGACGAGACCGACAAGACCAGGAAGATCGTCATCACTCCGGACGACGGCTCGGAGGAGATCGCCTACCCGGTCTCGATGCGGTCGCGCCTGCTGGTGCAGGACGGTCAGCGCGTCTCGGTCGGTCAGCAGCTGGTCGCCGGTGCGGTCAACCCCAACGAGGTGCTGCGCATCCTCGGCCCGCGGGCCGTGCAGCTGCACCTGGTGGCGGAGGTCCAGCAGGTCTACCGGTCCCAGGGTGTGTCGATCCACGACAAGCACATCGAGATCATCGTTCGGCAGATGCTGAAGAGGGTCAACGTGCTGGAGTCCGGCGACACCGACCTGCTGCCCGGCGAGCTCGTGGAGCGGCCGCGCTTCGAGCTGATGAACCGCGAGACGGTGGCGGAGGGCGGCTCCCCGGCCGCCGGTCGTCCGGTGCTCATGGGCATCACGAAGGCCTCGCTCGCGACCGAGTCCTGGCTGTCGGCGGCGTCCTTCCAGGAGACGACCAGGGTGCTGACGGACGCGGCTATCCACGCCAAGTCCGACTCGCTGCTGGGTCTGAAGGAAAACGTCATCATCGGTAAGCTCATCCCGGCCGGCACGGGCATGCCGCAGTACCGGAACATCCGGGTGGAGCCGACCGAAGAGGCCAAGGCGGCCATGTACACGGTCGGTGGCTACGACGGCTCCGCGGCGGACTACACGTTCGGCACGGGCAGTGGCGAGGCGGTTCCGCTGGAGGAGTACGACTTCGGTCAGTACAACCGGTGAATTCTCGCTCATCGGAAGGGGCAGGGTCTCTCGGTCGACTTGTTCGACTGGTTCGACTCGTTCGAGAGGCCCCGCCCATCTCTAGGTGACGCGCCCGGGTCTCTCGTCCGAGAGGCCCGCGCCGTCCAGGTTTCCAGGTAACGCGCCCGGGTCTCTCGTCCGAGAGGTCCGCGCCGTCCAGGTTTTCAGGTAACGCGCCCGGGTCTCTCGTCCGAGAGGCCCGGGCGCGCTGCTTTTCCGCCGAGGTCGCGCTCCTTCGCGAGGCGCTTGGGTTTCGGGGGTTTCTGCGCGGGTCCGTCGCGCCCGGTGGGCGTGTGCCGTCAACCCCTTCTTTCGTTACGGCGGTGCCGTGGCCGTTCCAGTCGCCGTACGGGGCTGAGGACCCTCCAGGGAGACGGTTTCTGAGCCCTTCAGTGGTGGGCCGCCGCTACGGCGCACCGTGGGCCAGGGTCCGAGGCGAGGCGTGGGCCGGCTGGCGTTACGGTGCCTTGTGGGGCCGGGTTCGGGCAGGCGTTCTGCGGGACGTGTCAACGCGAGCCCAGCGGGGCCCCGGCAAGCGGTCGGTGGTTGGTCGCGGTCAGGTGACGGTTGGGCGTACGGCGGACGGAAGGATGCGGGAGCCTATATCATTGGTGTGGAGCTGTAGATGGGCTGGATGAGTAGGCCCCGGCGATCCGGAGTGGCATGGCTTGCCTGCTATGTCGCGCCGTTTTGACGTGTCGCATGGGCCTGGGTAGTCTTGGACATCGTGCCCGTCTCTATGCGGGCTCTCGACCGTGCGCTCATTACGAGTGCGGGACGGCTTCCTGGCTCGTAAACCTCGCGGGACGTCTGCGTGAATAGCGCGACACGCCCGAGCGCGGGGGCGCCGAGACGGGTAAAACCAGCAGGTCATGACACCGGCAGAACCTGCGAAATGCACCACAACTGACGTAACACCGGCCAAGGCACGAAACGGAGTGGCAGTGCCCACTATTCAGCAGTTGGTCCGCAAGGGCCGGCAGGACAAGGTCTCCAAGACCAAGACTCCTGCCCTCAAGGGGAGTCCGCAGCGGCGCGGCGTGTGCCAGCGCGTCTACACCACGACCCCGAAGAAGCCCAACTCGGCACTGCGTAAGGTGGCCCGCGTTCGGCTCACGAACGGCATTGAGGTCACGGCCTACATCCCCGGTGTGGGCCACAACCTGCAGGAGCACTCCATCGTGCTCGTGCGTGGCGGTCGTGTGAAGGACCTGCCTGGTGTTCGCTACAAGATCATCCGCGGTTCGCTGGACACCCAGGGTGTCCGCAACCGCAAGCAGGCCCGTAGCCGCTACGGCGCGAAGAAGGAGAAGAGCTAACAATGCCTCGTAAGGGTTCTCCTGGCCGTCGTCAGCTCATGGCTGACCCGGTTTACAGCTCGCCGCTGGTCACCGCTCTGATCAACAAGGTGCTTCTGGACGGCAAGCGCTCCATCGCGCAGTCGATCGTTTACGGCGCCCTCGAGGGCTGCAGGGAGAAGACGGGCAACGACCCGGTCGTCACCCTGAAGCGCGCGCTCGACAACGTCAAGCCCACTCTCGAGGTCCGCAGCCGCCGGGTCGGTGGCGCGACCTACCAGGTGCCGGTCGAGGTGCGCGCCGCGCGCAGCACCACCCTGGCCCTGCGCTGGCTGGTGCAGTACTCCCGCGCCCGCCGCGAGAAGACCATGACTGAGCGCCTCATGAACGAACTCCTCGACGCCAGCAACGGCCTCGGGGCGAGCGTCAAGAAGCGCGAGGACACCCACAAGATGGCCGAGTCCAACAAGGCCTTCGCCCACTACCGCTGGTAACCCGGCGGGTTCGACGAGACGACGAGGACGCGAGTTAAAGTGGCCGCTACGACCGCTCTTGACCTGGCCAAGGTCCGCAATATTGGGATCATGGCCCATATCGACGCGGGCAAGACCACCACGACCGAGCGCATCCTGTTCTACACCGGTATCAACTACAAGATCGGTGAGGTCCACGAGGGCGCTGCCACGATGGACTGGATGGAGCAGGAGCAGGAGCGCGGCATCACGATCACGTCTGCCGCGACCACCTGTGAGTGGATCGGTCACACCATCAACATCATCGACACTCCGGGTCACGTCGACTTCACCATCGAGGTGGAGCGTTCGCTCCGCGTCCTGGACGGTGCGGTTGCCGTGTTCGACGGCGTCGCGGGTGTCGAGCCGCAGTCGGAGACGGTGTGGCGCCAGGCTGACCGCTACGAAGTTCCCCGGATCTGCTTCGTCAACAAGATGGACCGGGTCGGTGCGGAGTTCCACCGCTGCGTCGAGATGATGGTCAGCCGCCTGGGTGCGACCCCGGCTGTGATCCAGCTTCCGTGGGGCGTTGAGGCCGACTTCAAGGGCGTCATCGACCTCATCAAGATGAAGGGTCTCATCTGGAGCGCCGAGGCCGCCAAGGGCGAGATGTACGACACCGTCGACATCCCGGCCGACCACGCCGAGGCCGCTCGCGAGTGGCGGGACCGTCTCATCGAGACCGTCGCCGAGAACGACGACGAGCTGATGGAGCTCTTCCTCGAGGGCCAGGAGCCCACCGAGGAGCAGCTGGTCGCGGCCATCCGCCGCGCCACGCTGGCCAGCGCCATCAACCCGGTGCTCTGCGGCACCGCGTTCAAGAACAAGGGCGTGCAGCCCCTGCTCGACGCGATCGTCGCCTACCTCCCCGCCCCGACCGACATCCCGGCCTTCAAGGGCCACGCGGTCGGCAAGGAGGACCAGGTGATCGAGCGTCACGCGGACCCGACGGAGCCGTTCTCCGCTCTGGCCTTCAAGATCGCCAGCGACCCCCACTTGGGCAAGCTCACGTACATCCGCATCTACTCGGGCACGCTCGAGACCGGTTCACAGGTCGTCAACTCTGTGAAGGGTAAGAAGGAGCGGATCGGCAAGATCTACCAGATGCACGCCAACAAGCGCGAAGAGCGCCCGACGGCCATCGCCGGTCAGATCGTCGCGGTCATGGGTCTGAAGGACACCACGACCGGTGACACCCTGTCCGACCCGTCGAACCAGGTCGTGCTCGAGTCGATGACGTTCCCGGCTCCGGTCATCAACGTCGCCATCGAGCCCAAGACCAAGGGCGACCAGGAGAAGCTGTCGACCGCGATCCAGCGTCTGGCCGAGGAGGACCCGTCCTTCCAGGTCCGCAGGGACGAGGAGACCGGCCAGACGGTCATCTGGGGCATGGGCGAGCTTCACCTGGAGATCCTCGTCGACCGTATGCGTCGCGAGTTCAAGGTCGAGGCCAACGTCGGTCGTCCGCAGGTGGCCTACCGCGAGACCATCCGCCGCAAGGTGGAGAAGCTCGACTACACCCACAAGAAGCAGACCGGTGGTTCCGGCCAGTTCGCGCGGGTGATCATCAACCTCGAGCCGCTGGGCGAAGGCAACGACGGCTACGAGTTCGAGAACAAGGTCACGGGCGGCCGCGTCCCGAGGGAGTACATCCCCTCGGTCGATGCGGGTGCTCAGGAGGCCGCCGAGTTCGGCGTGCTGGCCGGCTACCCGATGGTGGGCGTGAAGGTGACGCTGATCGACGGTGCCGCGCACGACGTCGACTCCTCGGAGATGGCGTTCAAGATCGCCGGCTCGATGGCCTTCAAGGAGGCCGCGCGCAAGGCCGACGCAGTGCTTCTCGAGCCGATGATGGCCGTTGAGGTCACCACGCCCGAGGACTACATGGGTGACGTCATCGGTGACCTCAACGGTCGCCGCGGGCAGATCCAGGCGATGGACGAGCGGGCCGGCGCCCGTGTCGTCCAGGCGCTCGTGCCGCTGTCTGAGATGTTCGGCTACGTGGGCGACCTTCGTAGCAAGACGCAGGGGCGCGCGAGCTACAGCATGCAGTTCGACTCCTACGCAGAGGTGCCTCCGGGCATCGCCAAGGAGATCGTCGCGAAGGCCCGGGGCGAGTAGCTTCTGGTCCGATCCCGCGAGGGATCGGGCCAGGACTTCTGTCCTGGTCCCTGGTGGGGTGGTGAGAGCCACCCCGCCGCCAAGGGGTTCGGGAGTTCCCGGGCCCGAGTGTGTAGACGAAAGTCAGTCAGATTCTCAAGGAGAGAACCAGTGGCTAAGGCCAAGTTCGAGCGGACCAAGCCGCACATGAACATCGGCACCATTGGGCACATCGACCACGGCAAGACCACGCTGACCGCGGCGATCACCAAGGTGCTCCACGACCGTTTCCCCGAGCTGAACAAGGCGACCCCGTTCGACAAGATCGACAAGGCGCCCGAGGAGAAGGCTCGCGGCATCACGATCTCGATCGCGCACGTCGAGTACCAGACGGAGAAGCGTCACTACGCGCACGTTGACTGCCCGGGTCACGCGGACTACGTCAAGAACATGATCACCGGTGCCGCGCAGATGGACGGCGCCATCCTCGTGGTCGCCGCTACCGACGGCCCGATGCCGCAGACGAAGGAGCACGTCCTCCTGGCCCGCCAGGTCGGCGTCCCCTACATCGTCGTGGCCCTCAACAAGGCCGACATGGTGGACGACGAGGAGATCCTCGAGCTCGTCGAGCTGGAGGTCCGTGAGCTCCTGTCCGCTCAGGAGTTCCCCGGCGACGACCTGCCGGTCGTCCGCGTCTCCGCGCTCAAGGCTCTCGAGGGCGACGAGAAGTGGGCCGACAGCATCGTCGAGCTGATGAACGCCGTGGACGAGAACGTTCCTGAGCCGCCGCGTGAGACGGACAAGCCGTTCCTCATGCCGGTCGAGGACGTCTTCTCGATCACCGGTCGCGGCACGGTCGTCACCGGCCGTATCGAGCGCGGTGTCGTCAAGGTCAACGAGCAGGTCGACATCATCGGCATCAAGACGGAGAAGACGACCACCACCGTCACCAGCATCGAGATGTTCAACAAGATGCTCGACGAGGGTCACGCCGGTGACAACGCCGCCCTGCTGCTCCGCGGCATCAAGCGCGACGAGGTCGAGCGCGGCCAGTGCATCATCAAGCCGGGCACCACGACCCCGCACACCGAGTTCACCGGCCAGGTCTACATCCTGTCCAAGGACGAGGGCGGCCGCCACACGCCGTTCTTCAACAACTACCGCCCGCAGTTCTACTTCCGTACGACTGACGTGACCGGTGTCGTGCACCTCCCTGAGGGCACCGAGATGGTCATGCCGGGCGACAACACCGAGATGCGCGTTGAGCTGATCCAGCCCATCGCCATGGAGGAAGGCCTCAAGTTCGCGATCCGTGAGGGTGGCCGCACCGTCGGCGCCGGCCGGGTCGTGAAGATCATCAAGTAGCTAGACCGTCGGGGCGGCGGTCGGCCCCGAACCTCGGGTCCGACCGTCGCACCACGTAAGAGCCCCGCGCAAAGCGCCGTGATCCAGCAGTAGCTTCGGCCTCGTGACCGAAGTCACTGCCGGATCACGGAAGAAAAGGCAGATCGACTACGTCTGCCTCGTGGGGTCAAGCAGGCTCTGGCCTGCACCAGCACAGCGGCAACAGGCCGCACGATACTTTTTCAGACGACAGCGAAGGACACCGAGGCCACTATGGCGGGACAGAAGATCCGCATCCGGCTTAAGGCCTATGACCACGAGGTCATCGATAGCTCGGCCAAGAAGATCGTCGAGACGGTGACGCGGACTGGCGCGAAGGTCGCGGGCCCGGTGCCGCTGCCGACCGAGAAGAACGTGTACTGCGTCATCCGCTCGCCGCACAAGTACAAGGACAGCCGCGAGCACTTCGAGATGCGCACGCACAAGCGGCTGATTGACATCATCGACCCGACCCCCAAGACGGTTGACTCGCTCATGCGTCTCGACCTCCCCGCGGGTGTCGACATTTCGATCAAGCTCTGAGGGAACGCACTGACATGGCTAAGACGATCAAGGGCGTCCTGGGCAAGAAGCTCGGCATGACCCAGGTCTTCGACGCGGACAACCGGATGGTTCCGGTGACCGTGGTCGAGGCCGGTCCGTGCGTGGTGACCCGCGTCCGCACCGCCGACAAGGACGGCTACTCCGCCATCCAGCTCGGCTTCGGGCAGGTCGACCCCCGGAAGGTCAACAAGCCGCTCGGCGACTACCTGCGCAAGCACGACATCACCCCGCGCCGTTACTTCGCGGAGATCCGCACCGACGACGCGAGCGACTACACCCTGGGCCAGGAGCTGCTGGCCGACACCTTCGAGGCCGGCCAGTTCGTCGACGTGACGGGCAAGAGCAAGGGCAAGGGCTTCGCCGGTGTCATGAAGCGGCACGGCTTCGGTGGTCTGGGCGCGTCGCACGGTACGCAGCGCAAGCACCGCTCGCCGGGTTCCATCGGTGGCTGCGCCACCCCGGGCCGCGTTTTCAAGGGTCTGCGCATGGCTGGCCGGATGGGTAACGTCCGCACCACTGTGCAGAGCCTCAAGGTTCACTCCGTGGACGCCGAGAAGGGTCTCATCCTGATCAAGGGTGCGATCCCCGGCGCCAACGGCAGCCTGGTCCTCGTCCGTACCGCTGCCAAGAAGGGGGCATCCAAGTGAGCACCACTATTGACGTCCTCGACCCCAGCGGGGCGAAGACCGGCACGGTTGACCTGCCTGAGGACATCTTCGGGACCAAGGTCAACGTTCCGCTGATCCACCAGGTGGTCGTGGCCCAGCTCGCCGCTCGCCGGCAGGGCACTCACAAGGCCAAGAACCGTGGTGAGGTCTCCGGCGGCGGCAAGAAGCCGTACCGCCAGAAGGGCACCGGCCGCGCCCGTCAGGGCTCGACCCGCGCGCCGCAGTTCGCCGGCGGTGGCACCGTCCACGGTCCAGTGCCGCGTGACTACTCGCAGCGCACGCCCAAGAAGATGAAGGCCGCCGCGCTGCGCGGCGCCCTGTCCGACCGCGCGAGCGGCGGCCGCGTCCACGTGGTCAGCTCCCTGGTCCCGGGGGAGACCCCCAAGACCAAGGCGGCGCTCGAGGCGCTGCGCAAGGTCACGCAGGCTCCGCGGGTGCTCGTCGTGGTCGACGAGGCCGACGAGCTGACGTGGCTGAGCCTGCGCAACGCCCCTGAGGTCCACCTGCTGGACGCGGGGCAGCTCAACACGTACGACGTGCTCGTGTCCGACGACGTGGTCTTCACCCAGGAGGCGTACGACCAGGTCGTCGCTCGGCTTTCCGCGACGGCGGCGTCCAGCAAGGGAGAAGAGGCCTGATGGAGAAGATCGCCGACCCGCGTGACGTCATCATCAAGCCGGTCGTCTCTGAGAAGAGCTACGGCCTGATCGACGAGCACAACAAGTACACGTTCCTGGTGAAGAAGACCGCGAACAAGACCGAGGTCAAGATCGCTGTTGAGCAGATCTTCGGGGTCAAGGTCACCGACGTGAACACGATCAACCGGCAGGGCAAGCGCAAGCGCACCCGTACCGGCTACGGCAAGCGTCCCGACACCAAGCGCGCGATCGTGAGCCTGGTCGAGGGCGATCGGATCGACATCTTCGGTCAGATCGGCTAGCAGCCATAGAAGTGAGCGCCGGCCGCAGGGCTTGCGCGGGGAGAGACCGTCGCACTTCGGTGCGGCGGGCTCACCCATGTAACCGACGAAGGATGAACGAAAAAGATGGGCATCCGTAAGTACAAGCCGACCACTCCGGGTCGCCGCGGATCGAGTGTCTCGGACTTCTCCGAGATCACCCGCAGCGAGCCCGAGAAGTCGTTGCTTGCGCCCCTTCACGGTAAGGGCGGCCGCAACGTACACGGCCGAGTCACCGCGCGCCACCAGGGCGGCGGTCACAAGCGCGCCTACCGGATCATTGACTTCCGTAGGCATGACAAGGACGGCATTCCGGCCAAGGTCGCTCACATCGAGTACGACCCCAACCGCACCGCCAATATCGCTCTGCTCCACTACGCCGACGGCGAGAAGCGCTACATCATCGCGCCGACGGGCCTCAAGCAGGGCGACCGTATCGAGAACGGCCCCGCGGCCGACATCAAGCCGGGCAACTGCCTGCCGCTGCGCAACATCCCGACCGGTACCTTCATCCACGCGGTGGAGCTCCGTCCGGGCGGCGGCGCCAAGCTCGGTCGTAGCGCGGGCGCCCAGATCCAGCTGCTCGCCAAGGAAGGCCAGTACGCCACCCTGCGTATGCCGTCCGGTGAGATGCGCATGGTCGACGTGCGCTGCCGGGCGACGGTGGGCCAGGTCGGCAACGCCGAGCAGGCCAACATCAACTGGGGCAAGGCCGGCCGCATGCGGTGGAAGGGCAAGCGCCCCACCGTCCGCGGTGTCGCGATGAACCCCGTCGACCACCCGCACGGTGGTGGTGAGGGCAAGACCTCCGGCGGTCGCCACCCGGTGAACCCGAAGGGCAAGCCCGAGGGCCGCACCCGCCAGGCCAACAAGTCCAGCGACCGGCTGATCATCCGTCGTCGGAGCAAGAGGAAGAAGCGGTAGGAGCAGCCGAAATGCCACGTAGCCTTAAGAAGGGTCCCTTCGTGGACGACCACCTCGCCAAGAAGGTGGACGCCCAGAACGAGAAGGGCACCAAGAACGTCATCAAGACGTGGTCGCGGCGCTCCATGATCGTTCCTGACATGCTCGGGCACACGATCGCCGTGCACGACGGCCGCAAGCACGTCCCGGTGTTCATCACCGAGTCCATGATCGGCCACAAGCTCGGAGAGTTCGCCCCCACGCGGACGTTCCGCAGCCACGTCAAGGAAGACCGCCGCAGCCGGCGGTAAGCGTCCCGGAAGTAGGAGAAAGCGATGGAAGCCAGGGCTCAGGCGCGGTTCGTCCGTGTCACGCCCCAGAAGGCCCGCCGCGTGGTGGACCTCATTCGCGGGCTGCCCGCTTCGGAGGCGCAGGCCGTGCTGCAGTTCGCTCCCCAGTCGGCGAGCGAGCCGATCTACAAGGTGCTCAGCAGCGCGATGGCGAACGCGGAGCACAACTTCGACCTCGACCCGCAGACGCTCGTCGTCAGCCGGGCGTGGGTCGACGAGGGCCCGACGCTGAAGCGGTTCCGCCCGCGTGCACAGGGTCGCGCCTATCGGATCAACAAGCGGACGAGCCACATCACTGTGATCGTGGAGTCCCGCGAGCCGAAGGGAAGGACCCGATAGTGGGCCAGAAGGTTAACCCGCACGGGTTCCGCCTCGGCATCACGACCGACTTCAAGAGCCGGTGGTACGCCGACAAGCTGTACAAGTCGTACGTCGCCGAGGACGTGGCGATCCGCCGCATGCTGCAGAAGGGCATGGAGCGGGCCGGCATCTCCAAGGTCGAGATCGAGCGCACCACGGACCGCGTACAGGTGGACATCCACACCGCGCGTCCCGGCATCGTGATCGGCCGGCGCGGCGCCGAGGCGGACCGTATCCGTGGCGACCTGGAGAAGCTGACCAAGAAGCAGGTCCAGCTCAACATCCTCGAGGTCAAGAACCCGGAGATCGACGCGCAGCTCGTCGCGCAGGGCGTGGCCGAGCAGCTGTCCAGCCGTGTCTCGTTCCGCCGTGCCATGCGCAAGGCGATGCAGTCGGCCATGAAGTCCGGCGCCAAGGGCATCCGTGTCCAGTGCGCGGGTCGTCTGGGCGGCGCCGAGATGTCGAGGTCGGAGTTCTACCGCGAGGGCCGGGTGCCGCTGCACACGCTCCGCGCGGACATCGACTACGGCTTCTACGAGGCCCGTACGACCTTCGGCCGCATCGGCGTGAAGGTCTGGATCTACAAGGGCGAGGCTCCGACCAGCCGCGCCGAGCGCGAGGCGGCTGCCGCCGGCGCTCGTGCCGGCCAGCGTCGCGAGCGTGACGACCGTCGTGGTGGCGGTGAGCGTCCCCGTCGTGGTGGCGACCGCCCGCGTCGTGGCGGCCGCGCCCCCCGCACCGAGGCGGCCTCCCAGGCTGCCCCCGAGACCGGCCCGGCCGCGCAGCCGGGTGCTGAAGGGAGCTGACCATGCTGATCCCGCGCAGGGTCAAGCACCGCAAGCAGCACCGGCCTGACCGCAGCGGAGCCGCCAAGGGCGGCACCAGGGTCGTGTTCGGCGAGTTCGGCATTCAGGCGATTGAGCACTCCTACGTGACCAACCGCCAGATCGAGTCCGCTCGTATCGCCATGACCCGTCACATCCGCCGTGGCGGCAAGGTGTGGATCAACATCTACCCCGACCGCCCCCTCACCAAGAAGCCCGCCGAGACCCGCATGGGTTCCGGTAAGGGCTCGCCGGAGTGGTGGATCGCCAACGTCAAGCCCGGACGCGTGATGTTCGAGCTGTCCGGCGTGGCGGAGTCGGTGGCGCGTGAGGCGCTCACCAGGGCGATTCACAAGCTCCCGATGAAGTGCAAGATCGTTAAGCGTGAAGTGGGTGAGGCGTGATGGCTAAGGGCCTGACCGCCGGCGAGCTGCGAGTGGAGGACCAGGACACCCTGGTCCAGAAGCTCAAGGAGGCCAAGGAGGAGCTGTTCAACCTCCGCTTCCAGGCGGCGACCGGTCAGTTGGAGAGCCACGGGCGGCTGCGTGCCGTCCGCCGCGAGATCGCCCGTATCTACACCGTGATGCGCGAGCGTGAGCTCGGCATCGTCACGGTCGAGAAGGAGACGAGCGATGGCTGAGACTGAGACCACTGAGAACACCACCGAGAACGCGCGGAACTTCCGCAAGGTCCGTGAGGGCCTGGTCGTCAGCGACAAGATGGACAAGACCGTCGTCGTCGCCGTCGAGGACCGCGTGAAGCACCGCCTGTACGGCAAGGTCATCCGCCGTACGACCAAGTACAAGGCGCACGACGAGGCCAACGCCTGCGGCGTCGGCGACCGCGTGCTGCTCATGGAGACCCGCCCCCTCTCCGCCACCAAGCGGTGGAGGGTCGTGGAGATCCTCGAGAAGGCCAAGTAACCCTTCTCGGATATACCGCGCCTCGTGGGGGCTCTCAGAGCCCCCATGACGGCGTCCAAGGACGCGGGGCCACCAGGTCCCGCGTCGCCTGCGGTGCGGCCCTCTGAGAGGGCTGTGGCCGGGGGAACAAGACAACGACGGGTTCCGCCAGGCTCAGAAATGAGAACCGGCGCGACTAACAGGAGTTCAACGTGATCCAGCAGGAGTCGCGGCTCAAGGTCGCCGACAACACGGGCGCAAAGGAGATCCTTTGCATCCGTGTTCTCGGTGGCTCGGGCCGACGCTACGCCGGTATCGGCGACGTCATCGTCGCCACTGTCAAGGACGCGCTGCCGGGCAGCACTGGCGTCAAGAAGGGCGACGTGGTCAAGGCCGTCATCGTCCGCACTGTCAAGGAGCGCCGCCGGCCCGACGGCTCCTACATCCGCTTCGACGAGAACGCCGCCGTCATCATCAAGGACAGCGGTGACCCTCGCGGCACTCGTATCTTCGGCCCGGTCGGCCGCGAGCTGCGCGACAAGAAGTTCATGCGCATCATCTCGCTCGCCCCGGAGGTGTTGTAATGCCGAAGTCGTTGCATGTGAAGAAGGGTGACCTCGTTCAGGTCATCGCCGGCAAGGACCGGGGTGCCAAGGGCCGTGTGATCGCCACTCTCCCGCGCGAGGACCGCGTGGTGGTCGAGGGCGTCAACATGATCAAGAAGCACTCGAAGGAGACCCACCAGGGTCCGCGCGGCGCCAAGACCGGCGGCGTGCAGACCATGGAGGGCCCGATCCACGTCTCGAACGTGAAGAAGCTCAAGGACGAGAAGCCCGCCGACAAGAAGGCCGACGAGAAGACGGCCGACGAGAAGACGGGTGAGGACAGCTGATGACCGCCACGACCACTGAGACCGAGCGCCCGACGCCGCGACTCAAGACGAAGTACCGCGAAGAGATCGCGCAGCAGCTTCGCGAGCAGTTCGGCATCGAGAACGTCATGCAGATCCCGGCCCTGACCAAGATCAAGGTCAACATGGGCGTGGGCGAGGCGGCTCGTGACTCGAAGCTCATCGAGGGCGCCGTTCGCGACCTCACCGCGATCACCGGCCAGAAGCCGGCCGTCGTCCGGGCGCGCAAGTCCATCGCGCAGTTCAAGCTGCGTGAGGGCATGCCGATCGGCGCGCACGTCACGCTGCGCGGCGACCGCATGTGGGAGTTCCTCGACCGGCTGCTGGCGCTGGCGCTGCCCCGTATCAGGGACTTCCGCGGCCTGTCGCCCAAGCAGTTCGACGGCAACGGCAACTACACGTTCGGTCTGACCGAGCAGGTCATGTTCCACGAGGTCGACCAGGACAAGGTCGACCGGCCGCGGGGCATGGACATCACGATCGTGACCACCGCGACGAACGACGAACAGGGCCGGGCGCTGCTGAAGCTCCTCGGGTTCCCCTTCAAGGAGGCCTGATCCAGATGGCGAAGAAGTCGCTGATCGCCAAGGCGGGGCGCAAGCAGAAGTTCGAGGTCCGGGCCTACACCCGGTGCTCGCGTTGTGGCCGGCCGCGCGCCGTCTACCGCAAGTTCGGGCTCTGCCGCGTGTGCTTCCGCGAGATGGCGCACCGGGGCGAGCTGCCCGGCATCACCAAGTCCAGCTGGTAGATACCCTAAGGGGCGGCCCTGCGTCGCCCCACCGTACATATCAGAAGAAGATCAGGACGCGCTTGCGTCCGTGACCGCGCCGAAGGTCCACCGGCAGAGCACGGAGAGGTAGCCGAAGCGGACGCTGAGGGATGCGAAGCAGACCTCAGGGTGCAAGCTGAGGCGGACTCGACCATCAGCAGTGCTTGGCCGACTGGAAACCGCGGCGAGGAAGGCCACTGGCCATCATGACGATGACCGACCCGATTGCAGACATGTTGACACGTCTGCGCAACGCGAACTCGGCGTACCACGACAGCGTGTCGATGCCGTATTCGAAGATCAAGGCGCACATCGCCGAGATCCTCCAGCAGGAGGGCTACATCCAGGCCTGGACCGTCGAAGACGCCAAGGTCGGGAAGAACCTCGTGGTGGAGCTCAAGTTCGGGCCCACCCGTGAGCGGTCGCTCGCGGGCCTGCGCCGGGTTTCCAAGCCCGGTCTGCGGGTTTATGCGAAGAAGGACAACCTGCCTCGAGTCCTGGGCGGACTGGGCGTCGCGATCATCTCGACGTCCCACGGCCTCATGACCGACAAGCAGGCCGGCAAGCGTGGTGTGGGCGGGGAAGTCCTCGCCTACGTCTGGTAGAGGGGAGGAACACAGCATGTCGCGTATCGGACGGCTGCCCATCCCTGTGCCCAGCGGCGTAGACATCACGATCGACGGCCAGGATGTCCAGGTCAAGGGCCCGAAGGGCACGCTCACTCACACGGTCGCCGAGCCCATCAAGGTGGCTCGGGACGACGACGGCGCCATCGCCGTCACCCGGCCCAGCGACGAGAACAAGGTGCGTGCGCTGCACGGCCTGTCCAGGACGCTGATCGCCAACATGGTGCAGGGCGTCACCCAGGGGTACTCGAAGTCCCTGGAGATCGTCGGCGTCGGTTACCGCGTTCAGGCCAAGGGCCCGACGCAGCTGGAGTTCTCGCTGGGCTTCAGTCACCCGGTCATCGTCGACGCCCCCGAGGGCGTCTCCTTCCGCGTCGAGAAGCCGACCCTGTTCCACGTGGACGGCATCGACAAGCAGAAGGTCGGCGAGGTCGCCGCCAACATCCGCAAGTTGCGCAAGCCTGACCCGTACAAGGGCAAGGGCGTGCGTTACCAGGGCGAACAGATCCGCCGCAAGGTCGGAAAGGCTGGTAAGTAGGCATGGCTCCGAAGACTGCGTTCAGCAAGCACACGGCTGCCCGCACCGTCTCGCGGGCCCGCCGTCACCGCCGCGTCCGCAAGAACGTCGTCGGCACGACCGCGCGCCCGCGCCTGGTCGTCAACCGCTCGACCCGTCACATATTCGTCCAGATCGTGGACGACACCGTCGGCCACACGCTGGTGAGCGCGTCCACCATGGACCCCTCGCTGCGCGCGCTGGAGGCGGACAAGACCGAGAAGGCCAAGAAGGTCGGCGAGCTCCTCGCTCAGCGGGCCAAGGAAGCCGGGATCACGGCGGTCGTCTTCGACCGCGGTGGAAACCGCTACGCCGGGCGCATCGCCGCTCTGGCGGACAGCGCCCGCGAAGGCGGGCTCGAGTTCTGATGACCGCAATTGAGATGAGGAACCACTGATGGCTGCAGCTCCGCGTCGCGGTGGCGGCACCGGTGGCGAGCGGCGGGACCGTCGTGACGATCGCCGCGGTGGCGCCGCCGACAAGGGCGTCTCGTACATCGAGCGCGTAGTGAAGATCAACCGAGTGGCCAAGGTCGTGAAGGGTGGTCGTCGCTTCAGCTTCACCGCCCTCGTCGTCGTCGGTGACGGCAACGGCCTGGTCGGCGTCGGCTATGGCAAGGCCAAGGAAGTCCCCGCCGCCATCGCCAAGGGCGTCGAGGAAGCGAAGAAGCACTTCTTCAAGGTGCCGCGCATCCAGGGCACCATTCCGCACACCGTGCAGGGCGAGGAGGCGGCCGGCGTCGTCTTCCTGCGTCCGGCCTCGGCCGGTACCGGCGTCATCGCCGGTGGCCCGGTGCGTGCGGTGCTGGAGTGTGCCGGTATCCACGACGTGCTGTCCAAGTCGCTCGGCTCGGACAACCCGATCAACATCGTGCACGCCACCGTGGCGGCTCTGAAGGGCCTTTCCCGGCCCGAGGAGATCGCCGCCCGCCGTGGCCTGCCGATCGAGGACGTGGCTCCGGCCCGGATGCTCAAGGCTCAGCGCGAGGGCATCGCGGAAGCCGCGGCCGCGAAGGCGGTGAGCTAGTCATGGCACGCCTGAAGATCACTCAGGTTCGCTCGAAGATCGGTGGCAAGCAGAACCAGCGTGACTCGCTGCGTTCGCTTGGCCTGAAGCGAATCGGCGATGTCGTCGTCAAGGAGGACCGGCCCGAGATTCGCGGGATGGTCTCCGTGGTGACGCACCTCGTCGAGGTGGAAGAGGTCGACTAGTCATGACTGACAAGGCTCCGCTCAAGATTCACGACCTCCGTCCTGCTCCGGGCGCCAACAAGGCCAAGGTCCGCAAGGGCCGTGGCGAGGCGTCGAAGGGCAAGACGGCCGGTCGCGGCACCAAGGGCAGCCACGCCCGCACGTCGGTCCCCCTCGGTTTCGAGGGTGGCCAGGTGCCGCTGCAGAGGCGTCTGCCGAAGCTCAAGGGCTTCTCCAACGCCCTGTTCAAGACGACCTACCAGGTCGTCAACCTCGACAAGCTCGGCGAGCTGTTCCCCGATGGTGGCGAGGTCACCGTCGAGGCGCTGGTCGCCAAGGGTGCTGTTCGCAAGAACCAGCTCGTCAAGGTGCTCGGCACCGGCGAGATCTCGGTCGCGGTGAACGTGCAGGCTCACGCCTTCTCGTCCGCCGCGAAGGAGAAGATCGCCGCCGCCGGTGGCTCCGTTACCGAGCTGTAGCAACGCTATGACGAGGCGTGGGGGCTCTGACAATGGGCCCCCACGCCCGTAGTGCGTTAGAGTTCGCAGACGGCAGGCTTCTGTCCGGCTCGTTTGACAATGAGACTCAGATGGCAGATTCCCGCACCATCGCCGCATACTCACATCGCCTTATAGGCGCGCAGGAGGGACCGTGCTGACCGCGTTTACCCGGGCGTTCCGGACGCCGGACCTGCGCAAGAAGTTGCTCTTCACCCTGGGCATCATCGCGCTTTTCCGTCTCGGCTCGGTTCTTCCGACTCCGGGAGTTCACGTACAGAATCTGGCGGCCTGTTTCAATCAGGCGCGCGCTGATCAAGACACCGGCAACATCTACGGGATGGTGCAGCTGTTCAGCGGCGGCGCCCTCCTGAAACTTTCAGTGTTCGCGCTCGGCATCATGCCGTACATCACCGCGAGCATCATTCTCCAGCTGCTCGTCGTCGTGATTCCGCGCCTCGAGGCGCTGAAGAAGGAAGGCCAGTCCGGCCAGACAAAGATCACGCAGTACACGCGTTATCTGACCATCGGACTCGCGGTCCTGCAGTCGACGGCGTTCATCGCCCTGGCCCGCACCGGCCAGCTCTTCCCGAACTGCCAGCAGGACGTCCTGCTCGACCCCGACAACATCTTCGGCATCGTCACGATGGTGGTCATCATGACGGCCGGCACGTCCGTCATCATGTGGCTGGGCGAGCTGATCACCGACCGGGGCGTCGGCAACGGCATGTCGATTCTGATCTTCACCCAGATCGTCGCGGTCTTCCCGTCCGAGCTGGCCAACATCTTCCAGGCCAACAAGTTCACCTTCGCGGTCGTCATGGTGGTCGGCGTCTTCATGATCGCCGCGGTGGTCTTCGTCGAGCAGGGGCAGCGGCGCATCCCGGTTCAATACGCCAAGCGGATGGTCGGCCGCAGGATGTACGGCGGCACGTCCACCTACATCCCGCTCAAGGTCAACCAGGCCGGCATCATCCCGGTCATCTTCGCCTCCTCACTGCTCTACCTCCCGCAGCTGTTCACCTCGCTCTTCCAGACCAGTGACAACGTGGTGATCCGGTGGATCTCCCAGAACCTGGCCACGGGCGACACCCCGATCTACATGGCCACGTTCTTCGCGTTGATCATCTTCTTCACGTACTTCTACGTGTCGATTACGTTCAACCCCACCGAAGTCGCCGACAACATGAAGAAGTACGGTGGGTTCATTCCGGGCATCCGCCCCGGCAGGCCGACGGCTGAATACCTGAACTTCGTGCTCACCCGTCTGACCACACCGGGCGCGATCTATCTGGGTCTGATCTCCATGGTCCCGATCGTCGCGCTGGCGGTGGCCGGTGCGAGCCAGAACTTCCCGTTCGGAGGGACGAGCATTCTGATCATGGTAGGCGTCGGACTGGACACCGTTAAGCAGGTCGAGAGCCAGCTTCAGCAGCGTAATTACGAAGGCTTCCTGCGGTAGTGCGTCTCGTTCTGGTCGGGCCCCCCGGAGCGGGTAAGGGGACACAGGCCCAGTACATCGCATCGAACCTGTCCATCCCGAAGATCTCGACAGGTGACATCTTCCATGCCAACGTCTCGGGGGGCACGGATCTTGGCAAGCTGGCCAAGACATATATGGACCGTGGCGACCTGGTGCCCGACGAGGTCACCATCGCCATGGTCCGCGATCGGCTCTCGGAGTCCGACGCGCAGGACGGTTTCCTGCTCGACGGGTTCCCGCGGAATGTCGCGCAGGCCGAGATCCTGCGCGACATGCTCAAGGACTGGGGCCAGGCGCTGGACCTCGTCCTCGAGCTCGTCGTCGTGGACGACGACGAGGTGGTCAGGCGGCTGGCCGGCCGGCGCACGTGCAGCCAGTGCGGCCGCATCTGGCACGTCGAGTTCGACGACAAGAAGGACGACAGGTGCGACGCGTGCGGGGGCGCGCTGTTCCAGCGGGACGACGACAAGGAGGAGACCGTACGGCACCGCCTGGAGGTTTACCAGGAGCAGACGGCGCCGCTGGTCTCGTACTACGCCGACGAGGGCATCCTCGTGGGGGTCGACGCGACCGGACCGGTCGAGGAGGTCACCCAGCGAGCCATGGAGGCGATCCGCCCGTTCATGGGCTAGCTGCGGCGGCACCGATGTGCGGAGGTGGCACGGGATTCCGTGCCACCTCGCGGCTATTGTGGGGGAATTGGGCCCCCAAGTGGCCCGTTGAGTGACCCAGGGGGGCATTACATGTTCAAGAGGAACCGCCACGGAATCCAGATCAAGTCACCGGAGCAGCTCGAGAAGATGCGAGCCGCCGGACTGGTGGTCGGACGCACGCTCGACCTGCTGAAGCGCTCGGTCGAGCCCGGCATGACGCCGCTCGACCTCGACTCCATCGCCGAGAAGGCGATCAGGGACGAAGGCGCGATTCCGTCGTTCAAGGGTTACCAGGGCTTTCCCGCGACGATCTGCGCGTCGGTGAACGACGAGGTGGTGCACGGCATCCCGACCGACGCCCGCAAGCTGCGCGAGGGCGACATCATCTCAATCGACTGCGGCGCCATCCTCGACGGCTGGCACGGAGACTCCGCGGTCACGGTCCCTGTCGGTGAGGTGGATCCCAAGCTCACGGAGCTCATGCGCATCACGGAAGAGTCCATGTGGCGCGGCATCGCGGCGCTGCGGCCCGGCCGCCACCTGTCCGACATCGGCCACGAGATCGAGCGGTACGTCAAGTCGCAAGGCCGTTTCGGCATCCCTCCGGAGTACGGCGGCCACGGCATCGGCACCGAGATGCACATGGATCCGTGGATCGCCAACCACGGCCGGCCCGGGCGTGGCCCGGTGCTGGAGGAGGGCATGTGCCTGGCCGTCGAGCCGATGGTCAACCTGGGCACGGAGCGGACGCGCGTGCTGGCCGACGACTGGACCGTGGTCACGATCGACGGCAAGGCCTCCGCACACTTCGAACACAGCGTTGCGGTGACACATAATGGTCCATGGGTGCTAACCGCCCTAGACGGGGGCAAGGAGCGCCTTACTCAACTGCAGACCTAGCCGTAGCCGGGAGTGGGCGGGATGGCGAACAGCCCCGAAATGCGAGCATCCGACTCCGACCGCGACCGGGTGGCCGCCATCCTTCGCGAGCACACCGCGCAGGGCCGCATCACGATGGACGAGTTCAACGAGCGGCTCGAACAGCTCTACCAGAGCAAGACCTACGGCGAACTCGCCAAGCTGACGTCCGACCTGCCCGACGTGGACCTGCGCAACCGGCCCGCGAAGACGGCGAAAGCCATCGAGAGCAAAGACGGCATGCATTCGGGCATGAAGGCGGCCTGGGGCGCCTGGGCCATGGCCAGCGGGATCAACTGGGTCATCTGGCTGATCGTCAGCATCTCGTCGGACGGCGGGGTCTATCCGTGGCCGCTGTGGGTGATGGGGCCCTGGGGCGTGATTTTGCTGGTGAGCACCATTTTCGGGAGCAACCAGCCGAAGAGAAACTAGGGCAGTGTGCAGTAGTGCACTGTGTGGATTCCTGCGCAGTACGGATAAGAGCGACTTCCTAACGTGAGCGGTGTCAGGAACACGACTCACGGAGGAATCCACATGCGTAAGGTCCTCGCAGCCGCCGCCCTCGCCGGTTCGATCGCCGTCACCGGCCTCGCCGTCGCCGCCCCCGCCGCCCAGGCGGCCACCGCGACCCAGACCGCCGCCTCGACGGCAACGTCGATGGGCACCTGGGGCAAGTACCACTCCAGCAACCATAAGGCCTACACCTACGGCAAGACCTGGAAGCAGAACGGCAAGGTCTACACGAAGTGGTACGGCAAGGAGTTCACGCCGAAGCACGGCTACGTGTGGTTCAAGTACTACTCCGGCGGTAGCTGGCACACGTTCTCCCGCGAGTGGAACGGGTCGTACAGCGAGACCTGGTCCAAGCACGGGATCAAGAAGCTGTACACCTACACCTGCTGGGGCGGCAAGTTCACGGCCTGCGGCTCCGCGCACCGCATCTACTAGTCCATCCCATGGTCGCGAGGCACCGCACTGCCCTGAGAGCCCTACCCCCCGGAAGGCCCGCCGAGTTCTCTCCCTCGGCGGGCCTTCCGTTGTGCGCGTCGGGGCCGATGAACCTGCGGTACACT
Organism: Nonomuraea polychroma; assembly: GCF_004011505.1. Taxonomy (NCBI): domain Bacteria; kingdom Bacillati; phylum Actinomycetota; class Actinomycetes; order Streptosporangiales; family Streptosporangiaceae; genus Nonomuraea; species Nonomuraea polychroma. The sequence continues at coordinate 10,517,386 of NZ_SAUN01000001.1, forward strand.
ATGACGTGGTTGTGTCAGGACATCTGGCACGCGTTTTCGCGTTTTCAAGCCAGGTGTCGTACACTCCTTAGTCGGCTCACTATGACTATCACGCGTCGGCGGTCCTTGCCGATCGTCGCTCTCTTCGAAGCGTGAAGGTCGCGGCTGCGTAGTGAACCGGAGCCTCAGACGACCGATCAGTGAAACGCGAGGAATTTTGGCCAAGAAAGACGGCGCCATCGAGATCGAGGGCACTGTGGTCGAATCGCTCCCGAACGCCATGTTCCGGGTGCAGCTCGACAACGGCCATAAGGTCCTGGCCCACATCAGCGGACGGATGCGGATGCACTACATCCGGATCCTTCCAGACGACCGGGTAGTCGTTGAACTGAGCCCCTACGACCTCAGTCGTGGGCGGATCGTCTACCGATACAAGTAAGAACGTCTGAGGACACAAAGGACAATGAAGGTAAAGCCGAGCGTCAAGAAGATCTGCGACAAGTGCAAGGTGATCCGCCGGCACGGTCGCGTCATGGTGATCTGCGACAACCTGCGCCACAAGCAGCGCCAGGGCTAGTCGCCGCAAGGCTTCTCCGAGTCCGCCCCGCGAGGGAGCGGACTCGACGCATGAGAAGCCTGCAACAGTTAGCGCGTTTCACACCCGGGCAGGCAGGCCTTTTCCGAAGGACCTGAACCACTCGGAAGACCCCCGGTCGGAGGCCGGGGCCCTCACCCCGGGCATTGGGGAGGGGCAGTGAGGCGCAAGACCTCCGCCACAAAGAAGGAGAATGCCCGACCATGGCTCGCCTGGTTGGCGTCGACCTCCCCCGCGACAAGCGGCTGGAGATCGCTCTCACCTACATCTACGGAATCGGCCGCACCCGCGCCCAGGAGATCCTCCAGGCCACCGGTGTCAGCGGCGACCTCCGGGTCCACCAGCTCTCCGACACCGAGCTCGTCCCGATGCGTGACTACATCGAGGCGAACTTCAAGATCGAGGGTGACCTGCGCCGCGAGGTCCAGGCCGACATTCGTCGCAAGATCGAAATCGGTTGCTACCAGGGCATCCGGCACCGCAAGGGCCTGCCCGTGCACGGTCAGCGCACGCAGACCAACGCGCGCACCCGTAAGGGCAAGAAGAAGACCGTCGCCGGCAAGAAGAAGCCCGGTAAGAAGTAGTCCTCGCAGCCGCGGGATCGAAGACCTCAGGAGTAATGGCAAACAATGCCTCCTAAGAGCCGTCAGGGCGCCCCGAAGAAGGTGCGCCGCAAGGAGAAGAAGAACGTCGCTCATGGGCACGCCCACATCAAGAGCACGTTCAACAACACGATCGTTTCGATCACCGACCCGAACGGGAACGTGATCTCCTGGGCCAGCGCCGGCCACGTGGGTTTCAAGGGCTCCCGTAAGTCCACCCCGTTCGCCGCTCAGATGGCCGCGGAGAACGCCGCTCGCCGCGCCATGGAGCACGGCATGCGCAAGGTCGACGTCTTCGTCAAGGGTCCCGGCTCCGGCCGTGAGACCGCGATCCGCTCGCTGCAGGCCACCGGCCTCGAGGTGGGTTCGATCCAGGACGTCACGCCGGTTCCGCACAACGGTTGCCGCCCTCCCAAGCGTCGCCGCGTCTGAATCCCAGGAGATAGAGAGAAATGGCTCGTTACACGGGCGCGGACTGCAAGCTCTGCCGTCGCGAGAAGACCAAGCTCTTCCTCAAGGGCAGCAAGTGCGAGTCCGCCAAGTGCCCCATCGAGATCCGTCCTTACCCGCCGGGTGAGCACGGCCGCGGACGCCCCAAGGAGTCCGAGTACCAGCTTCAGCTTCGTGAGAAGCAGAAGACCCGCCGCATCTACGGCGTCCTCGAGAAGCAGTTCCGCAACTACTACGAGGAGGCCGCGGGCAAGAGCGGCAAGTCGGGTGAGGTGCTGCTCCAGATCCTGGAGACCCGTCTCGACAACGTCGTCTACCGCGCCGGGTTCGCGCAGTCGCGTGACGCCGCTCGCCAGCAGGTGCGCCACGGCCACATCCTGGTGAACGGCAAGAAGGTGGACATTCCGTCCTACCGCGTTCGCGAGCACGACATCATCGAGGTCCGCGAGAACAAGCGCAACCTGCTGCCCTACGAGGTCGCTCGGGCGACCGCGGGCGAGCGCACTGTTCCGGCGTGGCTCGGCGTCGTGCCGGACAAGCTTCGCGTCCTGGTTCACCAGCTGCCGGTTCGCCAGCAGATCGACACCCAGGTGCAAGAGCAGCTCATCGTCGAGTACTACTCGAAGTGAGCCTTGGTCGAGGTGCGGATTTCCGCACCTCGACTACGCTTTATATCGGAGTGGCGTCATATAGCGGGCGCCACACGAAAAAGGGGAGAACCCGCACATGCTGATCGCTCAGCGTCCGACTCTTCTCGAAGAGTCGATCGACGACACCCGGTCCCGATTCGTCATCGAGCCGCTGGAGCCGGGCTTCGGCTACACCATCGGCAACTCGCTGCGCCGCACGCTGCTGTCGTCCATTCCGGGCGCGGCCGTGACGAGCATCCGCATCGAGGGCGTGCTGCACGAGTTCTCGACCGTTCCCGGGGTCAAGGAAGACGTCACCGACATCATCCTCAACCTCAAGGAACTGGTCGTCTCCTCCGAGCACGACGAGCCGGTCGTGATGTACCTGCGCAAGCAGGGCCCGGGCGAGGTCACCGCCGCCGACATCGCGCCGCCGGCCGGTGTCGAGGTGCACAACCCCGAGCTGCGCATCGCCACGCTCAACGGCAAGGCGAAGCTGGAGATGGAGCTGACCGTCGAGCGCGGCCGGGGCTACGTCTCCGCCGCGCAGAACAAGCAGCCCGGTCAGGAGATCGGCCGCATTCCGATCGACTCGATCTACTCGCCGGTGCTCAAGGTCACCTACAAGGTCGAGGCGACCCGAGTCGAGCAGCGTACCGACTTCGACCGCCTCATCCTCGACGTCGAGACCAAGCCGGCCATGAAGCCCCGCGACGCGGTGGCCTCCGCCGGTAAGACCCTCGTCGAGCTCTTCGGCCTGGCCCGTGAGCTCAACGTCGAGGCCGAGGGCATCGACATCGGCCCGTCGCCGACCGACGCCGCCCTGGCGGCCGACCTCGCGCTGCCGATCGAGGAGCTCAACCTCACCGTCCGGTCGTACAACTGCCTCAAGCGCGAGGGCATCCACACCGTGGGTGAGCTCGTGGCGCGCAGCGAGCAGGACCTCCTCGACATCCGCAACTTCGGTGCGAAGTCGATCGAAGAGGTCAAGCAGAAGCTGCACGAGATGTCGCTGGCGCTCAAGGACTCCCCGCCCGGGTTCGACCCGAGCGCGGTGGCCGGTGGCGGCTATGACGACGACGACAGCGCTTACGTCGAGACGGAGCAGTACTAGACACGTCCCGCTTGTAGCGTCTCCGCGCCTTTCGGAGGGCTGAGGTCCTGTGGAGAAGGGGATCGGCGAGAGATCGCCGGTCCTCGGTCTCCGGGGCTGAGGTCCTTGGGGAGGGAGAGCCGGTGAGAGATCGCCGGTCCTCGGTCTCGGGGAGGTTCCGGAAGGGGCCTTCCTGGGCGTGGGAGGGGTGTGCGGGTGAAAGTAACGGTGTCGCGCGTCCGCGGCGCCGGCCCGACTCCGGTACCTGGTACGGCCGGGGCGGGTTAATCCACAAGGAGAGATGAAATGCCCAAGCCCACCAAGGGTGCACGTCTTGGCGGCAGCCCGGCGCACGAGCGGCTGATCCTGGCCAACCTGGCCACCGATCTGTTCCGCCATGGCAAGATCCGTACGACGGTCACGAAGGCCAAGCGCCTGCGTCCGCTGGCGGAGCGCCTGATCACCAAGGCGAAGAAGGGCGACATCCACAACCGTCGCCAGGTCCTGACCGTCGTCAAGGACAAGGGCGTCGTGCACCACCTCTTCACCGAGATCGCGACGACGTTCGCCGAGCGTCCCGGTGGCTACACCCGCATCACCAAGATCGGTGCGCGTAAGGGCGACAACGCCCCGATGGCGGTCATCGAGCTGGTGACCGAGCCGCTGAACGCCGTCACCACCCGCCGCACCGAGGCTCCGGCCGCCGCCGCGGCGCCCGCGGAGGAGACCGAGGCGCCCAAGGCCGAGGAAGCCAAGGCCGAGGCCGCGGAGGCTCCTGAGGCCGCCGCCGAGGAGACCCCGGCCGCCGAGGCTGAGGCGAAGAAGGACGAGGCCTGATCTCAGGCTGTATGCATCGGGCCCGGACCCCCAACGGGGGGTTCGGGCCCTTTTCGGTTAGGGAGGATCATCGTGGTACGGCTCCGCCTCGACCTCGCGTACGACGGGACCGATTTCTCCGGGTGGGCCAGACAACCCGGGCGGCGTACGGTTCAGGGCGAGATCGAGCAGGCGCTCGGCCGGATCCTGCGCCTCGGCGAGCCGGCCATGCTGACCGTGGCCGGGCGTACCGACGCCGGGGTGCACGCCCGCGGCCAGGTCGCCCACGTGGACGTGCCCGACGGGTCGCTGGCAGAGCTGGACGGGAACCGGGGGCCGCTGAGCGTGGATGAGCGGCTTTCTGCGCTCGTGCGACGCCTGGGTGGGGTCATGACACCCGATGTACGGATTTATCGGGTCTCCGTGGCTCCTGAGGGCTTCGACGCCCGTTTCTCGGCGACGTTCCGGCGGTACGCGTACCGGGTGAGCGACGCCGTCGGCGGCGTCGACCCGCTCCGGCGGCACGAGGTGGTCTGGCACAACCGCCCGCTGGACCTAGGTGCGCTGAACGCGGCGGCGACGCGGCTGATCGGCGAGCACGACTTCGCGGCGTTCTGCAAGAGGCGCGAAGGGGCCACCACGATCAGAGAACTGCAGCGGCTGGAGTGGGTACGCGAGCCGGACGGCGTGCTCGTGGCCACGGTCGTGGCCGACGCCTTCTGCCACTCGATGGTGCGGGCCCTGGTCGGCTCGTTGCTGGCGGTCGGCGACGGTCGGCGGCCGGTGGAGTGGCCCGGAGAGGTGCTGACCCGCGCCGTCCGCGACTCCGGCGTTCATGTGGCCCCCGCCCACGGGTTGTGCCTGGAGGAGGTCGGCTACCCGCCGGAGCCGGAGCTCGCCGCGCGAGCCGAGGCCACGCGCCGCGTACGGATGCTCTCACCCCTTGGTGGCGCGGCGCTCCAGGACGAGTGAGGTCTGGTCGCGGAACGCCCCGCTGACCTTGGGCAACGTCTTCTCGTTGGCTGACGGGGTGTGGCCGTCGGCGTGGGTGGCGTAGCTGAAGACGATGTACCGGCCCCACACCAGGCCCGACGCGTAGCCGCCGGCGATGTGCACGCGCTCGCCGCCCGAGCCCTCCGCTCCGGGCAAGGGGCGGAACCAGACGTTCTTGTTGAGGTCCTTCGCCTGGTCGACGGCCGTGGCCGCCTCCTTGGTCGGCAGCACGGCGATGCCGGTGGTGATGGCGTAGCGGCGTTTGCTGTCGACGTAGGTGGCACGCAGCACGCGGCTGCACTTCTGCTCTTTCAGCGCCTCGGCGAACGCGCCCGTCGCGGCCTTGTCACAGGTCGTCTCGATGCCGGCCTTGACCCTGGTGAACGTGGCGCCCGCCGCGCTGACCTTCTTCTTCGGGAACGCCTCCGACAGCGACAACTTCTGCGGGTCGGTCTCCTCGGAATTGAGCACGGAGCCGGGCGGCGCGTCGGAGGGCGCGGCCTCAGGCTCTTCGGTGGGCGGCGTGGAGGGGGTGGCGCTGCCGCGGGAGGCGGCCGTGGTGGCGGTGGGGTTGCTGACGGCCTGGAAGGCGAAGAAGCCCCCGGTGGCCACCCCGGCCAGGGCCAGCGCGCCCAGCGTCACCAGGAGTGCTCGTTTGCTCGAGCCCTGGGGCGCCGGGGGCGGCGGCGGGGTCTGGAACGGTGGTTGTTTGAACGCTCCAGGCGGAAAGGCCGGGCCGCTGCCCTGGGGCGGAGTGGGCAGGTCGAGCGCGGTCGACGGCCTCTGGCCCCAGGTGTCCCTGGAGAAGGGGAGGTCCGGGAGTTTCTGGCTGACGGGGGAGTGGGGCGGCCAGACCGGCACGTCGCCGGGCTCCGGAGGACGGGCGGTCGCCGGGGTCGGGGCGTTGGGGTCGAAGTAGTGGGCCGGGCCCTTGCTCTCGTGAGGGGAGTGCGGGGTGTCATGACTGGCTGGGCGGGTGGCGTCCTTATGGGTGACGGGACGGGTGTCCTCGCGCTCCGGCGCGATAGGCGCGGAGAGGGGGACGGTTGGCCGCTGATGGGCGATTTCCCGTGATGGGGACTGGTTCGCGGCGTCTTCCTGAGAGGTGTCGTCCGGGGTGCTGCCGGTCTCCTGCGGCGCGGCCTGTCGCCGGACGGTTGGGTATGGAACGGTTTCCGCCAGCGTGGCGGGCCCCGGCCGGGTGCCGTCCTCCGGCTTGGCGCCTGCAGGATCGGCGGCGCCGGGTTGTGCGGTGCTCGGCTGCATGGTGGCCGGTGGCTGTGCGGTGCCGGGCTGGGAGATGCTCAAAGGCGCGGTGACGGCCTGTGCGGGGCTCTGGGGCGGTGCGGCGGGCGGTAGTGCCGTGGCCGGCTGCGAGATGCCTGATGGCGCGGCGATGGGCCGTGCGGGGCTCTCGTGCGGCGGCGTGGTGGGGGCGGCGGTGTGCGGGCGTGTCGTGCCCGGTTCGCCGGCGCGCTGCTGAGCGGCTTCGGCTTCCCGGCGTGCGGCCTCGGGGTCGAAGTAGTGGGCCGGCCGGGTGGCGCCTTGCGGCTCGGCAGCGCCGGGGGACAGGGCGGGAGTGTCCTGGTCGTCCGCGTCCGGCTCGGCCACGAGTTCGCCTGTGGCGGCCGGCCACGGCGGCAAGGCATGCGGGTCCGGTGCGGGGCCCGGCCACACCGGCATGCCCGCCGCTGCGGCGGTGAACGCGGGTGGCGGCTCCCACGGCGGAGCACCGGGCACCATCGGCTCGGCCGGCCACTGCGGCACGTCCCCGCCGGGCCCGACCGGCGGGCGCCCGGACCGCGACGTGCCGGCCTGATCCGGGTCGGCCCACGGGCTGTCGGTGCGCGGCTTGTCGAAGCCTGAGCCGGCGTTGGTCGCGGCAGGGACAGCAGGGCCAGGGTCGGCGGGGCCGGTGCCAGAGGGCCCGGGATCGGTGCGGGAGGGGGCGGCGAGGGCGGGGTCGGTGTCCGTGTGGTCGGCGAACCAGTCGTAGGGGGCGGCGTCGTCGCCCGGCACCTCCCACGGCTGCGCATCCGTACGCACCAGATCGGACAGCCCGGGCGGCGGTCCCTTGAGCACGGGGACGACGGACGACGTCTCGCCGTCGTCCGCCTCCTCGGAAGGTGGGAACGCCGGTGGAACGTCTTCCCCGCTGGTCTGGCCGAAGCTCGGCGGTGGCGTCGCAGGTCTGGCCGAGCCGGCGGCCTCCCTGTGATCGTGCTCGGACCCGGGTTCCTGACCACGCATAGGGCGAGCCTAGCGAGAGTAGCGAGATCGTTATGTCGGTATGGACGTTCCCAGAGGCATCCGGCATCCCGTTTGGGGGCTTAAGGCATGTAAAGCCGGGTTACGTCAGCGGGCTGCCGGTCATCGAACGGTGGTCCAGAGCCTTGAACACCGTGGCCTTGGTGATGTCGTCGATGGCCCGGAAGAGCTGCTTGGAGCCGTTCTTGTCGGGCTTCGTGCCGTCCTTGTTCTGGAACCACACCATGATCGCGTAGTGGCCGTGCGTCCAGATCTTGGCTCCGCCGCTGCCCGAGCCGAGGAATTTGGTGACACTGTCCTTACCCGACAGCGGTTTCACGTAGTTCTTCTCGTCGCCGCTCTTGGCCACCTTGCCCGCGTTCTTGCCGGTCGTGAGGTTGGCCACGCCGACCGTGCCGATCACCTTGCCCGCCTTGTCGCGGAAGCTGGCCCGGACGAGCTGGTTGCACTTGCCGTCCTTGAGCGCCTTCTGCAGCTTGTCGCCCAGGGCGCCGTCGGTGCACTTCTTGTCCTTGCTGGTGATCGTCATCTCGTAGGACCGGCCGGAGATCGTGAACTTCTTCTTCGAGCCGAAGATCTCCTTGACCGTGATCGCTTCGGGGTCCGTGGTGCGGGACTCCGCGAAGCCGTACTTGCCAGGTGGGGGGGACGGCAGCGGCGCGGACGTCCGGCGGGGGGCGGCGGTCTCGGCGGTGGTGGGGCCGCCGGCGTTCCACATCAGCGCGAGGCCGCCACCGAGCAGTCCGAGCACCAGCACGCCGCCGATCGTGAACCACAGCGGCGCGCGCGAGCGTGGGCCCTCGTCGTAAGGACTCCAGCCGATCCTGCTCTGCGGCGCCTTTTCGGTGTCGTCGGCGGCGGCCGCCCGCTCCTTCCGGGAGCGGGAGCGACGTGAGGTGGTGACCGTCTCCTGCTCGGGGGCGGGTGCCTCCTGCGGGGCACCCCCCATGCCGGCCTCCTGCGGAGCGCGTCCCAGGCCGTCCCCCTGCGGGGACCCGCCGAACAGGCCCCCTTGCGGGGACCCGCCGAATGCGTCGCCCTGCGGGGATCCACCGAATCCGTCGCCCTGCGGAGCGCGTCCGAAGCCGTCCCCTCGTGGCGCGCCTGCCGACCCGTTCGCCGGAGGCGTGCCTCTCATGCCGGTCGCCTGCCGAGCGCCTCCCATGTCGGACCACGGCGGCGCGCTGCCCATCCCGTAGGGCGCGCTGCCCGTGCCGTTCTCACGTTCCTCGGGAAAAGCCATGCGGCGACATTACCGTGCTAGCCGTCATTGGGTTCCGAAGTCCTGAGTCCACCACGGGCCGTTCGGGCCGGAGGCGACGCCGACGCCGATGGCCTTCAACCGGCAGTCCAGGATGTTCTTGCGGTGGTCCGGGCTTTCCAGCCAGCCGCGTACCGCCTCTTCGGGGTTGCTGTATCCGGCGCCGATGTTCTCGGCGGCGCCGTAGCGGTATCCGGCGCGCTCCATGCGGTCCCACGGGGAGGCGCCGTCGGGGGAGTTGTGCGTGAGCTGCCCCATCTTGGCCATCTCCAGTGAGTGTGTACGCGCCGAGCGCATGAGCCCCCGATCGACCCTCAACGGCCCGCAACCGCGCTTGGACCTGGCCGTATTGGTGAGGGACACGACCTTGGACGCCATGCCGGGGATCACCGCGACGGACGACTCCGTGCCGGGGAACGTTTGGGCGGGGTCGTCCTGGGAGTCGAAGCCGGGGATCTGGCCGTCGGGCGTCTTGGCGGTGGGCTTCGGGGTGCCCGTGGCGCCAGGGACCTTCTTGGTCGTGACCTCGCGCGGCACGCTCTCGAGCTGCTGCAGCGCCTTCTTCGCCTCCGTCGGCGCGGGGTTGGCCGTGGCGGCGGCGGGCGGGGCGGTGCCGTTGAGGAAGATGTGCGGGTTCGGCTGGGGGGCGTCGGTCAGCCGGCCGATCAGCACGCCGGTGAACAAGACCGCCGCCATGAGGCAGGTCAACACACCCAGATGACTCCGGCGCCGAGCGCCCCGCTGGGTTGGCCGGGTGTGAGAGTTCTGCCACATACCGCAGTCAACGATAGAGATGTCTGGTCCTGGGAAAGAAGGGGTCCCAGGGAAACGAAACCGAACCGTTCTGCGGTCGGGTAGACTCGCACGAGGTTACCGGTCTTTTGACCTGCGCGCCTGTTGGCGGGTAGCCTAATCGTTCGTTGTGTGCATAGGTCCAGCGAGACCAATGCGCGGCGCGTCCGGCGTCATCTCCCATCGTGAGGAGACGGAAGGTCCGGGCTGCCGTGTGCCCGCACCGACCGACCAAATGTAGCTGTCGCATCCGACAGCGCCGAAGACGCGAGCATAAAGAAGGCTACGACCGTGCGCACGTACTCACCGAAGCCCGCCGACGTCCAGCGTCAGTGGTACGTCATCGACGCGACCGATGTCGTGCTGGGCCGGCTGGCCAGCCACGTCGCGACCCTGCTCCGCGGCAAGCACAAGCCGATCTTCGCCAACCACGTCGACACCGGTGACTTCGTCATCGTCATCAACGCGGACAAGATCGCGCTGAGCGGCAACAAGCTTGAGCAGAAGAAGGCCTACCGCCACTCGGGCTACCCGGGCGGTCTGCGTTCCGTCAGCTACGGCGAGCTCATGGAGAAGCGGCCGGAGAAGGCCGTCGAGAAGGCCGTCAAGGGCATGCTGCCGAAGAACTCCCTCGGCCGGAAGATGGCCAAGAAGCTGAAGGTCTACGCGGGTTCCGAGCACCCGCACCAGGCCCAGCAGCCGGTGCCGTTCCAGATCACCCAGATCGCCCAGTAGTAGTTCGAAAGAGTTAGAGGAGAACCGTGGCTGAGCCCACCGGTGTCGAGACGGCCGTCGAGGCCGAGCTGGAGGACTTCTCCAGCGAGGACTTCCCGTCCGAGTACACCACCGAGTCCGCCGCCAGCGCCGACCAGCCCGTGCGTAAGCCCGTCACGACGGGCAACTCGTATGGCACCGGCCGCCGCAAGGAGGCGATCGCCCGCGTGCGCATCGTCCCCGGCACCGGCAAGTGGACGATCAACGGTCGTTCGCTGGACGTCTACTTCCCCAACAAGGTCCACCAGCAGATCGTCAACGAGCCCTTCGTGGTGCTCGGCGCCGAGGAGGCGTTCGACGTCATCGCGCGCATCGACGGCGGCGGCGTGACCGGCCAGGCCGGCGCGCTGCGCATGGGCCTGTCCCGCGCCCTGGCGATCCTGGACGTCGAAGTCAACCGCCCGCCGCTGAAGAAGGCCGGCTTCCTCACCCGTGACGCCCGCGCCACGGAGCGGAAGAAGTACGGCCTCAAGAAGGCCCGTAAGGCTCCGCAGTACAGCAAGCGCTAACGTTGGCGCGCCTTTTCGGCACCGACGGGGTACGCGGGGTCGCAGGTCGCGACCTCACGGCCGAACTCGCCATGGATCTGTCCGTGGCAGCGGCCCATGTCCTCGGCGATGCAGGCGCGTTCGCCGCCACCGGGCGCCGTCCGGTGGCGGTCGTGGGCCGGGACCCGCGTGCCTCGGGAGAGTTTCTCGAGGCCGCCGTGGTCGCCGGCCTTGCGGCGTCCGGAGTGGATGTGCTGCGCCTCGGCGTGCTGCCCACCCCTGCCGTCGCCCACCTCACGGCCGCGCTCGGCGCCGATCTCGGCGTCATGTTGTCGGCGTCGCACAACCCGGCGCCGGACAACGGCATCAAGTTCCTGGCCCGTGGCGGCTTCAAGCTGTCCGACGCGGTCGAGGACGAGATCGAGCGCAGGCTCGGCGAGGAGTGGAGCTTCCCGATCGGCTCCGGCGTGGGCCGTGTGCGGGACGCGTACGGCGAGGCCGACCGCTACATCTCGCACGTGCTGACCACGATGAACGCCGCCCTCGACGGCCTCAATGTCGTGGTCGACTGCGCCCACGGCGCCGCCCACATGGTGGCTCCCGAGGCGCTGGTCCGCGCGGGGGCGAGGGTCGAGGCCATCGGCGCCCGGCCGGACGGCCTCAACATCAACAACGGCCACGGCTCCACGCACCTGGACAAGCTCCAGCAGGTGGTCATCTCACGCGGCGCGGACCTGGGCGTGGCCTATGACGGCGACGCCGACCGCTGCCTGGCGGTCGACCACACGGGCGCGATCATCGACGGCGACCACATCATGGCCATCCTCGCGGCCGCCATGCACGGCGAAGGGTTACTGGCCAAGGACACCGTGGTCGCGACCGTCATGTCCAACCTGGGCTTCAAGCTGGCGATGCGCGATGCGGGCATCACCGTGGTGGAGACCGCGGTGGGCGACCGCTACGTGCTCGAACGCATGAAGTCCGACGGCTACAACCTGGGCGGCGAGCAGTCGGGCCACGTCATCATGCTGGACCACGCCACCACCGGCGACGGCCTGCTCACCTCGCTGCACCTGCTGGGCGTGATGGCCAAGGCAGGCGTGCCGCTGAAGGAGCTGGCCTCGGTGATGACGCCGCTGCCGCAGATCCTGATCAACGTCAAGGACGTGGACAAGGGCAAGGCCTCCGTGCCCGAGCTCGCCGAAGCCGTGGCTCTGGCCGAGGCGGAGCTGGGCGAGACGGGCCGGGTCCTGATCCGGCCGAGCGGCACCGAGCCGATGATCCGCGTCATGGTCGAGGCCGCGTCGGAGGAGCACGCCACCCAGGTGGCGGGCCGCCTCGCGGACGTGGTCCGCAAGGCCTGCGCTTCCTGATCGGGTACGGCACGTTTGACGTGCCGTACCCGATCTTTTTTATTCGTCTCCCGTGAGTGAGAAGGCCCGCAGGCGCTGGCCTGCCCAGAAGACGCCGCCGACGGTCACGATGATCAGAGCCGGGACGGCGAAGCTCAGCGTGACGTCGGCCTGGAAGAACGGCGAGGCCGAGATCTGGTCGGCGATCGTCGTGCCCCAGTGCTGAATCGAGAACTTCCGCGCCCCCACGATGACGTTGCCCACCACGGTCTCCCACACCAGGGCGTAGATGACGCCGATCGTGACCGCGTGCCGGGTGACGATGCCCAGCAGCAGGAAGACGGCGGCGTAGGCGATGCCGGCCGCCAGGGCGCCCAGCGCGAAGCCTGCGGCGATGCCGTCCTCGTTGCTGATCAGGAGCCAGGCCGCGAAGTACGTCGGCACGGCGCCGAACAAGACCAGCACCGAGGCCGCCACCAGGAACTTCGTCTGGACGATCAGCGGGCGGGAGATCGGCTTGGACATCAGGTGAATGATGGTGCCGTCGTCGATCTCCGGGGCGATGACCCCGGTGCCCGCGATCACGCCGAGCAGCGGCAGGACGGTGCCGATGGCGAATTTCGACAGCACGACGGCCGTGTCCTGGTCGCCCTCGCCCAGAAGGCGGAACAACACGGCCATGCTGACGAGGGCCAGGGGGAGCAGCAGGAGCAGGATGATCCTTCGACGGCCCAGCAAGGCGCGGTATGTAATGCCCGCAACCACTGTATTCATCAGGTGCTCCTGTTGATCAGGTAGGAGAAGACGCTCTCCAGATCTTCGTCGGCCGGGGAGACCTGGTGCAGGCGTACGCCCTCCGCCTGGGCCAGCTTGGGCAGGAGACGGGCGAAGCGGCGGAACTCGGTCGCCTGGACCTCCAAGCCGTCCGGGCGGAGTGTGATGCCTCCGGCCGAGTGGTCGCGGATGAGGGCGGCGGCGAGTTTCCTGTCGTCGCTCGAACGGATCATGAACAGGTGGGGCCGGTCGGTCATCAGCCGCCTGATCTCGCGGAAGTTGCCCGATGCCGCGTGCCGCCCCGCCACCAGGACCTCGATGTGCTGGGCGACCCGTTCGACCTCCTCCAGGATGTGGGAGCTGAACAGGATGGTCTTGCCGGCCGTGCCCATGGCGCGGATCAGGTCCATCAGGTGGAGGCGCTGGCGCGGGTCCATGCCGTTGAACGGCTCGTCGAGCAGGAGCACCGGCGGGTCGTGAACCAGCGCCGCGGCCACCTTGACGCGCTGGCGCATCCCCTTCGAGTACGTCTCCACGCGGCGGTCCTTCGGCTCCTCCATCTCGACCGTGGCCAGCGCCTTGCGGGCGGCCTCGACCGGGTCGGGGAGCCCGTGGAGGCGGGCGGCTGAGAGGACGAACTGCCAGCCCGTCAGGAAGCCATACACACCCTCCCGCTCCGGGACCAGGCCGATATTTCGGTAAATGTGGTGGTTCTTCCAGACCTTGCTGCCGTCCAGCGTCACCGTGCCGCCGGACGGCGACAGGAAACCGGCCATCATGTGGAGGAGCGTCGACTTGCCCGCGCCGTTGGGGCCGAGCAGGCCCGTCACGCCGGGGCCGATGGTCATCGTCACGTCGTTGACCGCGACCACGTTGCCGTACCAGCGGGACACCTGCGAGAGCTCGATCTTCATCGCGAGGCCGCTTTCCTGTAACGCAGCGCGAGGGCGGCCAGGCCGACGCCGAGCAGCACCACGAGGATCGCCGCCGAGGCCGGGCCGTTGGGATAGCCGCCTTCGATGGAGTGCGGCGGCGTGCCGAACAACCAGGACTGCACGGAGTCGACCAGCCAGAACGGGTTCAGCAGCCACGCCCAGGCAGCGCCCTCCTCGTTGCCGGACTCGGCCAAGATGCCGTAGACCATCGGGACCGCCGCCGACGACAGCAGGTAGAGGACGATCACCGAGGCCACGCCGAGCCCGCGCCGTGGCGTGAACGAGGCCAGTGCCAGCCCGATCACCGACAGCAACGCCGCCAGCACAAGGGCCATGACGATGGCGCCGACGTACTCGCCGGTGGCCGGCGGGCCGGGCATGTCCACGACCAGCTCGCCCACGTAGATCAGCGTGAGCGGCACCGCGACCAGCAGGAACAGCGCCACGGTCATCGCGGCCACCTTGGCGCTGACGTACTCGACGATCGAGACGGGACGCGACAGGTAGAGCGGAAGCACGCGGTGGCGCAGGTCGGGGGCGACGGCGGTAGGGGCCTGCGAGGCCAGGAAGATCGCCACCACGGCCTGCATGACGACCGCGAACCCGCTGTAGGCGATGCCGCGCTGCTGGAGCAGGGCCATCATGGCGATGTTCACCACGGCCGGCAGCAGCATGATGGTGAACAGGGCGAATGGAATGATCTTGCTGCGGGCCGGGCGGCCCAGACCGAAGACACCGCGCAAACTGTGCACGGCCAGCGCCCTGGTCGAGTAGCCGCGCCCCAGCCGGGGGCCGTCGTAATGGCGGTAACCGATGTCGTAGATCTCAGACACCCGCGACCTCCTCCCTGAAGACGTCCTCGATGCGGTGACGCCCCTGCTCCAGGCGGATCAGGCAGAGGTCGAGGTCGGCGGCGGCGTCCCTGATCGCGTCGTACGTCTCGGGCCCGTCCACCTTGACCACCAGCATGCGGCCCTGCTGCGAGACCGTCTGCCCGGCCTCGGCCAGACGGGCCGCGAGCGGATCCATGCCCTCGTCGACCTCGACCGTGACGGTCTGCGTGGACTGCGTGAACTCGCCGATGGCCGAGGAACGCAGCAGCCGCCCGGCGTCGATGACGATCACGTGGTCGCAGATGCGCTCCAGCTCGCCCAGCAGGTGCGAGGTGACCAGCACGCTGATGCCGAACTCGGTGCCGATGCGCCTGATCAGCATGAGCATCTCGTCGCGGCCGCGCGGGTCGAGGCCGTTGGTCGGCTCGTCGAGGAAGATCAGCTTGGGGTCGTGCACGAGGGCCTGGGCCAGCTTGACCCGCTGCTTCATGCCCGTGGAGTAGCCGCCGATGGGGCGGTAACGCTCTTCGGCCAGGCCGACATGGCGCAGCACGTCGGCGGCGCGCTCGCGGGCGGCCGTACGCGGCAGCCCGGACATCTGTGCGAGGTGGACGACTAACTCGGTGGCGGAGACGTCAGGTGGCAGGCATTCGTGCTCCGGCATGTAGCCGACGAGCCTGCGGATCTCTGCGCCCTGGGACGTGACGTCCAGATCGAGCACGCGCGCCGCGCCGCCGCTGGGCGGTAGCAGGCCGAGCAGGATCTTGATGAGCGTCGACTTGCCCGCGCCGTTGGCCCCCACCAGGCCGGTGACTCCGGGTCCTACGGTGACCGTGAGCTGGTCGACCGCGGTGACGGTGGGGAATCGTTTGGTCAGCCCCTCGGTGGCGAGGATGTGCATGTGCCGGACCCTACCTGGGCGGCCAGGGCCGTCGCCTCGGTCATACGGATGAACGTCGTCCTACTTGAGGCCAGAATTTCCGCTGGACCATGAGCGTCGCGGTGCCCGAGATGACCATGCCGAGGATGTTGACCGTGAGCTGCCAGGCTGAGGGCGCGACCTCGTTCCAGGCCCCCAGCGCCAGCGCCACGGCCGCGTGGCCGGCCGCCGGGACCGTGGTCACCGAGATGAAGACGCCGATCAGGGCCGACGACTTGCCCGCGGTGATCGACAGGACGCCGGCAACGCCGGCCAGCAGCGCCACGATGAACGACCACTTGTCGGGCTTGACGATGAACTCCATCTCCGCGTTCGTGTCGAGGTTGCTCATGTCGATCCAGCCGAGCCAGGTCGAGACGAGCGCGCAGGCGAAGGTGATGGCGATGGCCACCGCGAACCCGACGGCGAGCGTTCTGAACGCGGTGGCGATCAGCGGCCACTTGCCGCGGAGCAGGCCGAAGCAGATGGCGGCGACCGGGCCGAACTCCGGGCCGAGCACCATCGCGCCCATGATCAGGACGAGCGAGTTCTGCAGCACGGCGATCCCGGCGAGCTGGGTGGCGATGGCCAGGAAAGCGAGGTACGCCCACGTGATGCGGGAGTCCGCCGACACCTTCCGTGCCAGCTCCTCCCAGATCACCGCGTCGTCAGGGGCGCCCGGCGCCTCCTCGATCGCGTCGTCCGCGACCTTGGAGAGGGAGAGATCGACCTGCTCGACGGCGATGGAGCCCTCGGTCTCCAGCCACTTGAGGCGGCCGAGCACCTCATTGGCCGACTCCCTGGCCGCGTCGCAAATGATCACGTCGCCCTTCGGGACGCGGGCGGCGCCGGGCAGGACGACGATGTTGGTGACGCCAGGGCAGTCTTCCAACACCGCCGCCACCTCATCGGTCCGTGCGGGCGGGCAGATCAGTCGCAGATGCAGCACTCGCCCATTGTTGTCCATCGAACGTTGACGGCGTTGCGAGGCGTGTGTCCCGGTGACCGAGCCGGGGACGGTGGCAGGGAGGCGTTCAGGTCCGGCGCAGTCGTACCCGCCTGACCGAGTGGTCGGCGCCCTTCTTCAGCACGAGGTCGGCGCGGCCGCGCGTGGGGGCGATGTTCTCGACCAGGTTGCGCTCGTTGATGTCGCGCCAGACGTTGACCGCGAAGGCGGTGGCCTCGTCGTAGGACATGTCTGCGATGTGCCGGAAGTATGACTTCGGGTCTTCGAAGGCGGTCCGGCGGAGCTTGTGGAAACGTTCGACGTACCACGTGCGGATGTCTTCGACCTTGGCGTCGACGTAGATGGAGAAGTCGAAGTAGTCGTTGACGGCGAGGGAGGTGGGCGGGGCGGGCTGGAGGACGTTGAGGCCCTCAATGATCAGAATGTCGGGACTTTTCACAGTCTGGGCGGCGCCGGGGACGATGTCGTACTCCAGATGGCTGTACACAGGGGCCTGGATCTCCGCCGCCCCCGCCTTCACCTCCGCCACGAACCTGACCAGCGCCCGCCGGTCGTAGCTCTCCGGGAATCCCTTACGGTGCATGATCCCCTTGGACTCCAGCACCGCGTTGGGATAGAGGAAGCTGTCAGTGGTGATCAGCTCCACGTGCGGGTGCTCGGGCCAGCGGGCCAGCAGCGTGTGCAGCAGCCGCGCCGTCGTCGACTTGCCCACCGCGACACTGCCCGCGAGGCCCAGGACGTAGGGGACACGCTGCTCGGGATGTCCGAGGAACGCGCTCAGCACGCTGCTGCGCTGCTTGGACCCGGTGAAGTGCAGGTTGAGCAGCCGGGTCAGCGGGAGATAGATGTCGGTGACTTCGTTGAGGTCGATGGGGTCGTCGACGCCGCGCAGCTCTTCCAGCTCTTCTGCGGTGAGAGTCAAGGGCGTGTTCTTGCGGAGCTCGCTCCACTGCTCCCTGCTCAGTTCCACGTAGCCGTTGTTCACCTAGGCAGCGTAGCGATCGCCGCCAACCCGGCCTTCGGGTGGGTGTGTGTCCACAAGCTGTGGATAAAGTGGTGGGATTACCGAGACTCAGTTCGGGGAAAGGGATACTCTCGCGGGTTGTGGATCGTCGACGCTTCATCTCGAATGTGGTCGCCGGCATCGCCGGGCCCTTCGCCGGGGTCGCGTGCGCCGGTGCGCAAGGTGGCGCGAAGGCGGCGCCCAGCGGGTACGGGTCGCTGCGCCCCGTGCGCGACCTGCGTGACGGAAAGGTGCGGCTGTACCTGCCGGAGGGGTTCAAATACCGCTCGTTCAGCACTGCGGGTGAGAAGTTCAGTGACGGGTCCACCGTGCCGGGCCGGCACGACGGCATGGCGGCGTTCTCCGGTCCGGGCGGCAGCACGATCCTGATCCGCAACCACGAGGTCAACGGCTCCGTCGGCGCGTTCGGCGACAAGGAGCGGGCCTACGACCCGATGGCCGGCGGCGGCACGTCGACGTTGCGCGTCACCCGCTACGGCGAAGTGATCAAGAGCGGCCCGTCGCTCAACGGCACGATGATGAACTGCTCGGGCGGCCCCATGCCGTGGCGCGCCTGGGTGAGCTGCGAGGAGACGGTCAACGGCCCCGATGTCGCCGACGACTTCTCCGGCGGCGACAACTCCAGGCTGACCGAGAAGCACGGCTACATCTTCGAGGTCCCGGTCGGTCGCGTGGCCACGGCGAGGCCGATCAGGTCGGCGGGGCGCTTCCCGCACGAATCGGCGGCGTTCGACCCGTCCTCGGGCGCGATCTACCTCACCGAGGACAATTTCGGCTTCCCGTCCGGTTTCTATCGGTACCTGCCGCCGAAGCACCCGGTCCTGGCCGGGAAGTTGCTCGACGGTGGCCGGCTGCAGATGCTTGCCGTCAAAGGCGCCAAGCGCAAGGACCTGTCGCTCGGCCAGGAGCCCGGGGCCGCGTACGCCACCGAGTGGGTGGACATCGACGACCCCGACCCCGACTTCCGCGGCAAACCGTCCAACGACGAGGTCGTGCAGGCCGTCGGCCGGCAGGGCCGGGCCAAGGGAGCGGCGATCTTCTCCAGGCTGGAGGGCGCGGTCTTCCACCAGGGAACCGTGTACTTCGTCTCCACGCAGGGCGGGGACACCGATCCCGCCGACCCGCCGCCGTCGGGGTTCGGCAAGGGCCGGGGGCAGGTATGGGCGTATGAGACGTGGAGCGGCCGGCTCAAGCTCGTCTACGAGTCGCCGCGCGCGTCTGCGCTCGACCTGCCCGACAATGTGACGGTCAGCAGGCGCGGCACGCTGGTGTTGTGCGAGGACGGCGAGGGCGACAACTACCTGCGCGGGCTCACCCGTTCGGGGCAGATCTTCGACTTCTGCCGCCTGAAGCCGATCCCCGACGACCCCGGCGCCGAGTTCGCGGGCTCCACCTTCGGGCCCGGCGGCCACACGCTGTACGTCAATGTCCAGGCCAAGCAGGGCAGGTCCATCGCGATCTGGGGCCCGTGGGAGCGCGGTCTCTTTTGACGATGAGAAACCTGCCAGATGGACTGCCGCTACGGTCCTGACCGGGCACGGCGGTAGGGCGGCAGGCCAATGATCAGGTTTCTTGCCGGCGTAACCTAAGACGGTGATCCTGGGTATCGGCGTGGACGTCGTGGACATCGCCCGCTTCGAGGCGGCGCTCGAACGTACGCCGCGGCTGCGTGAGCGGCTGTTCACCGACGTGGAGCGGCCGCTCCCGGTGCATTCGCTGGCCGCCAGGTTCGCCGCCAAGGAAGCCGTGGCCAAGGCGCTCGGCGCGCCCAAGGGGCTGGGGCACCTGGAGGCGGAGGTGCGCTGCGACGAATTGGGCAAGCCGGAGCTGCGGGTCACCGGCAAGGTCGCCGAGGTCGCCTACGACCTGGGGGTCAAGCGCTGGCACCTGTCGCTCAGCCACGACGGGGGCGTGGCCGTGGCCTATGTGATCGCGGAGGGATAGCTTCGGATCATGCGCACCGCCTACACCGCCGACCAGATCCGGGCCGCCGAGCACGTGCTCATGGCGAAGCTGCCGCCCGGCACGCTCATGCAGCGGGCCGCCGCCGGGCTCGCCGCCGTCTGCGCCGACCTGCTCGGCAGTGTGTACGGCAAACGTGTCGTGCTCCTCGTCGGCAGCGGCGACAACGGCGGTGACGCGCTCTACGCCGGCGAGCGCCTGGCCAGGCGTGGAGCGTGGGTGGGCGCCATCCTGGCCGGGTCCAAGACGCACCAGGAGGGTCTGGCGGCGCTCCGGGAGGCCGGCGGGCGGGTGGTCGACCGGACGGCTCTCGACCGGGCCGACCTGATCGTCGACGGGCTCGTCGGGATCGGGGCGACGGGGGCGTTGCGTGAGCCGTACCAGGAGCTCGTCCAGGAGGCGAACGCGGCCGCCGCCCCCATCGTCGCGGTGGACGTGCCGAGCGGCGTGGACGCGAGCACCGGGCAGGTGCAGGGGACGGCCGTGCGCGCCCGGGTGACCGTCACCATGGGCGCCTACAAGACGGGATTGCTGCTCGATCCCGGCGCCGCCTGCGCCGGGATCGTGGAGCTGGTGGACATCGGGCTCGGGTCCTACCTGCCCGACCCCGACGTCGCCGCGCTGACCGACAGCGACGTGGACGTCCTGCTGCCGCGCCCGGGCAAGGAGTCGGACAAATACCGCAGGGGCGTGCTGGGCGTCGCGGCAGGAAGCGATCTGTACACCGGCGCCGCCGTGCTCGCCGTGGGCGGGGCGCTGCGAGCCGGGGCGGGCATGGTGCGGTACGCCGGGCCGGCCGCCCCCGTGGCCCAGGTGCGCGCGCACTGGCCGGAGGCGGTGATCACCCAACTGGAGCGGCCCTCGATCGACGACGTCGGGCGGGTGCAGGCCTGGGTGCTCGGTCCGGGGCTCGGCACCGACGACTGGGCGCACGAGCTGGCGGCCAGGGTGCTCGAATCCCATGTGCCTGTGCTGATCGACGCCGACGCGCTGACGCTGGTGGCCCGGGAACGTTCGCTGCTGTTCCGCAGCGCGCCGGTGCTGATCACGCCGCACGCCGGGGAGTTGGCCAGGCTGATCCGGGTGGACCGTGACGACATCGAGGCCGCCAGGCTGGAGTACACCCGCCGGGCGGCGGCCGAACTGGGCGTGACCGTGCTGCTCAAGGGATCGACCACGGTGATCGCCGAGGACTCCAGGCCGGCCCGCGTCAACGGCACCGGCACGTCCTGGCTGGCCACGGGCGGCACCGGCGACGTGTTGTCCGGAGTGGCGGGTTCGCTGCTCGCTCAGGGGCTCAGCTGCTACGACGCCGCAGCGTGCGCGGCGTACCTGCACGGGCTGGCCGGCCGTATGGCCGCCGACGGCGCACCACTCGCGGCGGCCGACGTGGCCACGGCGATCCCCGCGGCCATCCGCGCGGTGAGCGGCGACAACGGCTGACGGCCGCACGCTCCACGGCCGACGCGCCGCTCCGGACCGGCCTGCGCGGTGAAACTCCTGGCGGGGGCCCACGGCGTGCCCTCGCCCACGCGCCTCGCCTGCGCAGCCGCCGCCGCACCGGGCCGCCTGTCGGCGTCAGGACCGATGCAAGAGGGGCACACGGACGGAGGCCGCGCTCCGCGGTGAATGCCGAGCGGCAGCACGCCGCGGGCCACGCCTGCGTCGCCGCGAACCTGCGGCCCGGCTGCCCCTGCGGTCCGGCTGCCTCTGCGGTCCGGCTGCCCCTGCGGTCCGGCTGCCTCTGCGGTCCGGCTGCCTCTGCGGTCCGGCTGCGCCTGTGGCGCCGGGGGCGTGCGGCCCTGTTGCGCCTTCGGTGGAGATCGGCGTGGATGGCGGCAGGCGAGGTGCGGCGCGGCAGCGGCGTGCGCCCGCCTGCGGCGGCGAGACGGGGTGCGTTGTGTGGCGGGGTACGGTGCGTGTGGGGGCGAGATCCGGTGCGGTGCGGACGGATCGGCGTGTGTGGTGGGGTGGGGCGGGGTGGGTGGCGAAAGTTGCGGTGTGGGGATGGGGCGGTGAGAATCGCGCTCGACCACACGTCTGAGCTGCCACACTAGAAGGATGTACTCCTCGATGGCCACACCTGCGCAGGCGCGGGTGGACCTGACGGCGATCAGGCACAACGTGGCCCTGCTCAAGGACCAGGCGGGCGGCGCCGAGCTGATGGGCGCCGTCAAGGCCGACGCCTACGGGCACGGCCTCGTGCCGTGTGCCGCGACGGTGCTGGAGGCAGGCGTGAGCCGGCTCGGCACCGCGTTCGTCAGGGAGGCGCTCGAGCTGCGCGCGGGCGGTGTGACAGCGCCGATCCTGGCCTGGCTCATCACGCCGGACGAGCCGCTCGACGAGGCGCTGGCGCAGGACATCGAATTGTCGGCCGCCGACGAGCGGCTGCTCGACGAGATCGCCGCCGCCGTGCGGCGTACGGGACGCACCGCCAAGATGCACCTGGAGGCCGACACCGGCATGAGCCGAGGCGGCTCCCCGCTCGCCGCCTGGCCAGGGGTGCTGGCCAAGGCCATGGAGCTGCGGGCCGAGGGCGTCATCGAGATCGTCGGACTCTGGTCGCACTTCGCCTGCGCCGACATTCCCGGCCATCCGTCGATCGAGCAGCAGTTGGAGGCGTTCAAGTCCGCGCTCAAGCTCGCGGAGCAGGCAGGGGCGAGCGGCTCGCACGTGATCAGGCACATCTCCAACTCGGCCGCCACCATGACGCTCCCGGACGCCCGCTACGACCTGGTCAGGCCCGGCATCGCGATGTACGGCCTGAGCCCGATCCCCGAGCTGGGCGACTTCGGCCTCCGGCCGGCCATGACGCTCACCGCCCAGGTCGGACTGGTCAAGCGTGTCCCCGAGGGCTCTGGGGTGTCGTACGCCCACCTCTACACCACCGATCGCGAGACCACGCTGGGGCTCGTCCCGCTCGGCTACGCCGACGGCATACTCAGGCACGCAACGGGCAGGGCCGAGGTCCTGGCGGGCGGCCGCCGCAGGCAGATCGCCGGCCGGGTCTGCATGGACCAGTTCATGATCGACATGGGTGATGATCCGCTGGCGGCGGGTGACGAGGTCGTGCTGTTCGGCCCTGGTGACGGGGGCGAGCCCACTGCTCAGGAGTGGGCGGATACGCTCGGCACGATCACGCATGAAATCGTGACCAGGATCGGCTCGCGAGTGCCGCGGGTTTACGAGGGTCGGGCATAGAAGGATCGGGGAGATGACGACGACAACACGGCGCAAGGTAGGAATCGCCGGCGCGCTCGTCGGCGCGGCGTCCGCCGGTGTCGCGGCGGCGGCGCTGGCCAAGCGCTACGCGGTCGGCCGGATCAGGCTGCGCCCCGATACCGAGGCGAATGAGCCGTTCGGTGAGCTGCGGGGCAGGGAGCGCACGCTCATCACCTCTGATGGGGTGGCGCTGCACGTCGAGATCGACGGCCCCGAGGACGCGCCGCTGACCATCGTCTTCTGCCACGGCTACTGCCTCAACCTGGAGTCCTGGCACTACCAGCGCAAGGACCTTCGCGAGAACTACCGCATCGTCCTGTGGGACCAGCGCTCGCACGGCCGCTCCCAGCGCGCCGACGCCGACGACAGCATGATCGACCGGCTGGGCGCGGACCTGGCTGAGGTGATCGAGGAGTTCGTGCCGGGGCCGTGCGTGCTGGTCGGCCACTCGATGGGCGGCATGACGATCATGGCGCTCGCCGACCACCACCCGGAGCTGTTCGGCGACAAGATCCGCGCCGTGTCGCTCATCGCCACCTCGGCGGGCAAGTTGGCCGAGCTGACGCTGGGCCTGCCGGCGATGTTCTCCAAGGTCGTGCACAAGGTCGCGCCCTCCACCGTGTCGATGCTGGGCAAGCGGGGCTCGCTGGTCGACAGGACCCGCAGCGTGGGCAGCGACATCGCCTTCCTGATCACCCGCTACATGGGCTTCGGGGACTCCAGGAACATCAGCCCCACGGTCGTCGACTTCGCCGAGTCGATGATCAGGGCGACGCCGACCGAGGTGTTCGCCGACTTCTACCCGGCGCTGATGAACCACGACAAGCTGTCCGCGCTGCACGTGCTCGACCCGGTCCCGACCGCGATCATGGTCGGCGATCGGGACTGGCTGACCCCGCCCGACCACAGCAAGGCCATCGCCGCCGCGCTGCCCAAGGCTCAGCTGACGGAGGTGCCCGACACCTCCCATCTGATCCAGCTCGAACGTCCCGGCGTCGTCAACGACGCGCTGCGCGACCTGGTCAAGAGAGTGGAGGGCGAGTGAGGGCCGCGACCGCCGAGGACATGCGCGCGTACGGCGCCCGCCTGGCCGCGTTCCTGCGCGCCGGCGACCTGGTCGTGTTGTCCGGGCCGCTCGGTGCCGGCAAGACCACGCTCGTGCAGGGCCTCGCCGAAGGACTCAAGGTACGCGGCCCCATCACCTCGCCCACATTCGTGATCGCCAGGGTGCACCCGTCCCTGCGCCAGGGCCCGCCGCTGGTCCACGCCGACGCCTACCGGCTGGGCGGCGACCTGGAGGTGGACGACCTGGACCTGGACGCCTCGCTGGAGGACTCCGTCACGGTCGTCGAGTGGGGCGAAGGCCTGGTCGAGGGCCTGTCCGAGGACCGGCTGGAGGTCCACATCGATCGCGAGGCCGGCGACGAGGCCAGGATCGTGACGTTGCGCGCCGTGGGCGCGCGGTGGGCCGACACGCCGTTTGATCGGCTGGAAGATTAAAATCGCGATCAATCCCCGGCAAAGCTGGCACCCTTGACGTACCGGGCCAATGATGTAAATCATGATCATTGGCTAGGGATTCCCCAGATTTTCTGGGTATCAGGAGGGGCGACATCCACGATTCGGGTGGATGCTGGTGGCAAGACGGCAAAGTGGGGTGCGGCCGGTGCTCAGGGTCAGGCGAGTCGCGTACGCGGGAGCCATCGTCATGGTCGGTCTGACCGGCTGCACGGCTTCGGCAGAAACCACACCATCAGGCACACCGACCCCAACAGCCACCGGCACCGCCACCACCAGTCCAAGCGGCACCCCGACCGCCACCCCCACGACGGCCGGCCCACGGCCGACCATCACACGACCCACCATCCAGGTCCAGCTCAACCCCGACCGGGTCACGGCCGGCCAGACCTCCACGGTGTGGATCCTGGCCAACTGCCCTCTCCCGAGCGGCGGCCCCGCGCACACCGGCACCGCCACCTCGCGGGCGTTCGTCAGCGGCGCCACGCTCAACCCGGTTCCTGCGGGCTCGAGCTCCCCCGCGCCGACCGGCGCCGCCAACGGCTCGCCCTGGGTACGCGGCTCGGCGGAGGTCGGGGGGACGGTCAGGCGCGGCTCGTACACCGTCAACGTCAAGTGCGACGGCACCAACGACATGGGCACGGCCACGCTCCGGGTCGTCGCGGGCGAGGCGTTGCCGACCAACGTGCCGACCAAGGCGCCCAGGGCCGGCGGCGGCGGCACGTACGCCCAGGACGTCAGCGACGAGTCCTCGATCCCGCTCGGCCCCGCGGGCGTGCTGATCGCCCTGGCGCTGGCCGGTGGCATCGCCTTCGCGGTCAAGCGGCGTAACCGGGCGTAACACGATGGCCCGCCCAGGACGGGTGGTGCTCGCGGGGGCCGTGACGGGACTGCTGCTGTTCGCGTTCGGCAGGGGCATGCAGCAGACCGACTCCACGTCTGTCGCGAACGTCGTACCCGAGAGCATCGACATCCCCTCCATCGACGTCGAAGCCCCGCTGATGAAGCTCGGCCTGGAGAAGAACGGCGACGTCGAGCTGCCGCCGTACGAGAAGCCCAAGGTGGCCGGGTGGTACTCCGGCAGTGCGGTGCCCGGCGAGAAGGGCGCCTCAGTGATCATCGGCCACGTGGACACCAAGACGGCGCCGGCCGTGTTCTACAAGCTCGGGCGGCTACGCAAGGGCGAGACCGTGAAGGTCGAGCGCAGCGACGGCAAGACCGTGACGTACAAGGTGGACTCGATCGAGCAGGTGCACAAGGACAGGTTCCCGACCAGGCGCGTGTACGTCGAGGAGGGGCTCAGGCTGGTGACCTGTGGCGGCAAGTTCGACTATGCCAAGGGCGAATACCTGGACAACATCATCGTCTACGCTTCGCAGGTGTGAGCCATCCTCCTGCGGCCGGTACGCGGGTGCCCTGGCATGAGGTGCACCCGGAGGTGCGCGCGGCCGTCGAAGAGTTCCTGGGCGGGCGTGTGGTCGAGGCGAGCACGCAGCCAGGCGGGTTCTCGCCGGCCGCCGCGGTGCGGCTGCGTACCGAAGGGGGCAGGCGTGCCTTCGTCAAGGCCGTCGGTCCTGAGCCCAATCCCGACACACCGGGGATCTACCGGTCTGAGCTCAAGATCGCCGCTGCTCTGCCCGCGTCCGTGCCCGCACCCCGGCTGCTGACCGGGTTCGAGCTGGCGGGGTGGGTGGTGCTGGTCTTCGAGGACATCGAGGGCGGCCGTCATCCGGAGCTGCCGTGGCGGCGCGATGAGCTCGATCGGGTGCTGGAGGCGGTCGAGAGCATGTCGGCGGCGCTCACGCCCTCGCCGATCGACGCGCCGCGGATCGAGGAGGTCTTCGGGCCGAAGTTCGACGGCTGGCGCAAGCTGACGAAAGAGGACCCCGACGGGCTCGACCCGTGGGCCCTGCGCCACCTAGCCGAGCTGGCCGAGCTGGAGTCCGGGTGGGTCGCGGCCGCGGCGGGCGACAGCCTGGTCCACGCCGACCTGCGGGCGGACAACATCCTGCTCACTGACGACCGGGTCTACATCGTGGACTGGCCATGGGCCTGCTTGGGGCCACCCTGGTTCGATCGGATGGGCATGCTGATCTCGGTGGGCATGCAGGGCGGGCCGCCGCCGCATGAGCTGTTCACCGACCCGGATCAGGCGGTGACGGCGGTCCTCGCCGCACTCACCGGCTTTTTCGTGCGGCAGTCCCGGCAGCCGGACCCACCGGGGATCCCCACGGTCAGAGAGTTCCAGCGAGCCCACGGCGTGATTGCGCTTGATTGGCTGCGGCGACGTACCGGCTGGTCCTGAGATACGGCCGGGTGAGAGCCGACCTGCGGGTAGGCTAAACAGTCGTGCTGGTCCTGGCCTTTGATACCGCGACGCCTGCCGTCACCGCCGCGCTCCACAACGGTGAGCGGGTGCTTGCCGAGTCCACGACGATCGACGCGCGGCGCCACGGCGAGCTGCTCGTGCCCACCATCGAGCGGGTGCTGAGCGAGGCGCGCGCCACGCTGCGCGACGTGACGGCCATCGTGGCGGGCAGCGGCCCCGGCCCCTACACCGGGCTGCGCGTCGGCCTGATGACCGCGCAGGGTCTCGCGACCACGCTGGGCGTGCCCGCGTACGGCATCTGCACGCTCGACGCGGTCGCCTACGGCAGCGGGCTCGAGGAGCCGTTCCTGGTGGCCACCGATGCGCGGCGTAAAGAGGTGTTCTGGGCGCGTTATGCGGACATGCGCACCAGACTCGACGGGCCCTTCGTGGACCGGCCCGCACAGGTGCCGGTGGAGGGATTGCCGGTGGTGGGAGCGGGCGCGGACCTTTATCGCGATGTTCTCGGACAGAGCGACGCGCCCCTCTACCCCTTCGCCGGGGCCCTGGCCGCACTCGCGGCCGAGCGGCTCGCGGACGGCACCCCGCTCGGCCCGCCCCGCCCGATCTACCTGCGCCGGCCCGACGCCGTGGTGCCCGGGGCGCCCAAGAGGGTGACGGCATGAAGCTCAGGCCGATGACCGCGGCCGACCTGCCGGCGGTCATGGCGATCGAGCGGGCCACGTTCCCGCTCGACGCGTGGAGCGAAGGCATGATGCGCGGTGAGCTGGACGACATGCCGCGTTCGCGCCACTATGTGGTGGCGCTGGTCGACGAGGAGATCGTGGGCTACGCCGGGCTCGCCGCCGCGGCCGACCAGGCCGACGTTCAGACGATCGCGGTGCTGGAGAAGCATCAGGGCACCGGCATCGGCAGCGCGATGCTGACCGAGCTGCTGGCCGAGGCGCACCGCAGGGGTGCGCGGGAGGTGTTCCTCGAAGTACGCGCCGACAACCCGCGCGCACAGACCGTTTACCGGCATTTCGGGTTCGAGGAGATCGGCACCCGCCGCCGCTACTACGACGACGGCACCGACGCGATCATGATGAGAAGGAAGCTGGATGGCTGACGAACCACTGGTCCTGGGCATCGAGACGTCCTGCGACGAGACCGGCATCGGCATCGTCAGGGGTCACACGCTGCTGGCCAACACCATCGCCTCCAGCATGGACGAGCACGCCAGGTTCGGCGGCGTGGTGCCCGAGGTCGCCTCCCGCGCCCACCTGGAGGCGATGACGCCGACCGTGGAGGCCGCGCTGGCCGCGGGCGGGCTGAAGTTCTCCGACATCGACGCCATCGCCGTCACCGCAGGGCCTGGGCTCGCCGGCGCGCTGCTGGTCGGGGTCGCGGCGGCCAAGTCCTACGCGCTCGGCCTCGGCGTGCCGCTCTACGGCGTCAACCATTTGGCCGCGCACGTCGCCGTCGATCAGCTGGAGCACGGGCCGCTGCCCAAGCCGTGCGTCGCCCTGCTGGTCTCCGGCGGTCACTCGTCGTTGTTGCTCGTGCCCGACGTGGCCCAGGACGTGATCTCGCTCGGTTCGACGGTGGACGATGCGGCGGGGGAGGCGTTCGACAAGGTAGCGCGGGTGCTCGGGCTGCCGTTCCCCGGCGGTCCGCACATCGACCGGGCCGCCCGAGAGGGCTCCGGCACGGCGATCGCCTTCCCGCGCGGGAAGATCGACGACGGCACGCTCGACTTCTCCTTCTCCGGGCTCAAGACGGCTGTCGCACGCTGGATCGAGGCGCGGGAGAGGGCGGGCGAGTCCATCCACGTGGCCGACGTGGCCGCGTCCTTCCAGGAGGCCGTGGTGGACGTGCTGACCCGCAAGGCGCTGCAGGCCTGCCGGAAGTACGACGTGGCGGACCTGCTGATCGGCGGCGGCGTGGCGGCCAACTCCCGGCTCCGGGCGCTGGCCCAGGAGCGGTGCGACGCGGCCGGGGTGCGGCTGCGGGTGCCCCGTCCGGGCCTGTGCACCGACAACGGGGCCATGGTCGCCGCCCTGGGCTCGAACCTGGTCACAGCCGGTGTCACACCCTCGAGCCTGGAGATCCCCGCCGACTCCTCCCTGCCGATCACCACGGTCCACGTCTGACGCCTGCACCCCCTCACGGGCCGCCACATCGGACGTGTGTCTCCTCACGCCCTCACGCGGTCCCCCTCACCCGCCACGCCCTCACCGCGGTCCCCCTCACCCGCTACGTCCTCGCACGGGCGGGCCTTCACACGGTGGCCCTCACCGTGGCACACCCTTGCCTGGCGCGCTGGGTGCGGACGTGATGGGCGCGGGTGTGTCGGGCGGGCGCGGTGTGCTGGGCTCGGGCGGGGTGATGGCGCCTCAGGCCGGCCTGCCCCGCACCGCGCGCAGGCGCAAGACCAGCGCCACGCCTGCGAGCAGCGAGAACAGGCCCAGAATCCACCAGTCGGACGCCCGCCCGCCCATGGACTGGTCCTGGAGGTGGTTGATCGCGTGGAACGTGTTGGTGAACAGGAAGCCCGCCAGCACGACCGCGATCACGTCACGCCACCACAACGCGGCGAGCATCATCAGCCCGATGCCGATCTGGAACACGCCCGCGTCGTGCAGGAAATGGACGTGATTGGGCCAGCCGGCCCATTCCGCGAAGCTCGCCGGGTCGATCCGCATCCACACACCGGCGGCCAGCATCATGGCCGCTCCCACCACCACCGCAATCGTGACGATCATGCGTCCGTTCTCCTTTCGCCTCCGAGCAACGGACGCTTTCGATCAGGCGGACGTGACAGCTCCGGCTGTGACCTCCCCCACACTCAGTCCTTGGTCCTGCTGGGTCGCAGCAGCGCCTCGGCCAGTGCCAGCATCGTCTCCTCCAAGGCGCTGAGGCGCTTGGTGAGGTCGGTGGCCGCGGGCTCGACGATGCCGGTGACGGTCTCGGCCAGCTCGTCGCGGTCGGGGCGGGACCTGACGAGGTCGGTCAGCGTGTCGGCGGCCGCGGCCAGGCGCGCGGCCTGCTCGCCGGTCTGCGACTGGAGCTCCGAGATGCCCAGGGCCGCGGGCAGCCGGCTCACGCGCTCGCTGACGGCCTCGATCCGGTCGTCCACCGCCTCCAGGTGGGCGCCGGCCTGCTCGGCGCGGGTGGCCAGGCCGTCCATATGGGTGTCGAGGCCGTTGAAGCGGGTGTCGAGCCCGCCCAGGTGGCCGTCGATCGTGTCAAAGCGGCCGCTCAGGTGCTCCTCGGCCTCGACCAGCCGCTCGTCGATCGCGTCCATCTGGCTGTCGAGGCGGTTGAAGCGGCCCTCGTTGCGGGTGGCGGTCTCGCCCAGGCGCTGGTCGGTGGCGGCCACTCGCTCGTCGAGCGCGGTGAAGCGAGTGTCCATGCGTACGTCCAACGCGTCGAAACGGTCGTCGTGCCGGGCCAGGTGGCCGTCCATGGTGCCCAGCCGTTTGTCCACCGCGCCGAGCCGGCTGTCCATGCCCGAGAGCCGCTTGTCGACGCCGCCCATCCTGCCGTCGAGACCGTCGAGCCTGGTGTCGATGTCGGCCAGGCATTCGTCGGCGGACTCCAGCCGGCCGTCGAACCCGGTGAGCCTGGTGTCCAGGCCCACCAGCCTGCCCTCGGCCCGGTCGAGCCTGGCGTCCACGCCGTCCAGCCTGGCCGTCAGACGCTGCTCGCTCTCGCCGAGCTGCACGGCCAGGTGCTGGTCGGTCTCGTCGAGCCGGGTGGTGAGGCGCTGCTCGGCGTCGGCCAGGCGGTCGTGGAGCTGCGCGTCGGCCTCCTTGAGGCGTACGGCGAGGCGCTCGTCCGCCGCGTCGAGGCGTACCGCGAGGCGCTCGTCCGTCTCGTCGAGCCGGGCGGTCAGGTGCCGGTCGGTCTCCTCCAGACGAGCCGTGAGCCGCTGGTCGGCCTCGTCGAGCTTGGTCGTGAGGCGGTGGTCGGTCTCGTCCAGTTTGGCGGTGAGGCGGTGATGGGTGTCGTCGAGCCTGATGGTGAGGCTCTGGTCGGCCTCGTCGAGCCGGGTGATGAGCCTCTGGTCCGTTTCGTCGAGCCGGGTCGTGAGACGCCGGTCCATCTCGCCCATTCGCCCGGTCAGGAGCTCGCTGGTGTCCTCCATGCGGGTCGTCAGGCGCTGCACGACCGTGTCGACCTTGACGGCCATCTGCTCGGTCACGCCGGCCAGGCGCTCGTTGACGTCCTCGGACAGGCCGCCGATCGCGGACTCCACCCGGTCGGTACGGGTGGCCAGCTCGGCCACCGACTTGTCGAGTCTGGTGAATCGGCTGGCGGCGGCTTCCATGCTGGAATTGAGGTTGGCCAGCATCGTGGCGAAATCGGACATGCCCTTGGTGATGCCATCGGTGGTGTTGAGCACGGACTGCAGGCGTTTGAGCGCTTCGTCCACGTTTTCGCCCACGGTGCCCAGGTCGGCCCAGATGCTCGGCAGCTCCGTGACCGGCCCGACGCGGGCGTCCACGTGGCCCACTCGCTCGCCGACCGCGTCGACGTGGTCGCGTACCGCCTCCACGTGCTGTGCCAGGCCCTCCGCCCACATCGGCGGCCTGGCGGCGATGTCCTCCAGCCGGCCGTTGACCGACTCCAGGGTGCCGCTCAGCCCGCCCAGCTCGCGCTCGCGTACTTCGCGCAGCAGCCACTCCATGCCCTCGAGCCGCTGGCGGATCTCGTCGAGCACGGCGCCCTGCGTGCGCTGCTCGTACACGTGGTCTTGGGCGGCGCGCTGGAGCAGGTCACGCATCCTCTCGGAGATAGGGGAGTGGCCTCCTGCCTGAAGAAGGGTGGTGTGGTTGGAATTGTCCACCGAAAGGCTCCTTCGCGTCGCCGACGGTCTGCCGCGCAGCGGTGGGGTAGGTCCGGTTTGCAGATGAAAGAGCGAGAACGCGGGTAACCGCATTAGGGGGAGAACTCCCGCCCGTCCACCTTAGCCTCTCGATCAAGGTCCGTCAGGGCTGAATTGAAAGATCGCGATTAACGGAAGAATGACCGATTTCCCTGTTCAGGCGGGTGGCGAGGTGTCGCAGATGAGGGCATATGGCCTGGCCATGATCCGCGTCAAGATGATTACTGCGGACTTTTCTCCATTGAGACGCAGGTCTGCCCGGAGGCGCTCGATGTCGAGTGCGGAGGCGCGCTTTTTGATGGTGACATTTCCGATTTGTCGTTCACGGAGTGCTGCACGCAGCTTTTTCAGCGAGAACGGCATAATCTCATTGACTTCGTATCTCGCGGCCCACGGGGTGTCCACCGGCTCGTCGGCCGCGATGTACGCGACGAGCGGATCGAGCAGGCGCCCGCCGACCAACTCGGCCACCTCGCCCACGAGATGTGCCCGGATCGCGGCGCCATCGGGTTCGTAGATGTAGCGCCCCATCGCGCCGACCGGCGCCTTGACGTTGGTGGCGGTCATGGTGTGGCCGCCGGGCAGCAGCGTGGCGCGGCGGGTCGGCCCGTCACCGGTCCAGAGGGCGGCCTCTTTGACCTCGCCCTTGTACGAGACCCACTCGGCCTCGGCCTCCGCCGGGATGAACTCGTACGGGATCCCCGGCGCGACCTTGAGACAGGCCCGCTCGGCCCTGGCGACCAGGCCGAGCACCACGGGCCAGGGGGGCGAGTAAGCCAGCGGGTCGAACGTCCTTCCCCGGCTCGTCCGCCGTGCCGGATCGACGAACAGCACGTCGTAGTCCTCCGGACGGACGGCGGCCGCGTCCCCCGCGGTCACCGTCACCCGGTCGGCCAGCCCGAGCGCCTCGGCGTTGGCCCTGGCCACGGCGACGGTCAGAGGGTCGACGTCCACGGCCGTCACCGTGCATCCGGCGCGGGCGAGGGCCACGAAGTCGCCGCCGATGCCGCAGCAGGCGTCTATGACGGCGGCTCCTGCCAGGCGGCCGGCGCGGTGCTCGGCCACCTCCTTGCGCGTGGACTGCTCCAGGCCGTGGGGAGTGAAGTACATCAGCCGGGCGTCGTCGCCGAACTTGGCCTTGCCGCGTGCCCGCAGGCCGGCCTGCGTCAGGGCGGCCGAGGTGAGCGGGGCGTCATACGATTTGCGCAGCTTCGTGGCGGCGGCGACCGGGTCCGCGCCGGCAAGCTCCCCGGCCTCGGCGAGCGCTTGTTGCCCGCGCGGCGTCAGAAGCTCGTTGAACGCGTCAAGGTCCACATCACACGACGTTATCGCCCCGTCAAGCCCCGCCGAGCCACCGCCGAGCCACCGCCGAGCCCACCACACCACCTGCCCGGACGGCCCCACCCCGTTCCAGGCACCTGAGCCCGTCCGGCCCCGGACCGGCACCTGGGCCCGCCTGCTGTGCATCGGGTCCCGAGCCCGCTCGCCGTGCATTCCGAGCGCGGCACCCGTGCCCGGCACCCGTGCCCGGCACCCGTGCCCGGCACCCGTGCCCGGCATCCGAGCCCGGCACCCGAGCCCGCTCTGGCCGGTCCGGCTTCCGCGCTGGGCCGGCGCGACCGCCACACCAGCCGGTGCGCCCGCTGCGATGGGCGGTGGCCGTCGTCGCCGCAGCCGGTGCGTCGCCACCGCTGCGCGGCCGGAGGCGCCCTCCACGGGTGCCCCTACGGAGGCGTGGGGACGCGTCACATGGGGGCGGTGTCGCCCAGGGAGAGGAGGAGCTTGCGGAGGAGGCCGGCCAGGGCGTCGCGGTCGGTGGCGGACAGGCCGGACAGCAGGCGGTCCTCGTGGGCCGCGTGCCGCTCCAGCAGGTCGTTGGCCAGCCGCCGCCCCTCGTCCGTCAGCGTGACCAGCGTCATGCGCCGGTTCCCCGGGGCCGGCCGGCGTTCCACCAGCTCGCGTTCGACCAGGCGGTCCATCCGGTTGGTCAGCGCGCCAGGGCTGATCATGGCGGCCGCGGACACGTCCTTCATGCACATGGTGGCGTCGTCGCCGCTCCTGAGCAGCGTGGTCAGCATGTCGAACTCCCACGCCTCCAGCCCGTGCTCGGCCAGGAACTCCTTGACCCCGCGCTCCAGCAGTCGCGACGCCCGCGTCACCCGGCCGATCACGCCCAGGGGGGACACGTCGACGTCGGGCCGGGTGCAGGCCCACTGCTCCAGCATCGTGTCCACCACGTCGTCCATGTCGGTAATCGTACGACATTGAAATGTTCGACGTCGTGCGTTACGTTCTGCATGGAAATGTTCAATGTCGAAATCTTTGGGGTGGGACAATGAAGGTCCTGGTTGCCGGCGGGACGGGTTACATCGGGGCGGCCGTGGTGGAGCGCCTGGTCGAGCGGGGGCATGAGGTGGTCGCGTTCGTGCGGCCGGCGGCCGGCGGAGCCAGGCGGGTGCCTGCCGCGGCCGAGGAGCGCTACGGGGACCTGGCGGACGCCTCGACCCTGCAGGCCGCGATCAGCGCCGACATCGACGCGATCGTGCACGCGGGTCATCTGACCGGCGAATACGGCACCGACCTGGCGACCATCGCGGCCCTGGCCGGGTCGGGCAAGAAGGTCGTCTATGTGAGCGGCGTGTGGGTGCTCGGCGAGACCGACGGCGCGGACGAGGACAGCCCGGCGCGGCCGATTCCGCTGGTGGCGTACCGGCACGAGGTGGAGCGGCTGGTGCTGGACGGTGGCGGCTCCGTGGTGCGGCCCGGCGTCGTGTACGGGCGCGGCGCCGGCATCCCGGCACTCCTGCGCGTCCAGGCCGCCCAGCGCGGGACCGGCGTGTACGTCCACGCCGGTGGCGAGCCGCCGACGTGGACGTTCGTGCACGTGGACGACCTGGCCGAGCTGATCGTGACCGCGGTGGAGAAGGGCGAGGCGGCCGTCTACCACGGCGTCAGCGAGGAGGCCGTGCCCATGACTGCCGTGGCCGAGGCGGCGGCCAGGTCGGCCGGCGTCAAGGAGACGGCCGAGCCGTGGCCGCTCGAGGAGGCCGCGGACGTGCTCGGGGAGGGCTTCGCGCACGCGCTGTCGATCAGCCAGCGGGTCAGCGCCGCCCGCACCCGCGAGGCCCTCGGCTGGAACCCCGCCCGTCCCGGCGTCGTCGCCGATCTCGCGGAGGGTTCGTACGCCGAATAGGGGGCCTTATCGCTCTGAGCAGACGCGTTCGTGTTGACTGTCAAGCCCCTCTTGCATATGTTTCCTGTTGGCACTCTCCCCTTGAGAGTGCCAACGTGCGACGAGGCAGGTCTGACACCCGCGACGGCAGGCCCCGCTGGTCGCCTCTTCTGATCATTCAAATCTGAAGGGGAGGTCCGATCGTGACGACCGCCACTAAGGTTCCCGTTAAGCCGCTCGGCGACCGCATCGTGGTTCAGCCGCTTGAGGCCGAGCAGACGACCGCGTCCGGCCTTGTTATCCCGGACACCGCCAAGGAGAAGCCGCAGGAGGGCAAGGTCCTCGCTGTGGGCCCTGGCAACTGGGACGAGGACGGCGACAAGCGGATTCCGCTCGACGTCTCGGAGGGCGACATCGTCCTCTACAGCAAGTACGGCGGCACCGAGGTCAAGTACGGCGGCGAGGAGTACCTCGTGCTCTCCGCCCGCGACGTTCTCGCGATCATCGAGAAGTAAGCCGGATGTGTCGAGCCCCGGGCGCTCTTCAGGGCGACCGGGGCTTTCGACGCTAGGAGAGG
The DNA here is from genome assembly GCF_004011505.1 of Nonomuraea polychroma. Lineage (NCBI taxonomy): Bacteria > Bacillati > Actinomycetota > Actinomycetes > Streptosporangiales > Streptosporangiaceae > Nonomuraea > Nonomuraea polychroma. The sequence continues at coordinate 10,552,580 of NZ_SAUN01000001.1, forward strand.
ACTTTCAGCAATGGCGAAGATCCTGGAGTTCGACGAGGACGCCCGCCGCGCGCTTGAGCGCGGCGTCAACGCCCTCGCGGACGCCGTGAAGGTAACCCTCGGCCCGCGTGGCCGCAATGTCGTCATCGACAAGAAGTTCGGTGCGCCGACGATCACGAACGACGGTGTGACCATCGCTCGTGAGATCGAGCTGGAGGAGCGCTACGAAAACCTTGGCGCCCAGCTCGCCAAGGAAGTGGCGACCAAGACCAACGACATCGCGGGTGACGGCACCACCACCGCGACCGTCCTGGCCCAGGCCATGGTCCGCGAGGGCCTGCGCAACGTCGCCGCCGGCGCCTCGCCGCTGTCGCTCAAGCGCGGCATCGACAAGGCCGCCAGGGAGATCAGCGACAAGCTGCTCGCCAGCGCGCGGCCGGTCGAGGACAAGAAGGAGATCGCTAACGTCGCCACGATCTCCGCGCAGGACGCGCAGATCGGCGACCTGATCGCCGAGGCGTTCGACAAGGTGGGCAAGGACGGTGTGCTCACCGTCGAAGAGTCCAACGCCATGGGCATGGAGCTCGAGTTCACCGAGGGCATGCAGTTCGACAAGGGCTACCTGTCGGCCTACATGGTGACCGACCCCGAGCGGATGGAGTCCGTCCTGGAGGACGCCTACATCCTGCTCACCCAGAGCAAGATCTCCTCCATCGCGGACTTCCTGCCGCTGCTGGAGAAGGTCGCCCAGACGAAGAAGCCGCTGCTCGTGGTCGCCGAGGACGTCGAGGGCGAGGCCCTGGCCGTCCTGGTCACCAACAAGATCCGCGGCACGTTCACCTCCGTGGGCGTCAAGGCCCCGGGCTTCGGCGACCGCCGCAAGGCGATGCTGCAGGACATGGCCATCCTCACCGGCGGCCAGGTCGTCAGCGAGGAGGTCGGCCTCAAGCTCGAGCACGTCGGTCTCGAGGTGCTCGGCCAGGCCCGCCGCATCGTGGTGACCAAGGACAACACCACGATCGTGGACGGCGCCGGTGACGCGCAGGCCATCGAGGACCGCGTCAAGGAGATCAGGCTCGCCATCGAGCAGTCCGACTCCGACTGGGACCGCGAGAAGCTGCAGGAGCGCCTGGCCAAGCTCGCCGGCGGTGTGTGCGTGCTGCGTGTCGGCGCCGCCACCGAGGTCGAGCTCAAGGAGAAGAAGCACCGCCTCGAGGACGCGATCTCCGCGACGCGCGCCGCGATCGAGGAGGGCATCGTCTCCGGCGGTGGCTCCGCGCTCATCCACGTCTCCAAGGACCTCGACGACCTCGGTCTGTCGGGCGACGAGGCCACGGGTGTCGGCGTGGTCCGCCGCGCGCTGGTCGAGCCGGCCCGCTGGATCGCCGAGAACGCCGGTCTCGAGGGCTACGTGGTCACCCACAAGATTGCCGAGCTGCAGCCTGGTCACGGCCTCAACGCCGCGACCGGCGAATACGGCAACCTGCTCGACCAGGGCGTCATCGACCCGGTGAAGGTCACGCGGTCCGCCGTGCAGAACGCGGCCTCGATCGCGGGCATGCTGCTCACCACCGAGGTGCTCGTGGTGGACAAGCCCGAGGAGGAGGCCCCGGCCGCCGGCCAGGGCCACGGTCACGGCCACGGCCACTGACCCGTTCGTTCGTCGTACGGCCCGCATCCCCTGGGGTGCGGGCCGTACGGCGTTCTCGTCCAGGTCGGCTCATCGCCCGGCCTCCTGATCCGCCTCCTCGAGATCCGAGAGCTGCTCGGCAAGGAACACCCGCTCAGCCTCGTTCGTGGCGAGCTCCATGGCCTGCCGGTAGGCGGCCGAGGCCGCACGCGCCCGGCCGAGGCGCCGCAGCAGGTCCGCCTTGATCGCCGGAAGATACTGGTATCCGGCGAGCCGTTCGTCCTTCTCCAGTTCCTCGACGTCCGCCAGCGCCCGTGCCGGGCCGGAGACGCGGGCCAGGGCCACCGTGCGGTTCAGCGCCACCACCGGGGACGGCCACACCTTCAGCAACGCGTCGTACAGGGTCACGATCTGCGGCCAGTCCGTCTGGTCGTAGGCCGGCGCCTCGGCGTACAGGGACGCGATCGCGGCCTGCAGCACGTAGCGCCCCGGCCGCCCGCCACGCAGGCCGCCCACGATCAGGTCGTGCGCCTCGCCGATCGCCGCCCGGTCCCATCGCGACCGATCCTGATCCTCCAGCCGCAGCAACCGCCCGCGGGAGTCGACCCTGGTGGCCCGCCGGGCGTCGGTGACCAGCAAGAGGGCCAGCAGCCCCCACACCTCCCGCTCGTCGGGCATCAGCTCGCGCAGCATGCGGGCGAGGTGCAGCGCCTGGTCCATCAGGTCCGTACGCATCAGCGACGTGCCCGAAGGCGCGGTGTACCCGGTGGTGAAGAGCAGATGGATCACACCGAGCACCCCGCGTAGCCGGTCCGGCAGCGCCGCCGCACCCGGCACCCGGTACGGGATCCTGGCAGTCGAGATCTTCTTCTTCGCCCGGGTCAGCCGGGCGGCCATCGTCGTCTCCGGCACCAGGAACGCGCGGGCGATGTCCACGGTGGGCACTCCGCACACCAGCCTGAGGGTGAGCGCCAGCTGTGCTTCTTGCGCCAGCGCCGGATGGCAGCACATGAAGATCAGGCGTAGCCGCTCGTCCGGCACCGCGTCCTCGGGTTCGTCCATGTCACCCTCGTCCGCCGGCTCCTCCGGCTCGGGCTCGATCAGCAGCGGCAGCTTGGAGCGGAACACCCTCTCCCGCCGTACCGCGTCCATGGCGCGACGCCTGGCCGTGGTGGTGAGCCAGGCCGCCGGGTTGTCAGGGATGCCGTCGCGCGCCCAGCTGGTCAGGGCCGCGGCGTACGCCTCCTGCACGCACTCCTCGGCCAGGTCGAGATCCCCGGCCACGCGCGCCGTCGACGCCAGGACCAGGGCCCAGCGGCGGCGGTGCGCATCCACGACCGCGGCTTCGACGTCCGTCATCCCCGGACGAACCCGCTCGCCACGGGCCGTACCTCGACGCCGCCGCCCAGTTGGGTGATGGGATTGCGGCGGGCCATTTCCAAAGCGGCGTCCAGGTCAGGAGCCTCGATCACGCAGAAGCCCGCGACGACCTCCTTGGCATCGACGAAAGGCCCGTCCGTGACGGCGTCGCCGCGGATGGAGGTGGCGGTGGTGCTGGGCTGGAGCGCGAACGCCGTGAGCATGGCGTCGCCCAGCTCGTCGGCGTGCCGCTGGTGCGCCTCCCGCTCCTGCGGGGTCAGATCGTCGGCGTCGGCGGGGGCCTGTGCGTACAGGAGGATCGCGTACTGGGCCATGAGGTTCTCCCGTTCGGTGGTGAACTCGTCTCCTACACCCTTATGTCGGACGGCCGGCCGGAATTCGACAGGACTACGCCGAAAGGATTGTCAATGATGTACCGCCAGCGCCCGTCCGGCCCGCGACGGGCCACGTCGGTGGCGGTGCCCTCGATGCGTACCGGCCGCCCGTCGCGATCCGTGCCCTCGATGAGCCAGTCCACGATGAGCAGCGCGATGTCGGCTGTGGCGTAGACGTGCCGGGGCCGGACGCTGATCGGCACCCCGAGACCCACGAACCGCCCGTTGGCCGCCTGAGCCTCCGCCCCGGTCAGCGGAGTGCCCGGCTCGGGCACGAACACGGCTCCGCTCTCGTACACCTCGGCCACCGCCGCCGGATCGCCGCTGTTGAACCTCTCCGCGAACACCAGCGGCACATCCTCCGGCCGCTCGGCAAGCTCCCGCATCCTCAACGCACGCCCTTCCAGAAGGTAGAAGTAGGGGGACGCGGCAACGCTAGGAGGCGCCTTCGTGACTCACCAAACGGTTGGTCACCGTCACACGACCCGCCCGGGACTGCCCGACGACCCGCGCGCGGCCGTCACCGAGCCCACCCCGTCCTGTCCGGTCGAGATCACCCTCGCCGCCCTGCGCGGCCGCTGGACGACCCTGGTGATCCGCGAGCTCCTGCAGGGCGACCGCACCTTCACCGAGCTCCGCCAGGCGCTGCCCGTGCTGTCGGACAAGGTCCTGTCCGATCGGCTGGCTCATCTCACCGAGGCGGGCGTCGTGGACCGGCGCCGCGAGCCCGGCTGGCCGTCCCGCACCCACTACAGGCTGACGCCGCAGGGCCGCCGCCTCGGCCCCGTCCTCCAGGCCCTCTGGGACTGGGGGGCCACGACGGCCCTTTGAGGAGGGCGCAACTCGTACGCTGGTCGCGAGCCGAACGTGAGGAGGGGGCGCACGATGCAGTACCGGCGGGCGGTAGAGAGAGTGCGCATGCTCGCCGAGGCGTGCGACCAGACCAGGCGCGTGCCGGCGGCGCAGCCGTTTCTGCGTGAGGCGTATGTCTTCGGCGACCTGCTGGAGGGCGCCGATCCCATTGATCACATCGAGGCCGTCTTCGTGCTGAACCTGCCGCCGGAGGAGGTGACCTGGGGATCCCAGCCGCCCGGCACCGCGTGGCTGGTCGACTTCCTGGAGCTGGACAAGGGTGGCGTCGCCTACTACTGGCGGTCCTTCCGCGATCCGGTGTGGAACCACGTCATCCGGGGTCCGGTCCGGTTCTGGTCCCTGGACGGGCCCGACAAAGGTGTGCTCGACGCGCTGGGCGAGCGTCGCCTCGATCGGCTGCGCCGGGTGACGGCCGGTGCCGAGGAGGAGCGGACGCAGGTCGCCGGCGAGTTGGAAGCGGCTCTCGAGCACCTGCGTGTCGTTCATCGCTCGTACTGGGAGCGGCGGTGGCGGCGAGAGCACCGGGGGATCGGCCGGCAGCCTGAGCATCACCTGTGGGAGGCCGTTCAGGGATACCTGGAGCTGCTCGAGGCCCGCGGCGAGTGACCTCGTAAGCCCGCCACCCCAGCACCCCGCCGAATCGGGCATGGATGGGACACGTGCCGATTCGGGCAGCAGATCATGCCGATGGTGGCGAACCGGCCACCCTGCAGCCATTCGCCCCACTGGACGTCCACACCGCGCCGCAGCAGGTCCCTGGCGGCCGCCAGACGGTCCTCCAGGGGGACGCGGTCGGGTGTGTGGAGCACGTCCCGGATCTCGCCGTACGCGGCCGTGAGCCAGCCGATCGCCGCTTCGACATCGTCGAAGCTGGCCGCGATCCGGGAGGCGGGCTTGGCCAGCCAATCGCCCGTTCGCATCGGCGGCAGGGCGGAGGCCCGGAAGTCGGGCGAGTCCGGCCGCCTGTCGGCTTCGTTCTCGCGCTCGACTCCGGCGCCCGTCCACTGGTAGGCGTGCCAATGCATGATGATCAGCGCCTCCCGCGGAGTGCTGCGGCGGTCCTCGCGTGCTGGGACCGCCGCCTGTCGTGGCCGCCGGGACGCCTGTCTTCACGTCCCTTCCCGCTGATTCCCGCCACGCGGCGATCGGAACGGCGCGGCGAGCCCGGACGGCTCATCGGTCGAAACCGGTTGCTGCCGGGCTCCGCCGGCCGGGATGATCGACGAGTGTCGTGGAGCTCTCTGGACCGGGCGCGACGGATGTGGGCGAGCCTGGCTCGGGTCCCTGTCACGTTCCCCAGGCGTGGTGGCGTGGAGGTCGTGGTCGCGCCCGAGTCGCTGTTGTGCCCGCCGGGATGGGCAGGCGTGGTCGCGCTCGACGAGGCGGTCCTGGCCACCGTGCCCCATGCCGGGCTGATCGGGCCGTTGCGGAACGCTCTGGTCCGCCAGGTGACGGAAATCGGTGTCGATCTCGGCCGGCTGCCATCTCAGCTGCCCGTGGCGGAGGTGCTGGGCCCGGCGACGCTGGCGTACTTGGACGCCGAGGACTTCGTCGCCGCCGGCCACGCCGGAGTCGCGAGCGTGCCTGCGGATCACCATGACGTCCGCGAGCTGGTGGCGTCGGTGCCGAAGGAGGACGCGGAGGAGAGCGGTCTGGACGAGATCACGTCGGCCGCCTTCGTGATCCGCGGCGCGGGACAGGACGTGGTCGCCGTCGCCGGCTACCGCTCGTGGGTGGATGTGGCGGCACATCTGTCCGTCCTGACCGCGCCGCGGCATCGCGGCCGGGGACTGGCTCGGCAGGTGGCCTCCACGGCCGTCGCGGACGCGCTGGCGGGCGGCCTCTTGCCCCAGTGGAGGGCGCGCCCTGAGGCGTCGCGACGCGTCGCGCGAGCGCTCGGGTTCCGGGAGTGGGGCTCGCAGCTCAGCCTCCGGCTCCAGAGGTGAGCATCAGGACATGGGGATAAGTGGGGGAAAAGGTGGATTATTGGAGTAAACCGGGAGCGGGTGATAAGCGTCTGCGGTCTGACAATTGTCACGCATTTCGGGTTGTCGGGTGAAATATTATGTCGGGCGATAAGGCTTAGTGTGGCCGGTTGATTACTGTTCGTTATCGTCGCTTCAATGTGACCAATCCGTAGCCGTTCGCCATGACGACAGGCCGGATCAACGCGGGCATCATGCCTATCGTGAGCGAGGGAAGCGTCGCCGACGCCAAAATTGGGGTAAGGCTCGCGTCGAGACTTCCGGCACGGACGGATGACTCCGACCTTAGGGAACTGACGAGCCTCGCCGTACAGGGGGATCGCACCGCGATCGAATCCCTGCTCGGCGAGTTGCGTCCGATGGTGGTGCGGTATTGCCGCGCCAGGCTGGGCAGGGTTTCGGGGCAATATCACATTGCCGACGACGTTGCCCAGGAGGTGTGCATCGCGGTGTTGTCCGCGCTGCCGCGGTACCGGGACATGGGGCGGCCTTTCGCGTCCTTCGTCTTCGGGATCGCCTCGCACAAGGTGGCCGATGCGCTGCGCAGCTCGGTCCGGTCGGCCGTGCCGACCCAGGATCTGCCGGACGGCCCGGACGAGGGGCCCGGGCCGGAGGAGACCGTGGTCCGCTACATCGAGGTCGAGCACGCGCGCAGGCTGCTGGCCCGGCTGCCCGACAATCAGCGGGAATTGTTGCTCTTGCGGGTGGTCTCGGGGCTGTCCGCGGAGGAGACCGGTAATGTACTCGGTATGTCACCAGGTGCGGTCCGCGTCGCCCAGCATCGGGCGCTGGCCAGGTTGCGGCAGATGGCCGAGCTGGAGTCGGCTTGACGTCAGAGGAAGAGACCGACGCGCTGCTCGATGCGCTCGGTCGTGGTGAGGACCCTGCGAAGGGCCGTCAGAGCTCGATCCACCGAGGCGATCCCGCTGTGCGGTTGCTGGCCGCTCTCGTCAGCGACGTCCTCGATGGCGACGATGATGGCTGCCGGCATTCCTCTCTGTTCGGTGGCGGTGGCGGGTTGAGCTCGTCCACGATCCGCGACGGCGGCCGGTCGGGCTCATCCGAGCTCGATGGTGTCGGTCAGCGGCGTTCCTCCGTGTCGATGACGCCGTCGACATAGCCCCTGGCGTACTCCCAGGTGACGTAGTCGGCCGGGTCGGGGTGAAAGGCCGGCTCGTGGACCTGAGGCTGACCTTTCTCGATCATTTGTCGTAGGTTGCCGCGCAGCAGCTCCCAGTCGAAGAAGTGCTGCTCGCCGCATTCCGGGCAGTCGAGTACGAGACCCAGCACCCCCTGTGGTTCGAGCAGGGAGCGGAAGACCTCGACGTCGGCGAGGTCCGTGATGGCCTCGTCACGCTCTTGCGCGGTGAGTGGCTCCGCGTCGTCGAGCGCGCCCATCGCCGAGGAAGGGTCGTTCGGGTCGTCCGCGAACGGGTCGCGGGGGACGTCTTCCAGCACCTTCCCACCATATGACCGATGCGGCCCGAGCGGAGAGTATTAGCTCAGCCATCCGCGCCGGGTGGCCTCCACACCTGCGTGGAAGCGTGACTGCGTGCCCAGCTCGGCCATGGCGTCGGCGAACCTGGCGCGTACCGTCCTGACCGACACGCCCAGCTGGCGGGCGATCGACTCGTCGCACATGCCCTGCGCCGCCAGGCGCAGGACCTGCACCATCCCGTCGCCTCTGCGGCCCCAGGGGAGGGGCACGGCCCGGGCCCACAGCTCGTCGAAGAGGGTGCGGAGCACGCCGACCACGATCGGCGTGCGGACGAGATAGAAGTTGTAGGCGTGGTCGGGCAGGTTGCCGCCCCAGAACGCGGGCAGGCCCGCGACCTCCGGTCCGGCGGTCATGAACCAGCTCGGCACGCGGCGCAGCGTGCGTACCTTGCCGCCGGTCTCGGTGAGCTCGGTCAGCTGGTCGCGAACGCCGGGCAGCGTGAGGGTCGCGACAGGGATGACAGCGCGAACCGTAAGAAGTTTTCGTTTCTGCGCATCTATCCATGGGTCTGCAAATTTACGGACAAAGTCAGTCATGGTGCGCTCATCCGGAATAGCGGTCAGCAATTCCATACCGGGCGACTGCACGGCGATGCCGACCACGCTTTCGTAGAGCACATCCGCACCGCTTGCCATTTCGACCATGAACGGGCCGCTCTGGTAGTCCCGGCCGGCGTCGTAATCGCGGATCAAGGTGCGGATCGAGCCGAGCGCCGAGTCGATCATGCGGCTCTCCTCGGCCAGCCGGTCCAGGCGCTCGGCGATCACCCGGCCCAGGGCGGCCGCCGGGTGCCTGGCCAGGTACTCGCCCGATTGTTCGTCGACCACCCCCAGCTTGACGAGGGCGTCGAGCTGGCGGCCGACCTTCTCCACCGGCCCGTCCATGGCCTGTGCGAGATCCGTACGCGTCGCTCGGTGCAGCCGCAGGATGGCGGTGTAGAGCGCGCGCTGGGCGGGGTCGAGGCCCAGCGTCTCGAAGGCGTCTGACCCGATGCGGTACTCGTTGCGCATTATGTGCGGCTCCGGTGGGGGGTTCACGAGCGTGCCGCGAGAATAACGCCGCATTCCTCTCGTGTCCCCTTCTTGCATCGACTCGCCGCCCGCGTGATGCAACTTCGTGCAATTGCACGTTTTCACCTTGCGATGTGCCGTTCTGTAACGCAAGATTTACGCAGCGTCGGCATCCTTGAGAGACAGTGGTCGCGCCGCTCATCAGAACGCGGAGGGGGGTTCGGTGGGTGCGTCGCGCCACCACACCGGATGCCGGTGGCCGGGGGATGGGACGGATCACCGACCGTCCCATCCCCTGGCACTTTCGATGCCGGGAGTACGACGGACCGTGGGGGTCATCGTCCTCCCGGCGTCATTGTCTCCAGCCCCAGAAACGCGGTTTGGAGCCAGGCCCTAGACTTGGTCCAATCAACGCAGGATGGCAGAGGGGGCCGCAGCATGTCCAAGTTCACCGGGACAGGATTGACCTTCGACGACGTGCTGTTGGTGCCAGCATATTCGGACCTGCAGCCAGGGGAGGCTGACACCAGGTCCCGCCTGTCGCGCGGCATCTCGCTGTCCATCCCATTGGTCTCGGCGGCCATGGACACCGTCACCGAGGCGCGCATGGCGGTCGCCATGGCCCGGCAGGGCGGCATCGGCATCCTCCACCGCAACCTGTCGGTCGAGGAGCAGGCACAGCAGGTCGACCTGGTCAAACGATCCGAGGCCGGGATGGTCACCAACCCGGTGACCTGCAGCCCGGACGACACGCTGGCCGACGTCGAGCGGTTGTGTGCGACGTACCGGATCTCGGGGGTGCCCGTGACGGACGTGTCGGGCACGCTCGTCGGCATCGTGACCAATCGCGACATGCGCTTCGAGACCGACCAGTCGCGGCCCGTCCGCGAGGTCATGACCAAGATGCCGCTGGTCACCGCCCCGGTGGGGGTGTCGCGGGACGAGGCGTTCGCGCTGCTCAGGCAGAACAAGATCGAGAAGCTGCCCCTCGTCGACGCCGACGGCCGGCTGCGCGGCCTGATCACGGTCAAGGACTTCACCAAGAGCGAGCAATATCCGCTGTCCACCAAGGACGCCGACGGGCGCCTGCTCGTGGGCGCGGCCGTGGGGGTCGGCGGGGACGCAGAGCAGCGTGCCAAGGCGCTGATCGAGGCCGGGGTGGACGTGGTGATCGTGGACGTGGCCCACGGGCACTCCAAGGGCCTCGCCGACATGATCGGCAAGCTCAAGGCCAACAGCAAGGTCGAGGTCATCGGCGGCAACGTCGCGACCAGGGCGGGCGCGCAGATGCTGGTCGACGCGGGCGCGGACGCGGTCAAGGTGGGGGTCGGGCCCGGCTCCATCTGCACCACCCGCGTGGTGGCCGGCGTGGGCGCGCCGCAGGTGACGGCCATTTATGAGGCGTCGAAGGCGTGCGGGCCGGCGGGCGTCCCGGTCATCGGCGACGGCGGCCTGCAATACTCCGGCGACATCGTCAAGGCCATCGCGGCGGGCGCGGACACGGTCATGCTGGGCTCGCTGCTGGCCGGGTGCGAGGAGTCGCCCGGTGAGCTGATCTTCATCAACGGCAAGCAGTTCAAGTCCTACCGGGGCATGGGCTCGCTCGGCGCCGTACGCAACCGCGAGCGCGGCGGCGCCTCCTTCAGCAAGGACCGCTACGCGCAGGCCGACGTCGGCGGCGAGGACAAATACATCCCCGAGGGCATCGAGGGTCAGGTGCCCTACCGCGGCCCGGTGGCGGCCGTCGCTCACCAACTGGTCGGCGGGCTGCGCCAGGGCATGTGGTATGCCGGGTGCCGCACGATCGAGCAGATGCACACCGACTGCGAGCTCATGCCGATCACGGCGGCAGGCCTCAAGGAGAGCCACCCCCACGACATCCAGATGACCGTGGAAGCTCCGAACTATCACAGAAGGTAAGTTCATGACTCAGCAGGTGGAGATCGGCCGGGGGAAGACCGGGCGGCGGGCGTACGCGCTTGACGAGATCGGCCTGGTGCCCTCACGGCGCACTCGTGACCCGGAGGAGGTCTCGATCGCCTGGCAGATCGACGCCTACCGGTTCGAGCTGCCCGTGGTCGTCGCGCCCATGGACAGCGTGGTGTCACCGGCCACCGCGATCGAGATCGGGCGGCTCGGCGGCCTGGCCCCGCTCGACCTCGAAGGGCTGTGGACGCGGTACGACGACCCGTCGCCGCTGTTGGAGGAGTGCGCCGCCCTGGACGCGGCGGCGGCCACCAAGCGGCTCCAGGAGATCTATGCGGCGCCGATCAAGGAGGATCTGATCGGGCGGCGCATCGAGGAGATCCGGGCCTCCGGGGTGACGACGGCCGTACGCCTGTCGCCGCAGCGCACGGTCCAATACCACAAGGCCGTGATCGACGCGGGCGTGGACATCTTCGTCATCCGCGGCACCACGGTCTCCGCCGAGCACGTGTCGGGGCGTGCCGAGCCGCTCAACCTCAAGCAGTTCATCTACGAGCTCGACGTGCCGGTCATCGTGGGCGGCTGCGCCACGTACACCGCCGCCCTGCACCTGATGCGCACCGGCGCGGCCGGGGTCCTGGTGGGCTTCGGCGGCGGCGCCTCGCACACCACGCGTAACGTGCTCGGGGTGGCGGTGCCGATGGCCACCGCGATCTCGGACGTCGCGGCGGCGCGGCGGGACTACATGGACGAGTCCGGCGGCCGCTACGTCCATGTGATCGCCGACGGCGGCATGGGCACCTCGGGCGACATCGCGAAGGCGATCGCGTGCGGGGCGGACGCCGTGATGGTGGGCTCGCCGCTGGCACGGGCCGCCGAGGCGCCGGGGCACGGGTTCCACTGGGGGTCGGAGGCGCACCACCCGGATCTGCCGAGGGGGCGGCGGGTCGAGTTCGGGACCGTGGGCACGCTGGCGCAGATCCTGCACGGGCCGTCGAGTGTGGCGGACGGGTCGATGAACCTGATGGGTGCTTTGAAGCGGACGATGGCGTCGACCGGTTACTCCGACATCAAGGAGTTCCAGCGGGTCGAGGTCGTGGTGGCGCCGATCCAGCGCTGACCTGGCCAGCCCTCGGGGATCCTGAGGGCTGGTGGCAGGTCAATCCCAGGGCTTCCAGTCCTCCGTGGGGATCTCGATCTCGATCGGGTCCGGCAAGGTGATCGTCTCGCCGAGGCTCCAGCTCTCCTGGTGGAGATAGGCGCCAGAGGCTTGGTCGGGGATCGAGTAGAGGGAGATTCTCGAGACGGACGGATCGAGGTCGATGAGCAGGTAGTAGGGGATCTCGGCCCTTGCGTATCCGCACCACTTCCCCTTGCCCGTCTGCTTGCCCGTCGGGGGTCGGTCCCACTTTGCCGTGGCGGGGGATGTTACTTCGATGACTATCTCAGCCTGGTCGGTGACCAGATGCGTGGGGTTAAGGTCCCACGCGCCCTGCCAGATCTCGGCGTCCATGACGATGAGATCGGGGATGTAGCCGTTCTCCTCGGCGACAAAGCCCAGCTCATTGCTGTGGATACATCGCCATCGGTAGGATGGGTCGGCATTTCTGCGGTTCGCCAGCGTCTCGATGATCTGCAGGATGACGGCATTGTGGCGGAACCGGGGGGCGGGGGACACGACGAGCTCTCCATCGATGATTTCGATTCGGGTGCCGTCGTGTGGGATGTGGAGATAGTCGTGGAGTTCACCCGCGACCCACATCTGGTATGGGGAGTCGGGCAGGATGACGCGAAGCCCCCCGTGCAGGGTGATGACAGCTGCAGTCACTTTTTGTGACTCCTCCTTCACGATCAGCTCCCGTCATCGTAAGGACTCCCATCACTCACTGTACTGGGGATGCTGCAAGCCGTGGTCTTCATCCCGTAACTTCCGTTTCCTATGCGCTCGCCTGCAGGTTCGGCGTCAAGGAGGCCCGCCGGCTCGGCCGTGAGCTGATCGAGTTTCCCGGCGGGCACGGCGGCTCCCGAATCAGGCGGAGGAGTTCGGGAAGCGGCTCGTGCGCGTGCTTCTTGATCCGGACGCGTAGTGTTTGGCTATGGATTCCGTAGAGGAGAGAATCGCCCGGCTCGAGCGGCAGGTCGCGGACCTTCAGCGGCATCTCGGCATCGATCCCGCGCTCGCGGACCCTCAGGGGCCGTTCCTGCCGCCGGAGTTCTACCAGGCCTTGGAGCGGGGGAAGACGATCCTGGCCATCAAGATCTACCGTGAGGCGACCGGGGCGTCCCTGCTGGAGGCCAAGAACACGGTGGAGACGATGGCGCGCGGGCGGCGCTGAGGCAGCCTCATGCCCGATGTCGAGCGGGTGTTCCGCGAGGAGTACGGCCGCGCCGTGGCCGTACTGGTGCGTGCCTTCGGGGACATCGACGTGGCCGAGGATGCCGTGCAGGAGGCGTTCACGGTCGCGGTGCGGCGGTGGCCGGTGGACGGGGTGCCGCCGAGTCCGGCGGGGTGGATCATCACCACCGCCCGCAACCGGGCCCTCGACCGGCTGCGCAGGGAGTCGGTGCGGCAGGACAAGCACGCGCAGGCCGCGCTGCTGCACGCCCAGCAGGCCGCTCCTCCGGAGGAGGGAGCCGTACCGGACGATCGGCTGCGGCTGATCTTCACCTGCTGCCACCCCGCGCTCGCCCCGCACGCCCAGGTCGCGCTGACGCTGCGGTTGCTCGGCGGCCTCACCACGGCGGAGATCGCGCGGGCGTTCCTCGTGCCCGAGACGACCATGGCGCAGCGGCTGGTCAGGGCCAAGAGCAAGATCCGGGACGCGAAGATCCCGTACCGGGTGCCGGAGGAGGCCGACCTGCCCGGCCGGCTGCGGTCCGTGCTGGCCGTGATCTATCTGATCTTCAACGAGGGGTACGCGGCCAGCTCCGGCGAGCGCCTCGTCCGCGAAGAGCTCTGCGCGGAGGCCATCAGGCTCGGGCGGCTGCTGGTCTCGCTCATGCCCGGCGAGCCCGAGGTCATGGGGTTGCTCGCGCTCATGTTGCTCATCGAGTCACGGCGGGCCGCCCGTACGGGGGCGGCGGGTGAGCTGGTGACGCTGGCCGAGCAGGATCGCGGATTGTGGGACCGGGGACTCGTGGAGGAAGGCCAGGCCATCGTACGGCGCTGCCTGCTGCTGGACCGGCCGGGCCCCTACCAGATCCAGGCCGCGATCAACGCGGTGCACAGCGACGCGCCGACCGCGGGGGACACGGATTGGGGCCAGATCGTACGGCTGTACGATCAGCTCCTGACGTTCGACCCGAGTCCGGTCGTGGCCTTGCACCGGGCGGTGGCGGTGGCCGAGTCGGAAGGGCCGGAGAAGGCGTTGGCCCTGGTCGATGGGCTCGATGTGGCCGGCTATCACCTCTACCACGCCGTCCGCGCCGACTTGTTGCGGCGGCTGGGGCGGCATGACGAGGCGGCGCAGGCGTACGAGGCGGCCATCGCGGAGGCGGGCAACGAGGTGGAGCGCCAGTTCCTACGGCGTCAACGCGAGGGAGTGCCGTCGCCTGGAGAAGCGGCCGGAGCGTACTGCTCTACCTGGCGATGAACTGGCTGATCGTCGAGCGCCTCACGCTGCCCGACGTGTTCGGCGAGGGGAAGATCCACAAGCTCGTGACCAGCGCCGTGGAGCGATTGCTACCCTGACGTGTGGCCGATCTTCAACACACGCACGAGCTGGTCTACGACGGCGACGTCGTCATCAAGCGGTACGTGGACGGCAAGCAGGGCGGGGCCGAGCGCGAATGGCGGGCGCTGAGCCTGCTGGCCGAGTATGCCCCGGGGCTGACGCCGCGGCCGATCGCGTTCGAGGCCGGCGTGGTGTCGATGACGAGGATCGACGGTGTCTCGCTGCGCGGATTGTCCGTAGGGGACGCTCAGGTCGCCGCTATGGGCGATCTGCTCGACGAGATGCACGTGGCGGTGCCACCGGCCGTGCTCGAGAGTGTCCCAATACGTCCGTGGCAGCCTGCGGCGCTCTGCGACTGGGTGCGGCACAGGGGCGCTGAGTGGCAGCCGCGGGACCCGATGGCCGACCGGGCCGTGAAGGAGGGCCTGCGGTGGCTGGAGAGCTGGCGGCCGGACGAGTCGGGGATGCGGCCGGTGTTCGGGGCCGGCGACGGCAACCTGGCCAACTTCCTCTGGGACGGCGCCCGCGTCCGCCGAGTCGATTTCGAGGACTCCGGACGCAGCGACCTGGCGTTCGAGGTGGCGGAGCTGGCCGAGCACGTGTCCATGTGGGTGGACGGCGAGGTGGACATCGCGGCGCGGTTCGAGCTGAGCCCGCCGGAGGAGCGGCTGATGCGTGACTACCGCAAACTGCACGGGATGACCTGGTTGTTCCTGCTGTCGCACGAGAGCCCGCGCAATCCGCCCGGGACCTTCCAGCGACAGGTGGAGCGGGTGCTGGCAACATTGGGCGCATGAGACTCGCCGGGCCCGAGGACAGGGCAGCCGTGGAGCGGCTGGTCCACGACGCGTACGAGCCGTGGATCGAGGTCATCGGCATGCGGCCGGTGCCCATGGAGGCCGACTACGCCGCGCTCATCGAGGCCGGGCATGTGCACGTGACCGACGACCTGCAGGGGTTGATCGTGCTCGTGCCCGAGCACGGGGTCCTGCTGGTGGACAATGTCGCCGTGCGGCCCGAGAGCCACGGCAAGGGCATCGGGCGCGCGCTGCTGGCGTACGCCGAGGAGCAGGCGCGCCGGCTCGGTCTGCCCGCGCTGCGCCTCTACACGAATGTCAAGATGGCTTCCAACATCGCCCTGTACACCTCGCTCGGCTACGTCGAGACCGGCCGCGAGGGGGTCAAGGGCCGCTCCGCCGTGATGATGCGGAAGGAGCTCAGCCCGTGAGCACACCGAGCAGGTGGGTGACCTCGCGAGCCACCGCGTCGCGGCCGCTCTTGATGTACTTGCGGGGGTCGACGACGCGCTCGTCGTGGGCCAGGTAGTCGCGTACCGCGCCGGTGAACGCCTTGTTCAGGTGCGTCGCGATGTTGATCTTCTTCATGCCGCGCCGTACGGCATCGCGCAGCACGTCGTCCGGCACGCCCGACGAGCCGTGCAGCACCAGCGGCACCGGCACCGCGGCGCGCAGCTCGGCGACGAGCTCCAGGTCCAGCACCGCGTCCTTGGTGGTCATCGCGTGTGAGGTGCCCACGGCCACGGCCAGCGCGTCCACGCCGGTCCTGGCCACGTAGTCGACCGCCTCGTGCGGTTTGGTGCGGGCGCCGGGGGCGTGCACGCCGTCCTTGCCGCCGACCTCGCCCAGCTCGGCCTCCACCCACACGCCCCGCTCGTGGCACCAGGCCGCCACGTCGGCGGTGGTGCGTACGTTGTCCTCGTCGGGCAGCGCGGAGGCGTCGTACATGACCGAGCCGAGCCCCAGCGCCACCGCCTCCTCGACGAGCGCGCGGTCGGTGGCGTGGTCGAGATGCACGGCGACCGGCACCTCTGACCGCCTCGCGACCGCGAGCGAGGCCAGCGCGATCGGCTCCAGAGCGCCGTGGTAGCGCACGCAGTTCTCGCTGATCTGAAGGACGACCGGCAGGCCGAGCGCTTCGGCACCGGCCACGATGGCGCCGGCGTGCTCCAGTTGGATCACGTTGAAGGCGCCCACCCCCGCGGGCGACTGGTGGATGATGTCGCCGATGGCGGCGAGGGGCATGGCAGGCTCCTTACGTGATGACGATCTGCGGGTGGATGTCGGCGTAGACGTCGCGGTCGAACGCGCCGGCGACCGGAGCGGCCACGGCCGCCGCGCCGAGCGCCGCGGCCGTCCTGAGTCTGTCGGGCCACGACCGGGCCTGGTCCATCGCCAGCCCGGCCACGAGCGCGTCGCCCGCCCCGGTCGGGTTGCCCACCACGGTGTACGGCATCCGTGCCCGGAAGGTTCCCTCCCCGGTCACGGCCAGCAGCCCGTCGGCGCCCATGGACACGACCACGGCCTCCGCACCCTGGCTACGCAGCTCCTGCGCGCCCCCGCTGCCGGGGAAGGCCCTGGCCAGCTCCTCCGCGTTGGGCTTGACGACCGAAGGGCGGCCCTTGGGCGCGTGGCGCAGGGGGTCGCCGTCGGCGTCCACGATCACAGGCGCGTCGGGGATGCCGGCGAGCGTGGCGTAGATGTCGGCGGGCACACCGCGCGGCAGGCTGCCCGAGAGGACCACCACGTCGGCCTCGCGTGCCAGGGACGTGTAGCGCCGCACGAAGCCGGCCAGCTCGTCAGGCGTGACATGAGGTCCAGGCTCGTTGAACAGCGCTGTCCGCCGGCCCCCGGCCCCCTCGTGCGGGGTGGGCGCCTCCTGGCGGCCGGGCGTGGTGGGCGTGCCGGCGGTCTCGCAGACCGCCAGCGTCGTGCGGGAGCCGCCGGCGATGCGGCACAGCGCCGCCCGCAGGCCCGCCGCCTCCAGGTCGTCCTCGATCGCCCGTCCCGTCGGCCCGCCCACCAGGCCGGTGACCAGCACGTCCCGGCCGAACGTGGCCAGCACGCGGGCCACGTTGACGCCCTTGCCGCCCGCGCGCCGGTGCACGGCGCCGACCCGGTTGACCCCGTCCCAGTCGACGGAAGGCACCTCGTAGGTCACGTCGAGCGCCATGTTGAGCGTCACGGTGAGGATCATCGGGGCTCCGTGATCCAGCTGCCGTCCTTCATCACCCCGGCCACGTCCAGCTCGTCGGAGAGCACCACGAGGTCGGCCGCCTTGCCGACGGCGATCGAGCCGATCCTGCCGGCCAGCCCCAGCACCCGTGCGGGCGTCAGCGAGGCGACCTGGACCGCGTCGGGCAGCGACATGCCGAGCTCCCGCACGGCGCGGCGGAACGCGACGTCCATGGTCAGCGTGGAGCCCGCGATGGAGCCGCCCTCGACCAGCCGGGCCACGCCGCCCTCCACGCGTACCCGCATGGAGCCCAGACCATAGTCGCCGTCGCCCAGACCGGCGGCCGCCATCGCGTCCGTGACCAGCGCGGTCCTGCCGGGCCCGGCCACCTCGTACGCCAGCCGCATCATGGCCGGGTGCACGTGCACCCCGTCATTGATCAGCTCGACCGTCACCCGCTCGTCGTCGAGCAGCGCCGCCACGGGACCCGGGGCGCGGTGCCCGAGCGGCGGCATCGCGTTGTAGAGGTGCGTGGCCACGCTCGCGCCCGCCTCGATGCCCAGGATCGTCTGGTCGTAGTCGGCGTCGCTGTGCCCGATGGCCGCGATCACGCCTTCGGCGACGGCCATGCGGATCATGTCGAGCGCGCCGGGCAGCTCGGCCGCGATGGTGATCATGCGTACGTGCCCGCGCCCCGCCTTCAGCAGCCCCGCGAACTCCTCCCGCGACGGCTCGCGCAGCAGTGTCGGGTCGTGCGCGCCGCACCGGCTCCTGGCGATGTAGGGGCCCTCGAAGTGGATGCCGGCCAGCAACCCCTCCTCGCACAGCTCGGCCAGTGCCGTCGCGGCCCTGGTCAACCCGTCGAGCGAGTCGGTGACCAGGCTCGCCATGGTCGTCGTGGTGCCGTGCCGCCGGTGCAGCGCCACCGCGTCGCGGGCGCGGTCCTGCTCGCCGGTGGGGAACGAGCCGCCCGCGCCGCCGTGGTTGTGGATGTCCACGAATCCAGGGACGACGTGCCGGCCGCCCAGGCTCAGGCCCGCTCCGGGCGCGGATCCGTGGCCGACGTGCGTGATGCGGCCGTCTTCAATGGTCAGCCACCCTTCGTGCACTCCCTCGGGAGTCACGATCTTGGCGTCGGCGAGAGTAAGGCTCATGAAGAAAGAATCACAGATCGCGTGAGGTGCATGGGCTCGTCGGGGTTGAGCCCGCGGGCGAAGGCCCGGGCGACGGCCACCCGCTGGGCGCGGATGAGCTCGGCCATCGGGTCGAGCCCGGTCTCGAAGAATGTCCCGCCAGTCTCCTCGACCTGCGCCCGCAGGCCGTCGGGCGCGGTGCCGAGCATCCACGTCACGCGCCCCGGAGCGGCGATGCTGATGGGGCCGTGCCGGTATTCCATCGCCGGGTACGCCTCCGTCCACGATCGGGACGCCTCACGCATCTTCAGCGCCGCCTCCTGCGCCAGCCCGACCGACCAGCCGGTGCCCAGGAAGCTGAACTGCTCGGCCTCGACCAGCGCGCCGGGCAGCGGCGCGGCCACCGCCTCCTCGGCGTCGGCGATCGCCTGCGTCAGGTCCTCGCCGAGGCCGGCGCGGAGCAGGGCGAGCTGCGTGGTGGCGAACCTGGTCTGCACGACCGAGCGCTCGTCGGCGTAGTCGAGCACCGCGACCTCGCCGGCGGCCGTCATGATCGGGGTCGTGGGATCGGCGGTGATGGCCGTGGTCGCCGTGTCGATCCGGCCCAGCAGCTCCAGCACCTCCGTCGTGGTGCCCGAACGGGTCAGCGCCAGCACGCGGTCGTAGCGGCGGCCGGTGGGGAACTCGGAGGCGGCGAAGGCGTCGGTCTCGCCGTGCCCGGCGCGCTCGCGCAGGACGGCGTACGCCATCGCGATGAACCACGACGTGCCGCAGCCGACGACGGCGACCCGCTCGCCCCGGCGGGGCAGCACGTCGACCGGAACGTCCTCGATGGCCCGCCGCCAGCACGACGGCTGGGACGCGATCTCGGCCTCGGTGTGGGTGGTCACCGCATGCCTCCCCTGATTGATTGTTTCTGCATTATTTATAGCAGAAAAGCGCAGTAATGGGCAGCGGTGGCTTGGGCGTTCCTGGTGTGCCACGCTTGCTCCTGACCACATCCGCTAGGAGGCATTCGTGTCCCGCTACGACCGCTGGAACGCCATCCTGGAGCTGCTGGTCCAGGAGGGCAGGTTGTCGGTCGAGGAAGCCGCCCAGGCGCTCGACGTCTCCACCGCGACCATCAGGCGGGACTTCGACCAGCTGGCCCAGCAGCAGATGCTCATGCGCACGCGGGGCGGCGCGGTCGCGCAGAGCGTGAGCTACGACCTGCCGCTGCGCTACAAGACGGCCAGGCACGCCGACGAGAAACACCGCATCGCGACCGCGGCGGCCGAGCTGGTCACGCCGGGGGCCGTGGTGGGGCTCAACGGCGGCACGACCACCTCCGAGCTGGCGCGCACCCTCGCCACGCTGCCCTCGCTGGAGACCGGCTTCACGATCGTCACGAACGCGCTCAACATCGCCGCCGAGCTCACCGTGCGCCGGCACGTCAAGATCGTGGTGACGGGTGGGGTGGCCAGGCAGCAGTCGTATGAGCTCATCGGGCCGCTGGCGTCCGGCGTGCTGGAGCAGGTGACGCTGGACGTCGCCTTCCTCGGTGTGGACGGGCTCGACGTCGAGCTGGGCGCGTCGGCGCACCACGAGGGCGAGGCCAGCGTCAATCACCTGCTGATCAGCCGGGCCGCGCAGGTGGTCGTGGTGGCCGACTCCTCGAAGATCGGCAAGCGGGCGTTCTCGCGCATCTGCCCCCTCTCCCAGATCGACACGCTCGTCACGGATTCCCGGCTGCCGGACGCCGTGGCCGGACAGCTCTCCGACGCCGGGGTCAAGGTCGTACGCGCCTGACAACTCCCCCTCCCTAAGGCCCCGCACCGTCCACCGGCCGTCCGACCGGGCCACACCAACCGCGGCCGGCCAGCTCACATCGCGTCGGCTCATATGGCGCTGCGGGTTCAGAGGGGCTAGGGGTTCTGGTGGGGCTGGAGCTTGGAGGTGGCGCTGAGAGCTCGCAGGGCGCTGCCGGTAGACACAGCGCCGGCGGCGAGGTCCCCAGCCGGTGGCCTGACCGGAACGCCGGTGACGACGCCGGCGATCGTGCGCAGGTGGCGGCATTGCGATGAGGTGCTGGTGGAAGGGTGGGATCGGGCGCATGGGGTCGGGGACGGCCGGGCGGGGGTCGTACGGGGCTGGGCGTGGGTAGGTATGGTTCGCAGGCGATTGGGGGAGCTATGGGGTCGGGAAGGGGTGTGGCGGGGCTCGGTCCCGCGCAACGCACCGCGGCACTGGAGGACATGGCCGCGCGGGAGCTCGATGTGGTCGTGGTCGGCGGCGGCATCGTCGGCGCGGGCATCGCGCTCGACGCCGCGACCCGCGGCCTCGACGTCGCGCTGGTCGAGGCGAGGGACTTCGCCTCCGGCACCTCCTCACGCTCCTCCAAGCTGATCCACGGCGGTCTGCGTTACCTGGAGCAGCTCAACTTCGAGCTCGTACGCGAGGCGCTCCAGGAACGTTCGCTCCTGCTCCAGCGGATCGCGCCCCATCTGGTCAGGCCGGTGCCGTTCCTCTTCCCGATGACCCATTTCGGCTGGGAGCGCCCGTACGTGGGCGCCGGCGTGGCGCTCTACGACATGCTCGGCTACGCGTCCGGGCTCACCCGCGGCGTGCCCGGCCATCGGCACCTGTCCAGGTCGCGGGCACTGCGGCTGTCCCCGGCACTGAAGAAGGCCGCCTTCACCGGCGCCGTTCAATACTGGGACGCCCAGGTCGACGACGCGCGTTACGTGATGACGACGCTGCGCACGGCGGCCACGTACGGCGCCCTCGTCGCGCCCCGGTCGCAAGTGGTGGGTTTCCTGCGAGAGGGCGAGCGGGTCACCGGCGTGCGGGTGCGCGACCTGGAGTGCGGTGACGAGCTGGAAGTACGCGCCCAGCAGGTGGTCAACGCCACCGGCGTCTGGACCGACGACATCCAGGAGCTGGTGGGCGGGCGGGGTCAGATCCACGTACGCGCGTCCAAGGGCATCCACCTGGTCGTGCCGCGTGACCGGATCCACTCGCTGACCGGGATCATCCTGCGTACCGAGAAGTCGGTGTTGTTCGTGATCCCCTGGGGCCGCCACTGGATCATCGGCACCACGGACACCGAGTGGACGCTGGACAAGTCCCATCCGGCGGCCTCCCGGGTGGACATCGACTACCTGCTCGACCACGTGAACGCCGTGTTGTCGGTGCCGCTGACCCGCGACGACGTCGAGGGCGTCTACGCCGGGCTGCGGCCGCTGCTGTCGGGCGAGTCCGACGAGACCTCCAAGCTGTCCAGGGAGCACGTGGTGGCTCATCCGGTGCCGGGCCTGGTGATGATCGCGGGAGGGAAATACACCACCTACCGCGTCATGGCGCGCGACGCCGTGGACGCCGTGGCACACGGCCTCGACCAGCGGGTGCCGCGCTCGTGCACCGACCGCATCCCGCTCGTCGGCGCCGAGGGTTACCAGGCGTTGTGGAACTCCAGGCACCGGCTCGCGCAGAGCTCGTCCCTGCACGTGGCCAGGATCGAGCACCTCCTCCAACGGTACGGGTCCCTCATCGACGAGGTGCTGGAGCTGATCGAGCGTGACCCGTCGCTGGCCAGGCCGCTGGCCGGGGCCGACGACTACTTGCGTGCCGAGATCGTCTACGCCGCCACCCATGAGGGCGCCAGGCATCTCAACGACGTGCTGACCCGGCGTACGCACATCTCCATCGAGACCTTCCACCGCGGCTCGGCCGTGGCGCAGGAGGCGGCGGAGCTGCTGGCCGGGCCGCTCGGCTGGGACGGGGAGCAGGTCAAGAGGGAGGTGGAATACTTCACCAAGCGCGTGGAGGCCGAGCGCCGCTCCCAGGAGCAGGACTCCGACCAGGAGGCGGACGCGATCAGGCTGGGCGCGCCGGAGATCGTCCCCGTCGTCGCACCGGAGTGAGCACACCGTGAGTGAGCGAAGCGAGCGAACAATCAGACACGCGAACAGTTCGGTCATGCGACCGACGAAGGAGGTCGCCGTGAGTGAGCGAAGCGAGCGAACAATCAGACACGCGAACAGTTCGGTCATGCGACCGACGAAGGAGGACGCATGACCGAACCGTCCCGGCAACTGTCCGATCCCCGCGCGTTGCTGGAGGGATACCTCGATCACTACCGCGCGGAGATCCTGCGGGTGCTCGACGGGCTCCCGGAGCCGGAGGTGAGCCGGGTGCCCTCCGGGTGGACGCCGGTCGCGCTGCTCAAGCATCTTGCGTACATGGAGCGGCGGTGGCTCGTCTGGGACTTCGCGGGCGAGCCGGTCGAGGACCCGTACGGCGACCGCGACGACGAGGAGGCGTTCGTCGCCACCGAGTCGTTCGAGGAGATCAAGGAGTTCTACCTGGCGCAATGCGAGCGGGCCAGGCAGGTCGTGGCCAAGCGGTCGTTGTCCGACCCGGCCTCGCAGATCGGGCGGTTCCAGCCGCCCAAGGAGCCGCCGACCCTGGGGTGGATCATGTTCCACGTCCTGGAGGAGTACATGCGGCACGCCGGGCACCTGGACATCGCCCGCGAGCTGGCGGGCGGCCAGGAGGCCGCCCGCCTATAGGTCACTGCGCGGGCGGGTACCGCGTGGCGTCGTGCACGTCGAGCAGCGGCTCCTTGACGCCGTCACCCGAGTCGTCGGTCCAGTTGCTGTTGCCGGTGGAGATCAGCGTGCTGCGGACGGCCAGCGAGCCTGCCCTGGTCGTCGGCTTGCGAGCACCCGAGGTGAGGATGCCGGCCGCGCCCGCCACGTGCGGGGAGGCCATCGAGGTGCCGCTGATGGTGTTGTAGCCGCCGTTCCGCCACGTCGAGTAGATGCAGGTGCC
This sequence comes from Nonomuraea polychroma, assembly GCF_004011505.1. NCBI lineage: Bacteria > Bacillati > Actinomycetota > Actinomycetes > Streptosporangiales > Streptosporangiaceae > Nonomuraea > Nonomuraea polychroma. The sequence goes on from NZ_SAUN01000001.1 coordinate 10,575,827, forward strand.
CGGTGCGGTGATCTCGACGGTGGCGCCGTAGTTGGAGTAGAACGCCGAGGTGTCGTCCTGGTCGGTCTCGCTGCGGCACGACAGCCTGCTGCCGCCCGCGCCGCCGGGCAGGCCGTCGTTGTCGGTCATCGCCGAGACGGTGACCACGTCGGGGTGGTTGGCGGGGAAGAAGGTCGAGGTGTTCGCGTGGCTGTTGCCGGCGGCCACGACGACCACGATGCCGGCGTTGACCGCGTTCGTGATCGCGGTGCTGATCGCACTGCTGGAGCAGCCGTTGCAGCCCAGGCTGAGGTTGATGACCTCGATGGTGGAGGCGCGGGCCACCACCCAGTTGATGCCGGCGGCGATGCCGGACAGGGTGCCCGAGCCGGCCGCGTTGAGGACCTTCACTCCGTGGATGCGGGCGCCGGGCGCGACGCCGACCGGGCCGATGGTGTTGTCGATCGCGCCGACGGTGCCCGCGACGTGTGAGCCGTGGCCGTTGTCGTCGGTGCCGGAGTTGTTCAGGCAGACGCCGGTCATGCAGTTGGCCCGCGCGACCACGTTCAGGTCGGGGTGGGTGTAGTCGACGCCGGTGTCCACGACGGCCACGTCCACGTCGATGCGGACGTCGTCGGTGCTGTCGATGTCGAGGTTCGGGTTGTCGGGGCCGAAGATCCGCCGTACGCCGGTGGGCGTGGTCTGCGGGAAGGCGGTGACCTCGGCGTCGGGCTCGACAGTCAGCACGTTCGGGTTGCGCTTGAGCTGCTCGGCGGCGGCCGCGCTCAGGCGGGCGGTGTAGCCCTTGAAGGCGTGCTCGTAGACGCCGATGAGTTCGCCGCCATGCTGGGACACCTGGTCCTGGGCGACGCCGCGGGGCGCCCGCATGGCCGGGTTGAGCTGGACGATGTAGGTGCCGTCCGGTGCGGCGGCGGAGACGGGGAGTGGCGTCAGGGGTAACGCCAGAGCGCCGATGAGCAATGCGAGCAGGGGGGTGAGTGATCGCATGAAAGCCCTTTCTCGACAGGCTGCTGTCAGTAAAGCTTTCATCATTTGTCTGGAAAAGTCCATAAAAAAGGTGCCGATTCGCATACGAACCGGCACCTTCTGGTTGCTTAACGGAGCGGGATCCAGCTTTGTGAGGCGAGTGTCGCGGCGTCGTTGACCTGGATGCCCTCCTGGGAGAACGTCCAGATCGTGTCGCCGATGATCATCGAGCGCTGGATGCCGGGCTGGTAGTCCTGGCCGGCCTGAGCCGGGTGCTTGATCATGCCCAGCTTCGACACGCCCGAGTCGTCGATCTTGAGAACGAGTGCGCCCGACTCGTTCTGCTGCGTCAGCGGGATGACCGACAGGCCGGTCTTCGGCCAGTACAGGAACGCGTGCGGATCCCACTCGGCCTCGGACCCGGAGTCTTTCTGGAACAACTGCGACAGCCGGCGCGGGCTGGCCGGGTCGCTGACGTCGAACAACGACACCTGGGTGCCGAGCGTCCTGCCCTGCTCGCTGGCCTCCTGGCCGATCCCGATCAGCCGGCCCTCGCCTCCGGGGTGCAGGTACGCCGAGTAGCCGGTGATCTTCAGCTCGCCGGTTACCTTGGGGGCCGCCGGGTCACGCAGGTCGAGCGTGTAGAGCGGGTCTACCTGCTTGAACGTGACGCAGTAGCCGACCGCGCCGATGAACCTGACCGAGTAGATGCGTTCGCCCTCGCCGAGCCCGCCGACCTCGCCGCTCTTGGCCAGGGTGTCGGCCTTGAGCACGTGGACGGTGCTGGAGCTGTTCTTGCCGTCGGCCGAGGTGAGCGTGGTGGCGACGCGGAGGTGGCCGTCGTGCTCGGACATCGAGTACTGGTTCAGCAGCCTGCCGCTGACCTTGCCGGAGGCCACGTAGGAAGGCGGCCCTGGGGAGCCGACGTCGAACCGGTGGATCTCGGTCTCCTCGGGCGGGATCGTCGGCGTCGGCTTCGGCTCTTCGGGGGTGGGCTCCTCCGCCGGGGGAACCTCCGGGGTGTCCTCGATCGGCATCGGGAACACCGACCACCAGCGCGGGTTGCTGGCCACGTACAGGCTCGTGCCGGTGCCGTACACGATGTCGCCGTCGGCCGCGAGGCTGATCGGGTCGGTGCCGGTGGCGGTGACGCCCTGCGCCAGGTCGAGCGTGTGCACGGTCAGCAGTGAGGTGCCGGTGTAGTCGGCGGGGTGGCTGACCCGCTCGCACTTGACCACGTCGTTCCTGACGGCGCCGGACGCGTCGGTGATCTCGATCTTGGGCAGCCAGGCCTCGATCGGGGCCTGGCGCACCGCGGCCTGGTTCGCCTTGATCCGCTCGGCCTCCGAGGCGTTGTCCTTCGGCTGCGGCAGCTCGATGGCCGGCTGGCTGCGGGTGACGATCCTGACCGTGGAGCCGACCATCCTGGCGTCCACGTACGTGCCCTGGGGTTTGACCGTGCTCAGGACCTTGGGCTCGCCGGCCAGGTCGACCAGAACGTACCGGGTGTCGCCGTACGGGAGCGCCCTGGACACCTTGAACATGACGTCGCTGAAGCCGCGGAACAACACCAGGGCGCGGTCTCCTGACAGCAGCAGGTCGGCGGGGGCGAAGACCCGCTCGTCGCCCTCCGCCAGCTTCAGCGTCGAGGTGACCTTGCGCGTGGCGGTGTCGATGACCCGCAGCGTCCCGCCGGTCACCGTGACCACCCGGTTTCCGTCGGTCTTGACCAGGTCAGGCTCGTCCACGCCGGCCTCGTGCACGTTGGTCGTGGAGTGCTCCGGTACGGCCGTCTTCGCGTTGGGGGTGATCGCCGCCGTGTCCTCCGCCCGCGCCGTCAGGGGCATGACGCCGCCGAACCCCCACGGGCCGACGTTCGCCGCCGCTTTCTCGCGCAGCCCCGCCAGCATGTCGTCGCAGCTGTTGTAGGCGACCAGGCGGACCGCGCCGAGAGTCGTCTTCTTGGGCGGCGCCGGAGGCCCTCCCGTGGAGGAGGTGCAGGCGGCCGTGACCGTGGCGAGTGCCACGGCGGTCACGGCCGTACGGATCAGCGTCTTCATGACCTCATCACGGCTTGCCGCGCCCGATGGTTCAGGAACCTGGTTGCGGGTTGATGGTGAAGGCGGGGCTGAAGTCGACGTTGTCCGGAACCTCCAGCAGCTTGCGCAACAACTTGCCGGAGAAGTCGATCACCTGGATCTCGTCGTTGACGCCGTTGTCCTGCTCCCAGCAGTAAAGGTGGTTCTCGTCGTAGAAGCCGAGCACCTTGTCGCAGTCGGAGTAGAACTTACGCAGGCGGTCACCGGAGGCGGCGTCCCAGATGCAGTGGTCGCCGTCGCCGCCGTTGGGGCAGTTGGTGACGAACGCCTTGCCCGACGGCGAGAAGATGTCCTGTGTGCCGGCCGACAGCGTGCCGATGCCGGGCAACGAGCGTGTGGCCTTGCCCCGGGTGTCGAAGAAGCGCAGGCCGCGGTTCTTCTCGCTGCCGTAGACGTTGACCACGCCCTCGTCCGCGCCGTCGAAGCCGAAGGCCGTGTCGCGGACCGAGGAGTCGGACACGTTGACCGTGGTGGCCTCCTTCGTGGCCACGTCCACGATGACGAAGCCGAGATAGACCCATTTGTCCTCGCCGGTCTTCCGCTCCATGTTGAGCAGGATCTTCGAGCCGTCCTTCGACCAGGCCCTGATGCTGCTGATCAGCGGCTCCTTGACGGTCTTGACCGTCGTGCGATCGTTGGACTCCCGGTCGGTGATGTAGATGAAGTCGTAGTCGTCCGAGCTGTAGCTCCTGCCCCTGGTGGCGAGATAGCGGCCGTCGGGCGAGACCATGGACTCCCAGTTGCCGGCGTATTTCGTGAACGAGCCGCGGAGCGAGCCCCTCGCGTAGTCGATCCAGTCGTCCTTCGCCTTGTCGTAAATCTCGTAAGAGGTCAGGACGATCGCGTCGGACGGGTTCTCGTACAGCGAGATCTTCCCGCCGGGGAGCGTCTTCTTGGTGCCCGTCCGCGGCACGGCGGCCTGGCCCGTCGCCTGACTCGAGGGCGGATTGGTGGCCGAGCTGGCGGGCGGGCCGGTCGGGCTGGTGGTGCTGTCGGTTCCCGTGCGCCCGGACGTCGGTGATTCCGCGGGACCGGCGACGACCTCCGCCGACTTTCCGAGCTGGATGACCACGATCACCCCGGCGAGCAGCAGCAACGCGGTCGCCACCGTGATGCCCATGATCAGCGGGGTCTTGCTGCTCTTCTGCGGTGGCCGGCCGTACATGCCGGGGTGCGTCGGCTGCGCGTACGGGGCAGCCGACGGCTGCTGCCACTGCTGGTGGGGACGCGGCGGCATCGGGCCGGAATGCGCGCCCGGCGCCGGGTGGGGGACGGCGCCGGGATAGGGGACCGGGCCGGACTGCGGATTCGACGGCGGGCCGTACTGCGGGCTCGAGGGCGGGCCGTACTGCGAGCCCGACGGCGGACCCGAGGGCGGGCCCGCCGGCGGCGCGAAGGGCACCTGCGGGGCCGCCTCGGCGGCGGCCTGCGCGAGCATGCCGGGCTTAGGCGCGGGGTGCTGCAGCAGGCGCATGATCACCTGCTCGGCGGTCGGCCGCTGGGACGGGTCCTTGTTCAGGCACTCGGCCACCACGTCACCCAGCATCCCGTCCAGGACACCCAGGTCCGGCTGCTGGTTGAGCACCCGGTTGATCACCGCGGGCATCGTGTCGCTGCCGAACGGCGCCCGTCCCGAGGCGGCGAACACCATCGTGCTGCCCCAGGCGAACATGTCCGCCGCCGGCCCGACGGTATGCCCCATGATCTGCTCGGGCGGCATGTACGACGGCGTGCCCACCACCGTGCTGCTGACGGTGGAGGTGGCGTTCAGCGCCCTGGCGATGCCGAAGTCGATCACCCGGGGCCCGTCCGCGCCGATGATCACGTTGGCCGGCTTGAAGTCGCGGTGCACGATCCCGGCCTGGTGAATGGCGGCCAGCGCGGTGGCGGTGCCGATGGCCAGACGGTGCAGGACGGTGCCCGAGCGCGGGCCCTCCTCCTGCACGACCCGCTGCAGCGAGGGCCCTTCGATGTATTCGCTGATGATGTACGGCCGGTCCTGCTCGACCCCGGTGCCCAGGACGGCGGCGGTGCAGAACGGCGCCACCTGCTGGGCCACCTGGACCTCGCGCAGGAAACGCTCGACGCTGGCGTGGTCGCCCGACAGGTCGGGCCGCAGCCACTTGACCGCGACGTTTCCGCCAGAGTGGTCTGTGGCGAGGTATACGACGCCCTGACCGCCCTCGCCGAGCCTGCCGAGGAGATCCAGGCCCCCCAGCCGTTGTGGATCTCCGGGTCGAAGCTGAGCGAAGGATGCCATGAAGGGATTCTGTCGCTATGGCGCGAATCCGCAAAAACTACCCATGGGTAGCTTTACGAATGGCCGCCTGGCATGCGCCTGATGGCCAGCGGCAGGACACGGAATGTCCATCTTGATCATCTGCGGCGAACCCTCGCTGAGCTGCCACGATCTGACGGCCCCCACGGCGTCGCCGTCACCACTGGGCTCCCGCCGGAATAAGGCGGTACGACGTCGTGTCCTTGACGGGCATGGAGATTCGTTACGTCGGCGGGCCGACCGCGCTGCTCGAGATGGGCGGAGTGCGGCTGCTGACCGACCCCACGTTCGACGCGCCCGGGGAGTACCCGATCGGGAACAGGGCACTCACGAAGACCGCCGGCCCCGCCGTCGGGGCCGACGAGGTCGGGCCGGTGGACGCCGTCCTGCTCTCCCACGATCAGCACCCGGACAACCTGGACAGAGCCGGGCGGGCGTACCTGGCGTCCGTGCCGCTGGTGTTGTCCACGGGGGCGGCGGCCGAGCGCGTGGGCACGCCGGTGCGCGCGCTGCCCAACTGGACGTCGGTCGAGGTGGGCGGTGCGGTGCGGGTGACCGGGGTGCCGGCGCAGCACGGGCCGGACGGGACCGAGCATCTGGTGGGGGAGGTGACCGGATTCGTGCTCGATGGGGAGGGGCTGCCGACCGTCTATGTGAGCGGGGACAACGCCTCGCTGGACGTCGTACGGGCCGTCGCGGAGCGGGTGGGGCCGGTGGACGTGGCGTTGTTGTTCGCGGGCGGGGCGCGGACGCCGTTGGTGGACGGGTATTTGACGCTGCCGAGCGCCGACGCCGTCACGGCCGCGGAGATCCTCGAGGCTCGGTACGTGGTGCCGTTGCACTTCGAGCATTGGGCACATTTCACGCAGGGCAGAGACACGGTGGAGAAGGCGTTCGCGGGCTTCGGCGACCGGCTCCGGCTGCTCGGCCCCGGCGAACGGACGTACCTGGACGTGTGATGCTCGCCTGTGGCGAACGGGCGGGGTCTTCCTGATCAGCGCCTGGCAGGGTGGAGTGGTGAGCTGGAACGCGCGAGCGCTGGACGTCCTGGCCGCCGGGCCGCCGACCCCGTTGATCGACTTCCCGGTGCCGGCGCCCGGGATCAGGCTGCTGCTGAAGGACGAGTCCGCGCAGCCCACGGGGAGCCTGCGGCACCGGCATGCCCGGGCGCTGTTCCGGCAGGCCATCCTCGACGGGCTGGTCGCCCAGGGCACGACCGTGGTGGAGGCGACGGGCGGCAATGCCGCGGTGGCGCAGGCGTGGTTCGCGCGGCGGCTCGGGTTGCCCTACATCGTGGTCATGCCGGGCGAGCGCAGCGAGGCGCGGGCGCGGGCGGTGGAGGCGCTGGGCGGGGAGTGCAGGTTCGTGACGCCGCCGCTGGCGATCTACGACGCGGCCCGGGAGATCGACGGGCACTTCCTCGACCAGTTCGGGCGGGCGGCGCCGCATGATCTGGGGGAGGAGCTGTTCGGGCAGGTGAGCCCGGACTGGGTGGTGACGGGCGCGGGCACAGGCGCGACCTCCGCCACACTCGGCCACTGGCTACGCTCCCACCACCCGGCCGACACCGACGGTCCCGTCCCGAGCGCCGCCGGCCGCGCCTCAGGTGCCGTCGGAAGAGACGGGCCAGGGACAGCGGAGAACCGCTCATCGGGCACTCTCGAAGGATCCGCGCCGGGCGGCGGCGGGTGGCGGTGTCGGGTTGCCGTGGCGGATCCTGAAAATTCGGCGTATTTCCCCGGCTGGGCCCTCGACACCCCCGACTACGTGACCGGCATGCCCTCGCGCATAGAAGGCATCGGACGGCCGCGCATCGAGCCCGGCTTCCGCCCCGACCTCGTCGACCTGGTCATCCCGGTGCCGGATGCGGCGAGCGTGGCGGCGGCCAGGCGCATCAGGGACGTGACGGGGCTGCCGGTGGGCGGATCCTCGGGCACCGCGCTCTGGGCGGCGCTGGAGCTGGTCGAACGTATGCGTGCCAGAGGCGAGTCCGGCACCGTGGTCTCGCTCATCGGTGACGCCGCCGACCGGCATCTGGCGACATACCACAATGACGCGTGGGCCGCCGGGAAAGGCCTGGACCTCGGCCCGCACCTCGCTGAGCTGCGCCGCCGCACCGCAGTTCACCCCAGCGGGTGACTGACCCAGACGTTCGGCTCCACGTAGACGACATGGTCGTGCTCCATCGAGCAGTGCACGGGGTTCAGCGCGCCCGGCACCTCGACGGTGCCCGTGCGGTCGAACGGCACGTCGCACCACGTGCGCCACTCGGCCGGCGTGCCCGCGACCACCATTGACCGCGGCGCCACCTTGACGATCTTGCCGCCGGCCCGCACGTGCACCCGCAACCAGGCGTCGTACGGCAGGCCGTCGTCGCGGGTGCGGTAGGCGTACTCGCTCATCGGGGTGTGCGGTTCGAGGTGCTTCATGTTGGGCCGGACCGGCGCGACCAGCTCGCTGAAACCGTGGCGGGCGGCGCGGTCGCGCATCGCCGCCAGCATCACCGACGACAACCCCTTGCCCTGGAGGTCACGGCGGACGGTGATCTCCAGGGCGGAGACGGCGTCGGGCCGCGTGCCGCGCTGGCGGGCCAGCCAGCCCTGCCGGATCACGCCGTCCCATCCGTCGTCGGGCAGCTCGTCCCCATCGGCCCGGTACGGGATCATGCACGCTCTCGCCACCAGCCGACCGGGATCGGCGTCGTCGTCCGCCACCAGCACGTACTCGGGGTAGATCGTGTCGGCGAACGGATAGAACAGGTCGGCGATCGGATCCTGGAGCATGAACATGGGCCACGTGTGGTCCATGTTCCACAACTCCGGCCCGAACTCGGGGCGCTCGGCGAGTGTCGTGATCTGGAGAGCCATGCCGATCATCTTCACATCATCATTTGCCGGTAGTCGTGTGATTTATCGCCGCATTACCCGTGCGCTAGCGTCGGCGCCATGACGGAACTTGACCCCAGGCTGCGGGCGGTCACCGACCTCATGGTGGCCGAGGCACGCGAGGGCGGCGGCAGGCACGAATACGACGGCCGGATCCAGGACCTGTCGCCCGACGGCGTACGGGCCGGGCTGGCGCGGCTCGGCGAGGGGGCCGCACCGGCCGACCCGCATGACGCCGAGCATGTGAAGGTGTTCGAGGAGAGCCTGCGTTACCAGTTCGGGGAGTTGCAGCTGCACCGCAAGAACCCGATGGCGCACCTGTCGAACCTGGACCTCGCCTGCTACGACCGCGACTACGGCCCGGAGGAGGAGCGCGCCGCGGCGAAGGCGGCCCACCTCGCGCTCTGGCCGGACGCCGTGGACGGGGCGATCGCCTCGCTCGACCAGTTGAGCGCGCCGGTTGCGAAGTCCCTGATGGGCGCCGCCAGAGGGCTGGCGGCCGGGGTCGAGGAAGAGGCCGCGCTGGCGGCTCACGCCAGGCTCGTCGCCCACCTGGAGCGCGCCGCGGCCGAGGGCGACCCCGACGCCGCGCTCGGCGGCGAGGCGCTGGCCAGGCTCATGGGCACGGCCGAGGGCCTGCCGGTGGACCTCGGCCGGCTGGCCGAGCGGGCCGACGCCGAGCGGGACCGGCTCATGGGACTGCTCGGCGAGTCCTGTGCGCGGCTGGGGCGTTCGGGACCGCCGCTGGACGTCGTACGAGAGCTGGTCAGGGACCACCCCGACGCGAACGGCGTGATCGAGGCGGCCAGGGTGGGCACCGAGAAGGCCATCGCGTTCACCCGCGAGAAGGACCTCGTGCCCTACCACGACGGGGAGTGCCTGGTCGGGCTCGCGCCCGAGTCGCGCCGCTGGGCCATGGCGATGATGGCCTGGAACTCGCCCGGCGAGCCCGAGGGCCCGTCCTGGTACTACATCACGCCGCCCGACCCCTCCTGGCCCGCGCGGGACCAGGAGGAATGGCTGGAGGTCTTCAGCCACACGACGCTGCCGGCGATCAACGTGCACGAGGTGGCGCCGGGGCACTTCTCGCATGCCCGCGCGTTGCGCCGGGCGCCGTCGGAGGTGCGGCGGCTGCTGCAGTCGATGTCGTTCATCGAGGGGTGGGCGCATTACGCCGAGGAGTTGTGCGTCGAGGAGGGGTTCGAGGCCGGCGATCCGCGCTTCGCGATCGGCGTGTGGGTGGAGGCGCTCATCCGTGTCACCCGGCTGGCCTGCGCGATCGGCGTGCACACCGGGCAGATGACGGTCGAGGAAGGCGCCAGGCGCTTCGAGTCGGACACGCACCTGGCAGGGCCTGCGGCGCTGTCGGAGGCCCGGCGGGCCACCTTCGACCCGACGTACGGCCGTTACACCTGGGGCAAGCTGCTCATCCTCGACCTGCGGGAGCGGGCGCGCACGGAGTGGGGGACGGGCTTCACCGTGCAGCGCTTCCACAAGGCGCTGCTCGATCTTGGCTCGCCGCCCCTGGGACTGATCGGCGCGATCCTGTAGCGTCGATCGCGTGCGCGAGCTCGTTGGCAAGGTTGCGGTGGTGACGGGCGCGGCCAGCGGCATCGGCCGGGCCCTGGCGTTACGGTTCGCGGCCGAGGGCATGTCGCTGATGCTGGCCGACGTCGACCACGGCGGGCTGGCGGAGACTGCCGCGCTGGCCGGGGACGGCAAGGTGCTGACACAGATCACCGACGTCTCCGACGCCTCCGCCGTCGCCCACCTGGCCAACCGGTGCTTCGGCGAGCTCGGGGCCGTGCACGTGCTCTGCAACAACGCCGGCGTCTATCAGGGCGGCCACATGTGGACCCGCAGCGAGGAGGACTTCGCCTGGCTGCTGGGTGTGAACGTGTGGGGCGTGCTGCACGCGATCCGCGCGTTCGTGCCGCGCATGATCGAGCAGGACACCGAGGGGCACATCGTCAACACGGTGTCGGTGGCGGGATTGTTCGCCGCGCCCGGGTCAGGCGGCTACGCGCTCAGCAAACACGCCGCCCTGGCCGCCTCCCACGCGCTCGCCCAGGATCTGGCCGCCGCGGGCGCCAAACTCCGCGTGACCGCCCTCTGCCCGGGGGCGGTCAGGACGCGGATCGCCGAGTCGGCACGCGTGCGACCGCCCGGCCTGGTCAGCACCCCCACCAGGGACGAACTCGACGCGCTCCACCATGTCGGCAGGCACGCGGCGGACGGGATCGAGCCGTCCCAGGTGGCTGAGCTGGCCGTGGAGGCCATCCGCGAGGAGCGGTTCCTGGTGCTGACCGACCCCGAATACGCCGCCAGGCTGCGACTGCAGACCGAGACCCTGCTGACCGGGAACCTGCCGTCCTACCAGTGACGCTCATGGGCGAGCACCCTGACCACGGTGCCGCTGCGCGGCTTGACGACCAGCCGGACCGCGTCACCCGGCAGCACGTCCTTGTAGACGCTCTGCTCCACGCGGAACGCCGTGGCCTTGTCGGAGCTGCCGTCGTGCAGCGCGATGTAGTAGTCGCGCCGCGATCCGTGCTCGCCGTGCGACTCGACGTGGACCCACCGCTTGACGACGTGCCCGGTGACCTCCTGCCGCTTGGGAGCCTGCCCGGCGTTCTGGCGAGCTTCGGCCGGCTCGATCTCCACGCCGTGCCAGCCGCTGCCCGTGAAGATCCACTCCTGCTCGGGGTTGGGGGGCGCCGCCTCCGGCCCGGCGATCTCCCGGCCACGCGCGGTCGCCAGGAATCCCCGCCCGCCCATGAGCAGGCTCATCCCCGCCACGAACGACACCATCGTCGCGATCCCGCCGGCCCACGACACCCCGGACCGGGAGACGGTGGCGTACCAGGGGACGACGAGCGCGGCCGCCAGAAGCAGTGGCACGATCATGGTGGGCCACCGCCGTCGCGCCAGACCGAGATCGATCGCACACTGCCGGACCAATGGCATGAACTCGCGCTCCAGATCGGCGCCGTCGGGCATGAGCGCGATGACCGGCGCGTACGGTGCCCCTGCCATCCGGGCGGCCACCCGTTCCAGCACCCATCGCTCGTACGGCAGCAGCGGCTCCCGGCGGAGTGGCGCCAACGAGAAACGGTCGCCCTCGACCGTCGCCCACCCGCGCCCGGCCAGCTCGAACAGCGCCGAATGGAACACCTCCTGTGCCCGCATGCCGCGCAGAAGCTCCACCACGGGCTGGGGCGCGTCCCGCGCAGGAGGCGACGTCGGCGGCCGCTCGCGGCTGGACACCTTGAAGGCGACGGCCAGCGCGGCGACCCACACGGCCCACGCGGTCACCGGCCAGACAAGATCCATTGTTCTGTGTTAGCACGAGTCTCACCGGCAGGCCAGGCGCAATATGCGGGGCCGATAGACTGTGGGTACCGCATTTCGCCTTTGGGGGGTTCTCACGGTGTCTGAATTCGACACAGTGCTGGTGGTCGACTTCGGCGCGCAATACGCGCAGCTCATCGCCAGGCGGGTGCGCGAGTGCCACGTCTACTCCGAGATCGTTCCGTCGACGATGACTGTCGAGGAGATGATGGCCAAGAGACCTAAGGCGATCATCCTGTCCGGCGGTCCCTCCTCGGTCTACGCCGAGGGCGCACCGCCCGTCCCGCACGGGTTGTTCGAGACGGGCGTGCCGACGTTCGGCATCTGCTACGGCTTCCAGGCCATGGCACAGGCGCTCGGCGGCGAGGTGGCCCGCACGGGCGTCGCCGAATACGGCGGCACCGCGCTGGAGGTGCTCGACGAGGGCATCATCTTCGCCGGCCTGCCGGCCAGCCAGAAGGTGTGGATGTCGCACGGTGACAGCGTCGCGGCCGCGCCCGCGGGCTTCCGGGTGACCGCCTCGACGCGCGAGACCCCCGTCGCCGCCTTCGAGCACGCCGAGCGTGGCCTCTACGGCGTACAATTCCACCCCGAGGTCCTGCACTCCGAGCACGGCCAGGTGGTGCTCAAGCACTTCCTCGACGCGGCCGGTTGCCGCCCGACCTGGACGATGCTCAACATCGTCGAGGAGTCCGTCGAGACCGTACGCCGCCAGGTCGGCGACGGCCGCGCCATCTGCGCGCTGTCGGGCGGCGTGGACTCCGCGGTGGCCGCCGCGATCGTGCAGCGCGCCATCGGCGATCGCCTCACCTGCGTCTTCGTCGACCACGGCCTGCTGCGCAAGGGCGAGGCCGAGCAGGTCGAACGCGACTTCGTGGCGGCCACCGGCGTCAAGCTGCGCGTGGTGGACGCCTCCGACCGCTTCCTCAAGGCGCTGGACGGCGTCACCGACCCCGAGGAGAAGCGCAAGATCATCGGCCGCGAGTTCATCCGCGTCTTCGAGGACGAGCAGCGCGCCATCATGGCCGACGGCCCCGTGGAGTTCCTGGTCCAGGGCACGCTCTACCCCGACGTGGTCGAGTCGGGCGGCGGCACCGGCACCGCCAACATCAAGTCCCACCACAACGTCGGCGGCCTGCCGGAGGACCTTCAGTTCAAGCTGGTGGAGCCGCTGCGCGCGCTGTTCAAGGACGAGGTGCGCCGGGCGGGCGAGGAGCTCGGCCTGCCCGCCGCCATGGTCTGGCGCCAGCCGTTCCCCGGCCCCGGCCTCGGCATCCGCATCGTCGGCGAGGTGACCCGCGAGCGCCTGGCCCTGCTGCGGGAGGCCGACGCGATCGCCCGCGAGGAGCTGTCGCGGGCCGGCCTCGACCGCCAGATCTGGCAGTGCCCGGTGGTGCTGCTGGCCGACGTGCGGTCGGTGGGCGTGCAGGGGGACGGGCGCACGTACGGCCACCCGGTGGTGCTGCGGCCCGTCACGTCGGAGGACGCGATGACGGCGGACTGGGCGCGGGTGCCGTACGACGTGTTGTCGCGGATCTCGACGCGGATCACCAACGAGGTCCGGGAGATCAACCGGGTCGTGGTGGACGTGACGAGCAAGCCCCCGGGCACCATCGAATGGGAGTGATCTAGGCCACGCTCGCGCCTCTGGTTCCGGGCTGACCTTGTGGGCGCCGACGGCCGGACTCGCCATGAGGGCGATGTCCGGCCGTCGGCGTGTGTGCGTCTGTTCAGGTCGTCAGCACTCCTTGTCGCTGTTGATGCACTGGACGACCTTGTTCACGAGCTGCTCCGACATCACGACGATGGCGCCGGCGTGGTCGGTGTTCGGGCTGTTCGCCTCGCTGGCGAGGCTGTCCACGGCGAACGGGACGTTCGTGCCCTCGGGCTCGGTGTTGGGGACGTCGTCGTACGTCAGGGTCAGGCGCAGTTGCGGCACGGCCTCCGTGCCGCTCGGGCAGGCGCCGTCCTCGTCGGGGAAGGCGAGGTTCGTGCGGTGGTCGGCGCTGTCGATGTTCTCGCCGTCCCAGCAGCTCGGCATGTCGAAGACGCGGACCAGGTCGCTGCCGGAGGGGCAGATCGGGTACTTGTCGGTCAGGCGGTCGGTGAAGCCCGTACAGGTCCATGTCGGGCGGGCTTCGGCGCCGCCGTTGGTCGCGGCTCTGGCGTCGCCGGCGAGCATCCTGAGGAACTGCGGCGGCGTGGTGACCTCCGACGTCGGGTTGCCGCGGTACTCCAGCCGCACCGACGACGGCTGTACGGCCGTGCCGGCGTTGTCCCCGTCCGTCTCGGCGGCGTCCGCCCCGAGTACGCGCAAGGTCGGCCAGAAGTAGGCCGATTGGTCGGCCTGGTTGCGGCAGGTGGTGTCCGCGTCGGCCAGGCTCTCGTTGGTGGAGAGGGCGTCGGCGGACATGTTCCCGACGTACTCGTACAGGGCCTGGGCTCCGTTGCTCACGCCCGGGGCCGTGATGAGGTTGTCGTTGTTGCTGCGGTCCTCACTGCTCGTGCCGCATCGGGACAGGAACGTGCCGGTCGAGCCGGTCTCGCTCGGCTCCGGTTGTTCGGAGGCCGGAACCTGCTGGATGTCGACGAAGTCGGCGGCCGACAGCTCTGCGCCTCCCTCGTTGCTGAGGGTGCAGGTGGCCAGGTTGTCGAGGCCGGTGGGGCGTTGGGCGGTGCGGCCGATGGCGATGGCGATGCGGTCGATGGTGGCGCCTCGTTTGGAGGCGAGAGGGCCGAGGATGGCGTTTCTGACGAAGTTGGGGCCTCCTTGCCCGATTGAGGTGGCGAGTCGGTTGTTGGCCTCTTGGATCTGCTTTTCGAGCAGGGCGAGGTTGCGGTCGACCTCGCCCTGGGCGGCGGCCGGGATTGGCGGGAGCTTGTCGGCCACGCTTGGGCAGACGATGCTCTGTCCTGTGCCCGGGTCGGGTGCCGTGGTGGTGGTCGGGGCGGGAGTGGACGTCGCGCCGTCGCCGGGTGGCGCCGGCGCCGTCGTGTCGCTGAGGGTGCAGGTGGCCAGGTTGTCGAGGCCGGTGGGGCGTTCGGCGGTGCGGCCGATGGCGATGGCGATGCGGTCGATGGTGGCGCCTCGTTTGGAGGCGAGGGGGCCCAGGATGGCGTTCTGCACGAAGTTGGGGCCTCCTTGGCCGACGGAGCGGGCCAGCCGGTCGTTGGCCTCCTGGAGCTGTTTGTCCAGGAGAGCGAGGTTGCGGTCGACCTCGGCCTGGGCGGCGGCCGGGATGTCGGGAAGTTTGTCTGCGACGCCTGGGCAGACGATGGTCTGTGCTGCGACCGTGCCGGCGTGCGCGAATGCCGGGGTGGCTGACAGGGCGAGCGCGATGCTCCCGCACAAGGCCCCTAACCACGGTCTGAATCGTCTTCCCCCCGATGGAATCCGCATGCGACCCCTCCTTCCGGTGTCGGGATAGTCCGATCTTCGAGAGGTACGGGGCCGCGAACCGGAGGGTTCATCCGGCCGTGGCCGGGCTCGAATGCGTATTTGTCCACATTCGCGGATTGAACCCAGCGGATGACGCGGGGCGTACCACCCTGCGTCACCTCCGCTATAGGGGGCCTCACCCCTCGAGGCCTCTGAAAGGGTCGATCATGACGAAGCGCATCCTCACCGTTCCCGGCCTAGCGCTCGCCACCGCGCTGATCAGCGCCTCCCTCAGCCCGGTCGCCGCCCAGGCCGAGTCGAACACCCCGATGTACTTCGCGGCGAAGCTCGTGGGCGACAACGAAGTGCCCGCACCGGGCATGAAGGTCGGTGACGGCAACGGCAGTGCGATCGCGGTGATCCGCATCCACGGCCAGCGAGTCGACTACGCCATCCGATGGCACAAGGTGGCCTCGCCGACCGGCTTCCATATTCACCGAGGCCACGCCGGCCAGAACGGCGACGTCCGGATCCCGTTCTTCGGCCAGGCGCTGCCCGCCTCGCTCAGCGCTGTCAAGGGCACTGTCTACGTCAAGGACCTCGGACTGCTCAACAGGATCATGCACAACCCCCGGGGCTGGTACGCCAACCTGCACACCGGCGAGTTCCCCGGCGGCGCCGTACGCGCGCAACTGCACCGGATCCGGCCGGTGGTGCTCGAGTCCGTGCTGGCCGTCGGTAACCGGTCCACGCTCACCGCGGTGGCCGACGGTAGCCAAGAGGTGCCGGCGCCCGGCATGAAGGTGGGCGACCCCGACGGACGCGCCGCCTGGCTCGTCTGGGTGAAGGGCACCCGGGTGCACTTCGCCGCCGCCTGGAACCGCGTCGCCGCACCGACCGCCGCCCACATCCACCGCGCGCCGAAGGGCAAGAACGGCCCGGTCGCGGTGCCGTTCTTCACGGCCGAGAAAGGACTGCCCGCCGGTGTCAACGGGCTGGCCGGCACGGCCACCGCTCCCGCCCAGGTCGCTACCCGCATCAAGAACAATCCCAAGAACTGGTACGCCAACCTGCACAACGCCGAGTTCCCGGGCGGTGCGGTCCGCGGCCAGCTCTACAAGGGCGACTGGTAGTGAGTGCGGGACGTCTCGCCGGCCGGGGTCGGCGAGGCGTCCCGGCGAGGCGAGGCCAGGCGAGCTACGGTTGCTCTTTCTTGGCCGGCTCCGCTGAAGGCTCGGCTGCCTCCTTTGCCTCTGCTGTCTCCGGTGTTGCCTCCGCTGCCTCTGCTGTCTCGGGTGCTGCCTCCTGTGCCTCAACTGTCTCGGGTGCTGCTTCCGGTGTCTCTGGTGCTGGTTCGGGGCGCGGCCGCCGTACCAGCCGGACCAGGAGCACTCCCGCGCTCCTCACGAGCAACGGCACCAGCAGCACCCCAACGAAGATCGGCGAGGCCATGTACCGGAAGTCCTGCGCCGAGATGTTGGCCAGCACCGCCAGCTGCTGCCCGGCCACCACGGCCGCCACCCCCACCACGTACCGGTTACGCAGCACGACCGCCCCCAGCCCCACGGCCAGGTACGACAGGTACGCCCACGACGCCCCCCGCCACAGCGCCCAGTCGTACTCGGGCGCCAGCGAAGCCGTGAGCCAGCCGTCGGCCACCTGGTTCAGCTCGGACGACAGCGGCCGCAGCGAGTAGACCTCCCGGCCCGGGAAATCGGGCACCTTGGTCGGCCCGACGTAACTGTCAGCGGTGGGCCGGCGCGAGAACCGGTACGTCGCCCCACCCGTGTGCAACGGGTCCTGCACCGGTTTCCACGCGATCGCCCCCCGGCAGAGCCGCGCCTCGACGATCAGTCTCGGCTCGCTGACCAGCAGCCGTTTCCACAGGTCGAGCAGCTCGGTGGTGCGCGCGTCGGCCTGTTGCCAGCTGAAGTCGCCCCGCCAGATCAGCGGGTTGATCGTGTAACACGTCCCGCCCCACCACCATCGGTCCAGCGGCGCGACTGATGCCATGAGCGTCTTGTCCTGCGCGCTGAACAGGTCGGGCCGGTCCCGGTACGCCACCGCGATGTCCCCGAAGGCCGTGTGATACACGTACGTCTTCGCCGGGGCGACGATGCCGAACTGGGGGAACACCAGGTTCGTGAGCACGAGGGGCAGCGCCGCCGCGACCGTGCCGGCGAGCAGCAGGCGCACCCGCATGGTCGTGACGATCAGCACGAGCACGACGACGGCCACGCCCACGACGAGGAAGCCGTTCGCGCGGAACAAGCCCAGCGCCAGCATCAGCGCCCCGAGCCCGGCCAGCTCCGGCCAGGTGACCCTGCGGCCGGCCGCGAAGCGCGCGCACAGCCCCGCGATCGCCACCGCGCAGATCGTGAACGGCACGTCCTTCCACAACGTGACCGAGAACGCCCCCACGGGCGGCGCCAGCGGCATGAGCATGGCCACCGCAGTGGTGGCCCGGCGCGGGGCGCCGAGCGCCTTCAGCGACTGCGCCAGGAACGACAACGCCCCGGCCATGGCCGTGGTCTGCGCGAACGTGACCGCGCCCAGGTCGCCGGTGGTCCTGAAGCTCAGCCACAGCAGCGCGTCGTAGACCACGGAGTGGTCGCTCACCCAGGGGCCGACGATGGTGTGGCTGAGGTAGAGGACCGAGTCGCGGCTGAACAGGCCGGGGTAGAAGGCCGCCCACCAGCATCCGAGCACCGCCTGGATGACGAGGAAGGTCGCGAGGCCGGCCCATGGCCTGGGCTTTTCGACGGTTGTGTCGCTCCCCATGTCTCCCAGAACCGCTAGAAGTAGCTCACTCCGGACTTCGGGCCCTTGCCGCGCAGCAGCGTCGTCACCGTGACGAGGTGGTAGCCGCGCTTCTTGAGCTCCTTGAGGATGCCCGGCATGGCCTTCACGGTCGCCGGCACCGTGTCGTGCATGAGGATCACGCCGTCCCGCTTGGCCAGCCTGAGGACCGCCGCCTTGATCTTCTTGGCGTCACGCAGCTGCCAGTCGAGCGTCGTGCCCGTCCACATGATCTGCGCGAGCTCCGTCTCGTCGGCGATTCCGAGCACCCGCTCGTCCGTGTGCCCGTACGGGGGGCGGAACAGCACCGGCCGGCGCCCCGTGGCCTCCTCGATGATCTCCTGGGTGCTATCAAGCTCCGTGAGGATCTCGTCGTCGAGCAGCGTCGGCAGG
Organism: Nonomuraea polychroma; assembly: GCF_004011505.1. NCBI lineage: Bacteria > Bacillati > Actinomycetota > Actinomycetes > Streptosporangiales > Streptosporangiaceae > Nonomuraea > Nonomuraea polychroma. Next base: position 10,593,977 of record NZ_SAUN01000001.1, read on the forward strand.
GAGGCGTGGGAGTAGGTGTGGTTGCCGATCGCGTGCCCCTCAGCCACCGCCTGCGCGGCGACCTTGGGACGCTTCTCCACCTGCTTGCCCACCAGGAAGAACGTCGCCTTCGCCCCCGCCTGCTTCAGCGTCTTGAGCAGCGCGGGCGTGGTCGCTCCCGGTCCGTCGTCGAAGGTCAGCGCCAGGCACTTCACCCGGGCGCAGTCGACCTGCGCCTGAGAGGCGGGGACGGAGGTCAGGGCCAGCGAGGCCGCGAGTAAGGCGTGAATCACCACGAATCACAGCCTAGGCCAACGCCGCCCGCCCGTACTCACCCCCCGAGCCGGGCATGCAGGAACAGGCTCACGCCTTTGAGCGACTTGACCGGCAAGTACCGCTCGGCCGCCACGATCGCCGACAGGCCCGCGTTGACCATTGCCGGCATCTGACGCAGGTCGCTGCCCTGGGAACGGCGGCGGTGCCGGACCACCAGGGGCCGCAGGAGCACGTTCCAGCTCCAGATCCGCTGGACCTGGAGCCCTGCCTTTTCGACGACGCCGGTCAGGGAGTCGCGGTGGTACCTGCGGACGTGGCCAACGGCGTGGTCGTGAGCCGACCACAGCGCCATGTCGCACGGCACTGCGATCAACACGTGCCCACCCGGCGCCAGCACCCTCGCGATCTCCGCGGTGACCAGGTGGTCCTCGCGAATGTGCTCCAGCACGTCGAACGCGGTCACCAGGTCCACGCTGTCCGGTTCGAACGGCAGCTCCCGCGCGTCCGCCCACACGGCCTTGATGCCGCGTTGCCTGGCCAGCTCGATGGCGGTCGCGCTGGTGTCCGTCGCGGTCGCGTCCCAGCCCTCCTCGACCAGCACCCTGGTGTTCCCGCCGCCGGCGGCCCCGATGTCCAGCGCCCGCCCCGGGCGGCCGAGCCCGCGTAGCTCTCTGCGGAGAATGGCTCGGCGCTCGCGGTACCACCAGTGGTTGTCTTCCAGCGCGATCAGGCGGCGGATCTCTGCGGTTTCCATGTTCAGTTCCTCGTACGGGAGAAGACCCAGCGATCCAGCGCGGTGAAGCGCATCGCGATGAGCAGGAAGTACGTGCCGACGACCGCGCCCACCTCGGCCGGCCGTCCGGCGTGCGGCGGCACCGCGAGCACGGCGGCAGTGGTGAGCGCATAGTTGGCCACGAAGAGCACGGCCGCGCGCACATGCATCGTGCTGCGTCTCACCCTGCCGAACGTCCACCGGCGATTCGCCTCGGTATTGAGGATTCCGGCGAGGACCAGCGCCCCCAAATTCGCGGTCGCCGGCGGCCAGAATGCGCGCAACGGGAGATAAGTGAGCGTGTACAGGATGACGGAGAACACGCCGATAGCGGCGAATGACATGAATTTCGCCAAGGTCACCGCCCGTGGCCGGGCCACGACCGCGTCCGGGTGCCTCGGCGCCGGCTCGGACCTGGTCACCTCGACCCTCGCCCGGCCGGTCGACATCGACCAGGCGAGCCTCGCCAGCCCCTTCAGGTCGTCGATCGCGGTCCTGACCACGTGGACCCGCGAGTCCATGTCCTCGATCCAGTCGACCGGCACCTCGTGCACGCGCAGCCCGTTGTGCTCGGCCAGCAGGAGCAGCTCGGTGTCGAAGAACCAGCCGTTGTCCTCGACCTTGTCCATGAGCGGCCGCACCACGTCGGTCCTGGCCGCCTTGAAACCGCACTGGGCGTCGCTGAACCCGGCGCCGAAGCCGTACCTGAGCAGGGCGTTGTAGGCGCGCGACACCAGCTCGCGGCGCAGCGAGCGGCGGGTGCGCGCGCTGTGCGCCAGACGGGTGCCGATGGCGATCTTGGAGTGTCCGCTGGCCACCGCCGCGACCAGCGGGAACAGGGCGTCGAGGTCGGTCGACAGGTCCACGTCCATGTACGCCACGATGTCGGCCGGGCTGTCCCGCCAGGCCGTGCGCAACGCGGCGCCCCGGCCCCGTACGTCGATCCTGCGGGCGTGCACGCGCTCGAACTGGCCGGCCAGCGCGGTGGCGATCGGCCAGGTGGCGTCGGTGCTGCCGTTGTCCACGATCGTGATGCGCCACGGCAGCGGGAAGCCGTCGTCGAGGAAGGCCGCCAGCGTACGTACGCAGCCCGGCAGGGCACGCTCTTCGTTGAGCACGGGGATGACGATGTCGACGCTCGCCAGCCGGGCCGCGGTGTCGAGGACGCGGGGGGCCGGCTCCGTGGCGGCACGCGTGTCCATAGATTCCCTGATCCTTTGCCTGTGGCCGTACGTCCAGGGAAATGTTGCTGGGGCGTCCAGCGGGACGCGTACGATTTCTCCTGCCCATTCCGCGGAGCAGGGGGTGACTTTACTTTCCGGTGATTTCGTAAACCGAGAAGGACCCGTTGCGGAACCGCAGCCTGGCGAATTTCCGCAAATCAGGATTCGCCCGGGTGAAAAGCCATTTGACCCCGTATTCGCGGGCGAGGTGCCGGACGTTCTCCGCCGTCGGCGCAGCGAACACCGCGTCGTTCGCCGCCAGCCGGGCAGGGTCCACGAACGGCACCCTCAGGTAGGACGTCTCGAACAACGGGGTGCGCGACTGCGTGCTCTCGGCGTACGCCCAGCCCTCCACGAGCACCCGCCGCTCGGTGAACCCCGACACCCAGTAGTGCCTGCTGTCGCACGAGCGTCGCGGGACGGGACGGCAGTGCAGGTCGGTGGCCACCACGTCCGCGGGGGAGGAGTGGTCGCGCAACCACCTGCCGGCCTCCAGCGCGCCGTCGGGGATCAGCCTTTCGCGTTCCCCGGGCGCCGGCGTGACGTGCGCGACCACGTCGCGGACGGAGGCCGGAACCGCGTACCCCGCGAGCAACGCCACCGCTGCCAGCACGCCCCCGCACCGCCACAACACCACCGCCGCGACCGCGAGCACCAGGTACGGCACCACCACCCGCTCCAGCGCACTTCCGGCCACCTCGACCTGCGCCGCCGCCACGGCCGCGCCCGCCCCGAGCACCGTCCACCCGACGGCCCGCGCTCGCCAGGGCGTGTTCATGGTCGCGCCCCGGGCCAGCACCCCGCACACGGCCGCGATCGACAGGTAAGGCCGGACACCTTCCAGGAAGTAGAGCTGCGACTCCGCCGGATGCCCCAGCATCACGGCCGCGCCGATCCCCGCGGCCCCCATCCCGAGCAACAACGCCATCGGCGGCTCCAGCACCAGCCGCCCGAGCCCCGCCACCCCGCCCCACACACAAGCCAGGCAGAACAGATGCACGAGGGTCAGCACCGCCAATGGGACCAGGGACACCGAGGCCAGCGCGGGCGTCTCGATGCCGGCCACCGCCCCCCACAGCGCCCGCATCGTCGCGAACGGCGCGACGGCCATCCCCTGAGCCCCCCGCCCGAACACCACGAACTGGGCGATGAGCACACACACCAGCGTGACGCCCGCCGCGGCCAGCCACCTGCCCGGCGCCCGCCGCTCCACCACCCACCGCACCGCGACCACGATCAGCAACCCCGCCAGCAGCAACGGCAGGAACGTGGCCTTCGCCCCGGTCAGCGCCAGGAGCAGCACGCCCAGCGCCACCCACACTCCCCGCGACCGGCCGGCCAGCAAGATCAGCACCACAGGCGCGAACAACAACGCCCCGAACGTCTGCGTGGGACTGGCCCAGGCGGTGAACATCGACCGCGCCGTGAAGACCACGCCGTCCTGCAGGACCGGGCTGAACAGGAAGTACGTCATCCCGACCGCCGCCGCCCCGGCCCCCCAGCGTCCGCCGAGCCGCCGCCCCAGCACGGCCACCAGCACGACCATCGCCGCCGACATCGGCAGCGTCGACAGCCTGTAAACCAGCGTCACGGGCTCGATCCCGGTGACCCAGCTCGTGGCCGCCATGTCGGCGTAGACGAACCAGTGGTAGGAGAGCCGCTCGCCCAGCACGGACGGCAACGTGGGCGGCAGGTGGTGCTTGACCTCGCCGACCAGCGCCAGGTGGTAGGGCATGTCCACGTACGCGCTCGCGATCGGCACCCGGTAGAGCGACAGTGTGCTCCACGTGATCAGGTAGCCGACCACCCCCGCCAGCGCCCAGGCACACCACCCGGGCATCCGCTCCTCGGCCCGGCCCCGCCAGTGCCCTCGCAGCCCCGGCACGCACAGGAACGTGCCGAGCACGACGACCGGCGGGACCAGCACGAGCAGCGGCAACCCTGCCGCCCTGGCCGGGATGTAGGCCAGCACCTCGACCGCGTACCCGAGTGCCAAACCCGCCGCGACGTCCTCGGCCGTCGACCTCCCGCCTCCGGTCAGCGCCCGCCAGAGCAGCGTGCCCGGCAGCGCCACCCCGATCCCGACATACGCGGCGAACGCCGCGAGATCACGCGCCGATACCCCGCACCACAGGAACACGGCCACCGCGCCCGCCGCCACGACGCCCGCGGGCAACCACCCCGAGCCGAGACGGCGGCTCAACGGCCGCGCTGGTACGGCACGCGCGCTCTCAGGCGGTGCGATCGTCATGAGACCGGAAACCGCCGGCAGATCACCGGATCACCGTGACCAGCCGGGTGAATTCGACCGGCAGATCGATCCCGTCCCACACCCGATGGAAACTGAGCGCGCCGCCCACCGGCACCATCCGGTCGACTCCGCGTCCGGCCAGCGCCCTGGCCAGCTCCTCCAGCTCGGGTCGCCCGAACCCGAAGTGTGTCAACGTCTGGTCCCGCCGCTCGACCAGTCCCACCAACTCGGCGGCCGAGCCGAGCCTGGCGTGCGCGAACGTCCCGGCGCCCAGCCACCGCCTCGGTGCTCGGGCGGCGGCCGCCAGAGTCACGTTGGCCAGCGCGTTCCCGCGGAACTCCACGCTCTCCGCGGCCCCCTCGGCGGCCAGCCCGTAGGTGGCGACCCGCTTCTCCACGGCCATCGCCGCGTCGACGGCCCACCCGCGCGCCATGACGACCCGCGACACGTGGTCGAGGAAGTCGGCCCGCGCCGCGTCGCAGTCGCCCTGCGCCCCCACCCAGAACACGGTCCGCGGCGACGAGCAGGCCGCCTGGTCGAACCAGTAGGCGTCGTTGACGAACCCCTCCGCCGCGGTCACCCGAGCGGCCCGCGGCGCACACAACCACGCCGCCGCCCGTATCACGGCGAACGAGGACCGATCGGGGAAGGTCAGATCACGGGCGTGCGGCGGCAGCGGGTGCCGCCGGACGTCGTGCACGGTACGGTCGCCACCCCACACCACCCGCAGGTCGCATGCAGCGGAGAGGGTGGCGGTGACCTCCACGGCCGAGCGATCGTAGGAGACGATCCGCTGCGTCTCGCCGACGACGGGGTCGGCCTGCGCCAGCGCCTCGTGCAACGTCTCCACGATCACCTCGGCGACCGCGCCGGAGCGCGGCGAAAGACGGACGACGTTGCGGTTGCCCATCAGGGCCGACAAGGCCCAGGAGTAGACGAAGACGGTGTCCACATTCGCGGGCGGGATGTGGAAGATCAGGCCGCGTGGTACGCGTACGTGCTCGCCGGCCATGCTCTCGAGCGTGCGGGCCAGCTCGCTGGGCCGCAGAAAGAACCCGAGCGACCCGAGCTCCGGATGCCGGCGCGCCAGAGCCGGCCGCAACAGCCGCCTCCCGAACGCCGCCAGGAACTCCCGAACCCGCTCGTCCCCGACCTCCAGCCCTCCCCGCACCTGCGAGAGCAGCATTTCCACGGGTACGCGCTCCTCCCGCGGGAACCGCACCCACACCACCGCATCACCCGCGGCGGCCGCACCGCCGTCCACCCCCGATAGCGTCGGCGTCGAATCCTCCAGCATCAGCCCTGCCCCATGGTGTCGCTGCAACCACGCGCCTCCGCCCGGGGCAACCTCCCGAGCACCTCGAACCGTTTCCCCGGCCAGGCCCCGTCGTCGACGCCCCGCACCACGCCGAGATCCTCGGTGAGCAGCACATGACCCGGATAAGACGTCGGCAAGGTGCTGACGACCTCGATCAACCCCGGCACGCCATTCGGCGCCTCCTGCCAGGTCTCCGGATCACGGATCACGACATCGGCGAAGTCAGGACAGTAGAGCCCATCCCCGTCGGGCCCCTCCAGAAAGATCGTCCCGATCTGCTCGACCATCCCGTAGAAGTTGTGCACCCTGGTCAGCCCGCACTCCGCGGCCAGCCGCCGCCGGAACTCGGCGTTGTCCACGGCCTGCTCGGCCAGCCGCTTCCACCCGCCGGAGTGGATCAGCACCCCCTGCGACAGATCCGCCCCCAGGTCCCGCAGCCAGAGCCATACCATGAACGTGAACCCGAAGATCAGAAACCGCCGGCTTCCGTGCCGCGCCAGGAAGTCCTTGACCGCCTCCGCGTCCACCCGCCCCTGCTCGTCCAGCACGAACGTGTGGTCCCTGCCGAAGTTCATCATCCCGAGCACGCCGGCCCCGCGGGCACTCAGCGTGGGATCGCGTACCACGGAACGGCTGTCCACGATCAGCATCGGCAGTCGCCGCTCACCCAGCACCACCCTGAGCGTGGCCGCCAGCATGCGCGTCTGCGCCGCTGCCGCCTCCCGGTCGAGGTGAATCCGGCTCGGCCGCTGCCCGGTCGTCCCGCTGGAGGTGAGCACCCTGAACACCTGCTCCTGCGGCACGCTGCGCAACTCATGCGTCTTGAACAGCCGCACCGGCAACCACGGCAGGTCCGCCAGCCGCTCGTAGGGTGGTGCCGCACCGGTCGCGTCGAGAATCCGGCGGTAGGGCAGGCAGGCTTCCCTGTGCCGCTCTGTCAGGGCGGCCAGCTCGGGCACCAGCACCGCTTCCCGCTCGCCCTCATCCATCGTGAAAACGCTCACCCAACGCCCCCTCCCCGTGTGCCCGCACCCACCCGGTGCCCATCGACCTGCCGCAGTCGCTGCCCATCCGGTGTGCATCCACCCACCACAGCCCGCCGCACGCTGGTCATGCGCGGGATTCCAGGGCGCGGTAGTCGATCTTGCCGGTGGCGAGCAGGGGCAGACGGTCGATGCCGCGCACGTCGAACCCGCTCCAATGCACCCGCAACTCGGCGCCCAGCCGCCGCGCCAGCCGCGCGCACCCGGCCGCGTCGAGCCCTTCGGCCCACACCGTCACCCGGTCGTCCCCGCTGGTGGCCGCCACCGGTCCGGAGTCGCGCAGGAGGCGCTCGATGTCGTCGAGGTTGACCCGCACACCGAAGATCTTGGCGATCCGCTTGAGCCGCCCGGTGATGGAGAGGAAACCCTCGGAGTCCAGCCACCCCAGGTCGCCGGTGCGCAGCGCACCACCCAGATCGTCCCCTCGGGCCAGGTCCGCGGCCGTCTCCGCGTAACCCATCATGACGTTGGGACCGTGGTAGACGACCTCGCCATCCTCGATCTCCAGCCGTCCCCCGGGAACGGCCACCCCCACCGAGCCTGGTTTCTCGGCGAGCCGGTCCGGCGGAAGGACGGCGATGCGGGCGGTGGCCTCCGTCTGTCCGTACATGACGAAGAACCGGTCCGCCTGCTTCGAGAACTCCGCGATCAGCTCAGGGCTGAGCCGCCCGCCCGCCTGGGTGAGTGTGGTGACCGTCGGGTGCTCGGACCGGTCGTAGCGGAGCCGGCGCAGCATCTCGTATTGGTAGGGAACGGCGGCCAGCGACGTGCACCGGTGCGCGTCGAGGTGCGTCCAGAACGACCGCTCCAGCAGCCCGGCCTCGGTCAGCATCACGGACGCGCCCGCCACCAGGTGGCTGTTGAGCACCGACAGGCCATAGCTGTAGTGCAGCGGCAGGCTCGTCGGGGCGATCTCCCCGGGCGTGATGGACAGCGCCGTGGCGATGGCCTGGGCGTTGGCCAGGACGGCGGTGCGTGACAGGCGTACGAGCTTGGGGTTGCCGGTGGAGCCCGAAGTGGCGAGGAGGACGGCGAGGTCGGGATGCGGATCGGGGACGTCGCGCCGCGCCGGCGGCGAGCCGTCGGGCGCGTGCGCGAATCCGAGCAGCACGGCAGGCCGGAACCGCCGCGCCAGGTCGGCCAGCGTCCCGGCCGGGAGGTTGGGGTCCAGGAGCGCTATGGGCCGGCCGCAACGCCAGGCCGCCAGGTAGCGCAGCACGGACGCGAGGTTGTTGCGCATGCCGCAGAACAGCGGGCCCGGCCGCAACTGGGAGAGAGCAACGGCCGTCCGTGTGATGCGGTTGATCAGCTCATCGCCGCCGATGCCCACGGCCTCCCCGGCGATCACGAGCCGCGCGTCCGGGTGCGGGAGCACGGCGGCGCCGAGCCCGTCCTGCGGTCGCGCGGCGGTCATGGCGTCAGCCCGCCGTCAACGCCGATGACCTGCCCGGTGATGAAACCCGCGGCGGGCGAGAGCAGGAACGTGACGGCGCCGGCCACGTCGTCCGGGGTGCCGAGGCGGCCGAGCGGGGTCGCCGCGATCGTCGCCTCTCGGGCGTCGGCGTCGAGCGTGGAGAGCATGTCCGTCTGGATGTAGCCGGGAGCGACGGCATTGACCCTGATCCCGGCGGGCCCCAGCTCCTTGGCCGCGGCCAGGGTGAGGCCGATGATCGCCGCCTTGGTCGCGGAGTAGACCGCCTGCCCCCGGCCGCCCGCGCGGCCCATGATCGAGGAGACCAGGACCACGGCGGGACGTGTGCCCCGGCGCAGCAGCCTGAGCGAGGCCTGCAGGGTGTGCGTCGCACCCATCGCGTTGACCTCGAACAACCGGTTGATCGTGTCGTGGCGGACCATGCCGAGTGGGCCCGCGGCGTGGATGCCGGCGTTGATCACTAGGGCGTCGAGCCGGCCGTGATGCTGGTAGATCTGGCGCATCATGGCCGAGACGAGCGAGGGGTTCGCCACGTCGGCGTGGACAGGGAAGGCCGGCCCGCCGGTCTCCGCCGCCACCTCGGCGGCGGCCTTTGACGTGCGCTCCTCGTCGCGCCCGTGCACCACGACGGCGTATCCGGCCGCGGCCAGCCGCACCGCGATCGTCCGCCCGATGCCCGCCGTGGACCCGGTGACGAGCACGACAGGAGGCTCGGAATAGGGCTCCTCCTGCTCCGTTCGCGTGGCGGCCGGACGCCCGGACGGAAGCGGCCCCGACGGCGTAGCGATGCGGGGGCTGGACGGTGGCGGCCCCGACGGTGTGGCGGTGCGGGGGTCAGATGGCGGCGGCGCCGATGCCATGCTTCTCCAGCAGCTCGGCCGCCTTCGCGAACGAGCTCATGTCGATCATTTCGTCGGTGTCGATCATGACGGAGAACTCGTCCTCCATCGCGGCGATCAACGCCATGTGGGCCAGTGAGTCCCACTGTGGGATGGCGCGGTATTCGAGACCGTCGACGTCGGTGTCGGCGGGAAGGTTGAGCGCCCTACGGAAGACGGCCCGCAGGCGATCGAGATGACTCATGATCACTCACTCTCTGTCCTCAAGCCACGACGTAGTGTAGCGGCATTTTCCGGCGCGGAGAAACCAAGCCCCCGCCTCGAGTAATGGAACTGTATAACGGCGCGTGAGGCGCCTCGAGCGCTGGGAATGTCGCATGGGGCGCGCCAACCGCTACGGGAGGAATGATGGACGAATCCAATCACTGGTACGGGCACTCCCGAATACTCGGAAGATACTGCGGCCTACCGGACGAGGTGCCAAAACGGATCCAAGGTTTCCTTCAGCACGGATGGAACTATCTCCATGGATTTCCCCCGAACGACCACTGGTGCAGTCCCGGATACCCCCGCTTCATCTGGTCCGACGTGCTGCGACGCCGGGGCTGGTCGATGGGGCGAAGGGGGCACTATCTCATCGGAGCCCCGTGGATTTACCTCCTTTACCTAGAGCCTGAGCTGGGCGTTACGCCGAAGCGTGAGGGTACGATCTGGTATCCCTTTCACGGTTGGGAGAAGTCTTCCGTCAAGGGCGACCACGCCCGGCTGGCCGACGAAATCCGAAATGTCGAGACTGGTCCGGTCACGGTCTGCCTTTATTGGTTGGAATTCGCGAACCCGGACATTCGGCAAGCGTACGAATCGAGGGGGTTTCGTGTCATCTGCCATGGCGAGCGCGGATCCCGCTGGGAGGGCAAGGGGCGCGATTTCCTGCGCAAGCAACTGGTCCAGCTGCGGCGCCACCGCAGGGTGGCCTCCAACCGGCTCGGCAGCGCGCTGTTCTACGGCGCCTCGGTGGGGTGCGAGGTGGCCGTGTACGGGGACCCGATGCAGTTCGAGGACGAGCGCCCCGAGTACGGCGGCACGGCGCGCCGCATGCGGCTCTGGCCCGAGCTGCACGGCACGCACGTCGATCCGGAGCTGGCGGCCGAGGTGGCGCGGCGCGAGCTGGGATTCGAGTATCAGGCGACACCGGAGGAACTACGGCGAATGTTCGGATGGAAGCGGGTGCGCTGCTCATGAGCGCGCGGCGTACGGCGACCGAGCGCGCCTCACGGAGTGAGGCCAAGAGCGATGAGGCCATGAGCACAGAGGCGCCCGAGAACGTCCATTTGATCGGTGGGGAAATGCTGCTGTGGTCTGACATGTCCAACGTGGGCGGCACGACGGACTGGCGGGGTGCGGCGCTGGAGCTGTTCAGGCGGATGCTCCCGCCGAGCGGCAGGGTCCTGCTGGTCGGCCCGCACCCTCAGCTGGTCGTGGAGGAGGTGGCGGCGCAGGCTCCATCGGCGGCCGTGCTCCTGCGTTCCTATCCCGACGCCTGCGCGCTCGGCGAACGCCATCCGGGGCTGGCGATCTTCTGCGGACGGCTGGAGGTCTTCGCCGCGGACGAGCCGTACGACCTGGTGCTGGCGCTGGACGGGCTGCTGCGTACGCACTCCGCCGAGGCGCCGGCCGCCGCGTGGATCGAGTCCCTCGACGCCCTGGCCGCACTCGTCGCCCCCGGCGGGCGGCTGGTCCTCGGCGTACGTAACGACCTCGGCGTGGACCGCTTCATCGAGGCCCGGCCCGCCGACCGGGACGGCGCCGACGACCAGTGGGCCCCGCACGGCTTCGACCCCAGTTACCCCAGCGGGCCGGCCGCCCTGGACGCCGGGCTGGAGTCGGCGGGGCTGACGGTGCAGCGGCGTTATGCGGCGTACCCGTGCCGGCAGGCGCCCCGTTCCTTGCTCGCGCGTGAGGCACTGACGTCCGGCCTGCCGGACGCGCTCACGTTCTCACTGAGCTCCAGGGGCGGCGACCGCATGCTGGTGGCCGACCCACTGCACCTGACCCGCCTGGTGTTCCGGCACCGCCTGGGGGAGGAGCTGGCCCCGCTGTGGCTCGCCGTGGCCACCCGTCCCCCACAGGGCGGCGAAAGCCCCGGCACAGGCGGGGCGGGCGAGCTGCCGCTCGGCCTCATCGAGGAGGGGCCGGCCCTGTACGAGCTCACCCGCGGGGGGCTCAAACAGCTCCCCGTCGGCGCCGAGCACCCCATCCCCGCGGGCAGGGTCGTCGAGGAGATCCTCGTCGAGGCGTGCGCACGCGAGGACGTCAAGACCGTCCGCGAGCTGCTCAAAGACCTCGCCATCTGGCTGGAGCAGGGCGGTGACGCGGCCGCCGCCACCGACAGCCTGGTCTACGACGGCGAGCGGTTCGCCGCCATCGGCCCCATGGCGGCCCCGTCCACACCACCGGAGCCCCGTGTCGTCCTGTGCCGGATCCTGCGGCGGTTCGCGGTCAGGCTGCTGGCGGCCGGCCACCACCACCCGTGGCCGTGGCCGTTGGAGGCGGACCAGCTCACGCTGACCCTGTGCGGCATGGCCGACCGCCCCTGCGACTCCGGCGATCTCGACCGGGCCCGCAAGCTCGACGCCGAGCTGGGCCAGCCCGCCGAGCTGGCGGAGCAGGCGCCGACGTACCGCGACCTGCTGAGCGTCCGCGACCGGCTGGCCGACCAGCTCACCGCCGCCCTGGCGCGGGTCGCGCGTCTGGAGACCAAGCTGTCCTACCGGGAGCGCGAGCTGGTCAGGGCGCGGGCGAAGATCCGCAAGACGCAGCGCAAAGCCACCGCCTACCGCAGAACGCTCGGCTACCGGCTCTCGCGCCGCCTGTCCCGCCCGCGCAGGGTCGCCCGCAAGGTCTTCCGCTTGTTGTCCGGCTGACGAAGAGGAGCACAGGTGCCGGTTCTGTCGGTGATCGTCCCGTTCTACAACGTCGAGAAGTACATCGGACCCTGCCTGGACTCCATCGCCGCCCAGACCTTGAAGGATCTGGAGGTGATCTGCGTGGACGACGGCAGCGACGACGGCGGCCCCGCCGTCGTCGAGGCCAGGCAGGCCGACGACCGCCGCATCCACCTCATCCGACAGGACAACCACGGGGTCGGGCATGCCCGGAACGTCGGCGTGCGCCAGGCGGCCGGCCGCTACCTGGCCTTCGTGGACGGTGACGACACGGTGCCCCGGGACGCGCTCGGCCGCCTGGTGTCCTCGCTCGAATCCACGGGCTCCGACCTGGCCTGCGGAAACGTCATGCGCCTCTACAGGAACCTGCTGGTGCGGTCGTGGGCCCACAAGGAGGCGTTCGCCAAGCCCGTCAAGGGCACCCACATCACCCGCCACCCGCTGCTGATCCGCGACCGCATGCTCTGGAACAAGGTCTACCGCCGCTCCTTCTGGGACGAGCTCGGCCTGAGCTTCCCGGAGCGCATGTACGAGGACCAGGTCGTCGCCATGGCCGCCCACGTCGGCGCGCGTTCGGTGGACGTGCTGGCCAAGGTCGTCTACCACTGGCGGCAGCGCGACGAGCCGGGCTCCTCGATCACCCAGCGCCGCCTGGAGCCGGCCAACCTCCGCGACCGCCTCCTGTCGGTGCTGGAGACCGCCGACCTGCTGGCCCGCCGCGCCCCGCGGCTCAAGCCGGACTTCGACCGCGACACCATGGACATCGACATGAGCGTCGCGGTGGAGGCCGTGGCCGCCATGGGCCCGTCGGCGGACCCCGCGCTGATCGACCTGATCGCCCGCTATCTCGACGGCGTGTCACGCGAGGCGTGGCAGAGCGTGCCGTTCGCGCACCGGCTGCAGGTGCACCTGCTGCACGAGCGCCGCCTGGCCGAGCTCGTCGACGTACACGCCCAGGACCGCGACGGCCGGCTCCGCCCCCGGGTGAGACCGGCGGGCTTCCTGCGCAGGCGCTGGTACGGCCGCCATCCGTGGTTGCCGGGACGCCTGTCGGACGTGTCGGACGAGCTGGACGTGTCCGCCAGGCTCGTGGAGCTCGACTGGCGGGACGGCCGGCTCGCCGGCGCCGGATGGGTGGGCCTCGGCAACTTCGACGTCGGCGCGCTGGGCCGGGCGCGCCTACGCGTCCGGCTGGAGGAACGCGGGACCGGCGAGACCGTGCAGCTGTGCGAGCAGGACTCCGCGCCGGTCTGGAAGCACGTCGAGGACGAGGATGGCGACATACTGCCCCAGCACGTGTTCCCCTTCTCCTTCTCCTTCGACCCCGCCACGTTGACCCCCGCCCAGCTCGCCAGGCGCGGCCGGTGGGACCTGCGGCTCGACCTCAAGGGCCCGGGCCTGCGGCTGGACGGCAAGGTGGGCGGGCCACGCTGGCTGCCGCCCGCGATACCGGCGCCGCGCCGCAGGTCGGGGGTGTGGCTGGTGCCGGTGCGCACCGTCAAGGGCTCCTGGGGCCTGCGGCTGCGTACGGCGGAGGCGATCATCGGCGAGTGCCGGGTGGACGGCGGCGATCTGGTGTTCTCGGGGGAGATGTCCGACGTCGGCGACGGGGAGCCGATGCTGAGGCTGCGACGCAGGAGCGACGGCGAGGAGATGTACTTCCCGGTGTCGCTGGCCGGACAGGACTTCCACGCCCGGGTGCCGCTGGCCGACGTCGACGAGAGGGTGGGCGACGAGTCGTGCTGGGAGGTCGTCATCGACCAGGGCAAGGCGCTGCTCCCGCTGGTGCGCACCCGCCAGCGTCCCGTCGTGACCGTCGCGGAGCGGCATTTCCTGGTGGACCGGGGCGAGGACGGCTGCCTGCTGCTGGCCGAGCGTTAGACCAGGATCCCCGCCAGCGTCTCCACGACGCGGTCCTGCTGGGCGTCGGTGAGGTCAGGGAAGAGCGGCAGCGACAACTCCTCGGCGTAATACGCCTCGGCGCGCGGGCAGAGACCGCGCCGGTAGCCGAGGTCCGCGAACACCGGATGCCAATAGGCCGGGACGTAATTGACCTGCACGCCGATGCCGGCGGCCCGCATGCGGTCGTAGACCTCGCGCCGCCTCCCGTCGCGGACGCGCACCGGATAGAGGTGCCAGCTCGGGGACACGTATGCCCGCTGCGCGGGAAGCGTCAGCCCCGGCACGTCGCGCAGCAGCACGTTGTAGCGGGAGACCAGCTCCCGCCGGCGCTCGCGGAAGCCGGCCAGCCGCCGCAACTGGCTGATGCCGAGCGCGCACAGCACGTCGGGCAGCCTGTAGTTGAGCCCGAACTCGTGCACCTCCTGGTGCCAGCCTCCGACGTCCGGCTCCCGCTGCTCGGCCGGGTCCCTGACCAGGCCGTGGTTCCTGAAGCGGGCCGCCCGCGCGTGCCGCTCGGGGTCGGCCGCCGCGACCGCGCCGCCCTCGGCGGTCGTCACGGTCTTGGTGGGGAAGAACGAGAACGTCGTCAGGTCCGCCAGCGACCCGACGGGCCGGTCCTTGTACGCCGCCCCGATCGAGTGCGCCGCGTCCGCCACCAGCGTCGCGCCCGCCTGGTCGGCGACCGCCCGCAGCTCGTCGTAGTCGGCGGGATGGCCCGCGTAGTCCACGGCCGTGACCACCCGCGTCCTGCGGCCGGCCAGCGCGGCCACGGCGTCCGGATCGAGGTTGCCGGTGTCGGGCTGCACGTCTGCGAAGACCACTCGCGCGCCGAGCAGCGCCGCCGTGGCGGCCGTGGCCACGAACGTCAGCGGAGACGTGATGACCTCGTCGCCCGCGCGCACCTCCGCCGCCGCGTAGGCAACGTGCAGCGCGGCCGTGCCCGACGTGACCGACACGCACGGCACGCCGCCCGCCCAGCGGGCCAGCTCCGCCTCGAACGCGCCCACCGCAGGACCCGTGGTCAGCCAGTCGCCGCGCAACACGCGGGTCACCGCCTCGACATCGGTCTCCGCGATGGACTGCCGCCCGTAGGGGAGCATCAGCCTGTCACCATGGTGCGCAGATCGTCCACCGACAACCATTGGTCGTTGGTGTCCGAGCGGTAGGCGAAGCCCTCCGGCAACATCTCGCCGGAGGGCGGCGGCGTATAGCCCCAGGTCGCGATCGTGGGCTGGACGACGAAGCGGTCCGGGAGCCGCAGCGCCCTGCGGCCGTCGTCGGGGCCGATCATCTCCTCGTGCAGCTTTTCGCCGGGACGGATGCCGATCTCGTAGATCGGGCTGTCCGGTGCCAGCGCCTCGGCCAGGTCGGTGATGCGCATGCTGGGGATGCGCGGCACGTAGAGCTCGCCGCCCCGCATCAGGTCGAACGAGTCCACCACGAACCTGACGGCCTGCTCGAGAGTGATCCAGAACCTGGTCATGCGCTTGTCGGTGATCGGCAGGCTGCTGCCCTGCTCGGCCAGGCGCAGGAACAGCGGCACCACCGAGCCCCTGCTGCCCACGACGTTGCCGTAGCGGACCACGGCGAAGCGGGTCTCGTGCGCGGCCGCGTAGTGGTTGGCCGACACGAACAACTTGTCCGCCACCAGCTTCGTGGCGCCGTAGAGGTTGATCGGGCTTGACGCCTTGTCGGTGGAGAGCGCGACCACCTTACGCACGCCGCAGTCGATGGCGGCCTCGACCACGTTCTGCGAGCCGGCGACGTTGGTGCGGACGTATTCGAACGGGTTGTATTCGGCCGTGTCCACCTGCTTGAGCGCCGCCGCGTGGACGACGTGGTCGACGCCGTGCATGGCGCGGGTCAGGCGGTCGCGGTCTCTGACGTCACCGATGAACCAGCGCAGCCGCTCGTCGTCGCCGAAGAGCTGCCTGGTCTCGTATTGCTTGAGCTCGTCGCGGGAGAAGACCACCAAGCGGCGCACCCCCAGCGAGTCGAGCGCATGGCGGATGAAGGCCTTGCCGAACGACCCCGTCCCGCCCGTGATCAGAATCGACGATCCGCTGAGAATGCTCACGTGCCCCCCGAAAATCGCACTTAGCGCTGTAGCGGTCATGCTCGGCGGTAGCATAGCGCGATCGGTCAATGACGCACTGTCACACGGGGGAATGGGGCTGCTGTGCGTATTGTCGGGATCATTCAGGCTCGTATGGGATCTACACGATTGCCGGGCAAGGTGCTGCGGCAGCTGGGCGACGGCGGCCGGTCCGTGCTGGGGTGGGTGGTGCGTGCCGTTCGCGAGTCGGAGGCGGTGGACGACCTCGTCGTCGCCACCACGACCGAGGAGGTCGACGACGTGGTGGTCGCCGAGTGTTGCCGCCTCGGCGTGGACTGGCACCGGGGACCCGTGGACGACGTGCTCACGCGGTTCATGCAGGCGCTGGAGGAGCGGGAGGGGGAGGCCGTGATGCGCTTCACGGCGGACTGCCCGCTGCTCGACCCCCAGGTGATCAGGGAGGCCGCGCTCGTCTACCGGGCCGTGCCCGGGCTCGGCTACCTGAGCACGAGCCTGCCCCGTACGCTGCCGCGCGGGCTCGACGTGGAGATCGTGAGCCGGGAGGCGCTGGAGCGGGCCGACCGGGAGGCCACCGCCTATCACCGCGTGCACGTGACCTCCTATGTGTACGAGCAGCCCGGTGACACGCGGCTGCTCGGGCTCGCCCACCAGCCCGTCGCCGACGATCTGCGGGTCACGCTCGACACCGAGGACGACTGGCGGCTCATCTCCCAGGTGGTGGACGCGCTGGGCGACGCCTGCGTGCCGGTCGGGAGGCTGGTGAGCTGGTTGCGCGACCACCCCGAGGTGCGCGGGCTCAACGCCCACGTCAAGCAGAAAGCGCTCCAGGACGCGTGACCGGTCGGGTCGGTTTCCGCTGCGACGCCGGGGTCGGGCGCGGCGTCGGGCATCTGGTGCGCTGCGTGGCCCTCGCCGAGGAACTCCGCACGCGCGGCGTGGACGTCGTGTTCGCCGGCGCGGTGCACGGGTCCGCGTGGGCGCGGGCGCAGTTGCGTGACCGCGGCCTGCCGCTGGTGGCCGCGCCGGACGAGCCGGTCCGGCTGGCGGAGCTGGCCCGCAAGCTCCGGCTGGACGCGGTCGTGCTCGACTCCTACGACCTGCCGGCGGAGACCGGGGCGGTGCTCGGGGACGCGGGTCTGGCGGTGCTCGCCATCGTCGACGGCGATCCGCTGGGCCAGGCGGCCGACCTCTACCTGGACCAGAACCTCGGCGCCGAACACCGGCCCTTCCACGCCGGCCCCCGGCTGGCCGGGGCGGATTACGTGCTGCTGCGGGACGGCGTACGGCGGTGCCGGCGGGCGTCACGCGAGCTCCGGGGCGCCAGGGCGGTGCCGCGGGTGTTGTGCTTCTTCGGCGGCACCGACAGCGCGGGTGTGGTGCCCGCCTGGGCGGAGGCGCTCGTGGCGACCGGCGTGCCGTTCGAGGGCACGATGATCAGCCCGGCGCCGTTCGCGGGAGGCGACGCGATCACCGTCATCCCGCCGACGGACCGGCTGCCCGAGCTCATGGCCCGGGCCGACCTGGTGGTCACCGCGGCGGGCTCGGCCGTCTGGGAGCTGCTCCACCTCGGCGTGCCCACCGCGCTGACCTGGGTGGCGGACAACCAGCTCATCGGCTACGAGGAGCTCGTGGGCAGGGGTGTCGCGGCCGGGCTCGGCGACAAACCCGGCGAGCAGGCGGTCGGTACGCTGGCCCGCCTCCTGGCCGATCCCGCCGCCCGCGAGGAGCACGGCCGGCGGGGCGGCGGCCTGGTGGACGGCAAGGGCCGGGAACGCGTCGCCGACGCCCTGCTGGCACTGTTCTAGATCAGGTCCCAGCTCAGCGGCGTGCCTTTCGGGACGTCACGGACGAAGTGTCGCCCCATCACGTCCCGCGCCGCGTCCGGAGGCAACCCTCCGGCGGGCCGGATCGACCGTACGTTCGCCGCGCTGACCGGCTCACCGGCGCGCACGTCGCGGACCACGTACAACGACCGGCGGAACCGCAGCCCTTCGCGTTCGGACGCCCGCGGCCCGATCACCGCGCTCCCCAGCGCCTCCCAGGCCCGCTCGCTCTCGGTCACCAGCGCCGCCAGCTCATGGGGCTCCAGCGAGAAAGCGGCGTCCACCCCGCCGTCGGCCCGCGAGGCGGTCACGTGCTTCTCGATCAGGCAGGCCCCCAGCGCGACCGCGGCCAGCGGGACCCCGATGCCGGGCGTGTGGTCCGAGACGCCCACCACCTCCCCGGTGAGCGCCGCCAGCAGCGGCAGCGCCCGCAGGTTGCTCTCGGCAGGCGAGGCCGGGTAGGAGGCCGTGCACGCCAACACGGCGAGTTGTGCGCACCCGGCCTCTTTGGCGGCGGTCACGGCGGCGTGGATCTCGCCGGTCGACGCCATCCCCGTGGAGATGATCAGCGGCTTGCCGGTGCCGGCCGCCAGCCGGATCAGCGGCAGATCCACGATCTCCGAGGAGGCGATCTTGTAGGCGGGCACGTCGAGCTTCTCGAGGAGCTCGACGGCCGTCGGGTCGAAGGGAGAGGAGAAGACAATGAGCCCGTGCGCTCGGGCCCGCTCGAAGATCGGCTCGTGCCACTCCCACGGCGTGTGGGCCCGCTCGAAGAGCCGGTAAAGCGTCTCGCCGCCCCACAGCGCGTGCTCGTCGCCGACGCGGAACGCCGGCCCGTCGGCGTCGACGGTGAGCGTGTCCGGCCGGTACGTCTGCAGTTTCAGCGCATGTGCGCCGGTCGCGGCCACCGCGTCCACGATGGCGAGCGCCCGCTCCAGGCTCCCGTTGTGATTGCCGGACAACTCGGCGACGACGAACGGCGGATGCCCCGGCCCGATCGGCCGTCCCGCGATGGAGATCATGAGTCTTCCTTCCTCAGTTCGATGGCCACGACGTCGCGTGCCACCCCGTCCACGTCCCGCCGGTAGGTCCCGACCTCGACGAACCCGAACCGCCTGTGCAGCAGCCTGACCGGCTCGTTGTCGGCCAGCACGGACCCGCGCAACGTCGTCAGCCCGAGCGGGCCGAAGGCGTGGTCGATGGCCGCCCGCTCCAGGCCGATCCACGCCCGCAGCAGCGTTCCCGACCGTTCGAGCCCGTCGAAGTCCAGGTAGAAGCCCCAGCAGGCGCTCACCGCCGACAGGTCCGCGTACGTCACCACGCCCGCCGCGGTCCCCCCGTGGTCGTAGATCAGCACCCGTTTCGCCGGATCGGCCCGGACCGCCGCCCACCAGCGGGCATGCTCGCCGGCCCCGATCTCATGTGTGGTGAAGCTGGCGGCGCGCACCCGAGGGTGGTTGCGCCAGCGCCGCATGACCGGTAGATCGTCGTCCCGAACGCCTCTCAGCATCGCGTTCCTTACCGTCTGTCATTGTTCCTTTGCCCAACGTAGCGGATGGCGCGTCGGGTAAAGAGCTCATCAGGCTCAGGTCTCGGGCGCGGAGTCCAAGGCATGCTGCCCTCGATCCCCGATCCCGAGGCCAAGGAGCAAATCGGCATGATCCCCCTTCTCAGCGTCGTCGTCCCGATCCACAACGTGGAGCCGTACCTCACCGAGTGCCTGAAGTCGCTGGCCGTCCAGACGCTTGAGGACTTCGAGGTGATCATGGTCGACGACGGGTCCAGCGACGGCAGCCGGCGGATCGCCGAGGACTTCGTCGCCGCGGACCGCCGCTTCGTCCTGATCGGGCAGCGCAACCTGGGGCCGGGGCCGGCCCGCAACGCGGGGATCGAGCGGGCCAGGGGGGCGTACCTGGCCTTCGCCGACGCCGACGACGTCGTGCCGCCGGAAGCGTACGAGCGGCTGGTCGCCACGCTCGCCGAGACCGGGTCCGACCTGGCGTGCGGCGCGGTGCGGCGGCTCGTCGACGGCGTGCTCGAGGAGTCGATCCTGCACGAGAGGGTGTTCAGACGGCCGAAATTGTGCACGCACATCACCGACAAGCATGTGCTCATCAGGGACCGCACGATCTGGAACAAGGTCTACCGGCGGGCCTTCTGGGAGCGTGCCAGGCTGGAGTTCGCCGCCGGCATCTACGAGGACGTGCCGGTGGCCATGCAGGCGCACGTGCTGGCCACCAGCGTGGACATGCTGGGCGACGTGGTCTACCACTGGCGCAGGCGAGAGTGGTCCATCACGCAGTGCCGGAACGAACTGCCCAACCTGCACGAGCGGCTGGCCGCCATCCGCGCGGTCCGGGCGTTCCTGGACGAGCGGGCCCCCGAGTTGCTCGACGGCTTCGACGCGCTGGTGCTGGAGAAGGACATCGTCTTCCTGTTCCAGGCGCTGGAGACCGCTGAGGAGCCGGGCCCAGTGCTCGATCTGGCCCGCGCCTGGATGGCCGAGCTGGGGAAGCACGCCCTGGACACCGCCCCGTCGTTGCGCCGCCTGGAGCTGCACCTGATCGGGCGCGGCCTGGTGGCCGAGCTGCGGAAGGTACGCGAGTTCCGGCGCGCCCGCGAGGACGCTGCCCGCGTGGTGCCGCGCGGCTGGCGCACCACCGGCTGGTACGGCGACTACCCGTTCTTCCGGGACCGCCGCCTCAAGATCCCCGACTCCGTGTTCGACGCCCGGGAGGAGCTGAAGCTGCTCGCCAAGGTCGACAGCTGCGAGTGGACGGGCGCTGAATACCGGCTGCGCGGGCAGGTCGCGATCCACCGGGTCGACCGTCGGATCGGCCGGGTCGATCTGTGGCTCAGTGACGGCCGCCGCAGGATCCCGCTGGAGACCCAGCGGGCCGGACGCCATGGAATCGTCACGACCTTCGACCCGGAGCGGCTGGCCGGCGGTGGCCCGACCTGGCGGCTGCAAGTGCGGGCCGAGATCCGCGGGCTGGTGCTGAAGGGCTGGTTCAGGGATGCCGAGGCGGGCGGGTCGTGGCGGTTCACGCCATCAGGAGTGCCGGGTTGGTCAAGAAGCGGCATGGACATGCCCCAGTAGTTCCAGACAGTAATCGCGAGAGCGCGTGTCGTGTTCATGCTGGTCTCCATGAGGACCTATTCGCTCGATGACGTCTATGGGACCCGCAAGCGGAGAGACTCCTGGTGGACCGTGTACTTCGTGGACCCGGTCGCCTGCCGGGTCGCGCTCGTCGTCGCCAACCGCACCCGGCTGACGCCCAACGCGCTCACCGTGCTCTCGCTGGTCCTCGGCATGGTGTCGGCCGCTTGCTTCGCAGCCGACCAGCTCGTCGCGGGCGCTGTGGTCTTCTATCTCAGCTTCATGATCGACTGCGTGGACGGCAAAATAGCCAGGCTCAAAGGCACGGGGACGCCCTTCGGCCTCTGGCTCGACTACGTGGGCGACCGGATCAGAGTGGTCCTGTGCGCCGGGGGGCTGGCGTGCGGGCAGTACACCCTGACCGGGGAGGTGCGGTGGGTGTTCCTCGGCGCGGCGGTGGCCGTGCTGGACCTGTTCAGATACGTCAACGCGCCGCAGATGAAGCGCGTACGCGAGGCCGTCAGGGAAGCCCGGCAGCTGCCGGTGCTCGATGAGGACCCCGAGCTGCTGGACGAGGTGCCGTTGGAGCAGCTGCCGCTGGAACCACGGCCGCGCGAACCGCTGCCACTGGAGCGAGTGGCGCCGGAACGGGCGCCGCGGCCGCGCAGCTTCCCTCGGCGGCTCAACAGGTTCCTGGCACGGCGCCGGGTCCGCTCACACCTGATCAGCGGCATCGAGTTCCACGCGGCGGTGTTCGTGGTCGCGCCTCTCGCCGGGGCGTGGGCGCTGATCCCGCTCGCCGCGATGGCGGGGGTTCTGCTGCTCGCCAACGAGGTCGTCCTTGTCTACCGGATGTGGCTCTTCACGCGCAGGCACGGCGTGGTCTCCTCTCAGGAGAGCCGAGAGCACGTTCTCGTCTAGTTTTCGGGGGTTAGTACGAAATGTCCGACCGACCAGTCTTCGTCATCGGATGTCCGCGCTCCGGCACCACGATGCTCCAGCTCATGCTGCACTCGCACCCGCGCATGGCGGTGCCGCCGGAGACCCGCTTCCTCGTTCCCGCGTATTACCGCCGGCGCAAGTGGGGCGACCTGCGGGTGACCCATCGCCGTCGCGCCCTGGCGGAGTGGATCGCGACCGACCGCACCACCAAGTTCCGCGAGCTCAAGATCGACAAGGACGAGTTCGTCAGGCAGTGCGTGGCCGGTCCCGGCTCGCTCGGGTCGGTGATCGGCACCGCCTTCCGCATGTATGCCGACCGGTTCGACAAGAGCCGCTGGGGCGACAAGCGGCCCAGCTACGTCAAGCAGGTGGACATGCTGCTGAGGCTGTTCCCCGACGCGCAGTTCATCCACCTGATCAGGGACGGCCGCGACTGCGTGTCGTCGCTGAAGGAGATGCCCTGGTACACGCTGGACTCCTTCCACGCCATCTCCACCTGGGCCGAGGCCATCGACGCGGGCGCCCGGCTGCGCCGCACGTTGCCCGAGGACACCTACTACGAGCTGCGGTACGAGGACCTCACCGACGATCCCTCGACCGAGCTGAAGAAGATCTGCCATTTCCTGGAGGAGGAGTTCTCGCCGGCGATGGTCTCTCCACGCGAGGCGGCCAGCGTGGCGGTGCCGCAGCACAAGGTCTGGCACAGCAACACGCACGGCGAGGTCATCCGCACCCGCGTGGGCAGCTGGGCCAACCGCCTGGAGGACTGGGAGATCGCGCTGTGCGAGCACATGCTCGGCGACCGCCTGGAGTCCATGGGCTACGAGCTGACCGGCGCGCCCAAGCCGTCCAGGGAGCACATCACGACCTGCCAGAAGACGATGCAGAAGCGCAGGGCCAGCCGCATGCGCAAGCACGTGCGCGACCGCTTCAACCGGCTGCGTGAGCCGAGCCCGGTGGCCGCCATGCTCACCTCGCGCCAGCGCTCGCTCGCGGGAGTCCCGCAGCAGCGCCCGGAGCTGGTCGTCTAGCGCTCGATGTGGGAGAACAGCCGCTCCCACCGGTCCAGCACGTGGTCGAGGCGGAACGCCTCGGCCCGTGCGCGGGCGGCGGCCCCGAGTCGCCGCCGCTCGTCCCCGGAGTTCATGAGCCGGGCCAGCTCCGCTCCGAAGGCGTCCACGTCACCCGGCGGCACCAGCACCGGGCCCGCGGAGCGCACGCCGCCCGACACGTCGAACGCCACCGACGGCACCCCGTGCGCGCCCGACTCCAGCAACACGATCGGCAGGCCCTCGTGCTCGCTGGTCAAGCCCAGGATCGCGGCGTTGAGGTACTCGGCGGGCAACTGCGCGGCCGGCACCAGGCCTCTGAGGACCACGCGGTCGCCGACGCCCTCCCTGTCCGCGTGCGCGCGTAGCCGTTCCCGCTCGGCGCCGTCGCCGATGAGGTGCAGCTCCCATGGCGGCGGCGCTCCCGTACGTGCGAACGCGCTGATCAGCCGGTCGAACCGCTTGACGCCCTCCAGCCGGCCCATGCCGATCACCCTGGGCGAGGCGAGCGTGGACGCCCGCTCCGGCCAGACGGCCAGCGGGTTCGGCAGGGTCCAGGTGTTGGGCAGCAGCGCGTGCTCGGAGAAGCGCCATGCGTCGTCTTCGCTCAGGAAGACCGCCTGGTCGAGGTCGGGGTAGTGCTTCCTGATCGAGCCGAGGTGCCAGCAGCCGCGGGCGTGGTCGTACGAGCCGTGGTACTGGCCGATCGGACGCAAGCCGGCGGGCAGCAGCCCGGACAGCTTGATCACCACCGATGGCGAAGTCATGATCGCATACCCCGGCCCGAGCGCGGCCAGCAGCTTGCGCGCCTTCCGGTCGGACGTGATCAGGTGACGGTGGTAGAGCGGCCGGTCCACGTAGGCGAACGGTGAACGGGACCGCTGCAGGCCGATCACGTGCACCTCATGGCCGCGCTCGGCCAGTCCCTGGGCGAGCGTGTGCGTGACCTGCTGGATGCCGCCGAGGGTGTCGGCGTCCATGCAGGCGAAGACCACCCTCACCGGGTCGCCCTGGCGAGATCGGGCCCGAAGAAGTCGTCCACGATCCTGGCGGCCGCGTCCCCGCGCTCGTCGGCGCACCACAGGTCGCGGAAGGCCGCGTACCGTCCGGCGAAGGACGCGTGCACGTCCGGCAGCCGCCTGATCACCTTCACCAGCTCTTCCGTCGTCGTGACACACGGCCCTGGCGCGATGGCCGGCAGGTCGTGGTAGACGCCGCGCTCCGACAGCCGGTAGTCGTCCCAGTCGTCGATGAAGAACACCATGGGCTTGCCGGTGATCGCGTAGTCGCACATCACGGACGAGTAGTCCGTCAGCAGCGCGTCCGAGGCCAGCATCAGATCGTTGATCTCGGGATAGGACCCGGCGGACCGGACGAAATGTTTGAGGTGCTCGGGCGGGTTGTAACGCTCGACCGGATGGGTCCGCAGCACCAGCACCCAGTCGTCGGCCAGCTCCTCGGCGAGCATCTCCAGATCGACCCGTACGGATTTGCCGCTCCCTTTTGCCCAATCCCGGTAAGTAGGCGCATAAAGAAGGATTTGTCGCCTATGCGGGATCTCCAGCCGCCTCCGCACGTCCCCGACGGCCTCGCCCCTGACCAGCGCGTCGCAGCGCGGCGTCCCGTACCGGTAGACCTTGCCCGTGTACCCGT
Source organism: Nonomuraea polychroma (assembly GCF_004011505.1). Lineage (NCBI taxonomy): Bacteria > Bacillati > Actinomycetota > Actinomycetes > Streptosporangiales > Streptosporangiaceae > Nonomuraea > Nonomuraea polychroma. Next base: position 10,618,601 of record NZ_SAUN01000001.1, read on the forward strand.
TGGTGGGCACGAAGATCCGCGAGAACTCCGCGCTCGGCGACACCAGCGCGTCCCACCGTGCCACCGCCGCCCGCCACTGCGCCCGCGGCTTGTCGAAGTCGGCCCGCAGGTCGGGCGCGTCCAAGCCGATCGACTTGATGCCCTGCCCGTGCCACGTCTGCAGGTAGCGGGTGCCGCGCGGCTTCGGGTAGTCCAGCGGGAACCCGTGGCTGTCCACCCAGATCCCGGCCCGCGCCATCGTCCAGAGGTAACGCCAGCTGCCGCGCCGTACGAGCCGCACGCCGCGAGGGAAATGCCCGCGGTTCTTGGCCACCGACCACACCACCTCGACCGGCGATCCCCGCCGCCGCAACTCCTCGTAGACGGCCCGCGGGCTGCCGCTGCAACTCTTGCCGACGTCGGACTCGAACAACGCGAGGTCGCGTCGCCGCGGTAGCACCTTGATCAGCATCTTGTAAGCGCGTAGCTTGAGGCGCGGAGTGTTGAGCCGTTTCAGCAACGCCTGCTTGACCCGCCGCCACACCGACCGCGGGGTGGGATCGGATCGCACGCACAGGTACGCGGCGTAGCCCTCGACCAGCAGCCGGCACCCCGGCAGCTCGATCGGCGGCGTGCGCGGGTCGGCGATGATCCGGTCGGTCGTGGTGTGCCCGTCGGAGGCCCTGGTGAAGCCGATGCGCGGATCGCACGTTCCGGAAGGCGTGAAGACGACCTCGGTGACGTATCCGCCCTCGCCGGACGGCTCCGGCTCGATGGGGATCTTCTCCCTGCCGAGCTGGAGGAACGCCGTCCAGTCCAGCGGCAGCGAGCCGAACGGATCGTAGCTCCGCACGGTCATCCGCACCCGGTCCCCGTCGCAGGCGATCTCCACCGCCTCGTGCCGCAGCCGGGAGGCCGAGAAGGGCAGCTCGGCCAGCCGCAGCCCGGTGATGTCCAGCCCCGGCGAGACCGACGTGCCCCAGTACGTGCGCCCGTTGAGCTGCACGGCCGCCCGCGGCGCGGCCCGCGGCCCGGTCAGCGAGCCGGCCGCGATCCGCAGGTCCTCGATCCGATCGTCGAGGATGAGCCGGCAGCAGACCCGTTCGAGCGGCTCGGCCTCGTCCATCAGCTCGGCCGGGATCTCCTCCAGGTACGGCCGCACGATCGAGGCGAACTCCTTGACCCACACCAGGTCCCGCGCCGGCAGCGGGTTGAGATAGACCCGCAGGTCCTGCCGCAGGAACCGGCGCTGCCGGTGCGGCACCAGGTCCTCTGCCCCGTGCGCGCGCAGGATGTCGTCGCTCAGCCGGGCCGCGATGACCCGCTGGCGCACGTTCTCCATGTCGTCGATGCTGAGGGAGATCGAGGCGTTCGTCGGGGCCCGGTGCCAGTGGTAGACCACCCAGGGCACGACCGCGAACCGGCGTGACACCGCGTACAACTCGGCGGCGAAGACGTGGTCCTCGTAGTGGATGTCCTCCGGGAAGCGCAACGACCTCTCCCGCAGCCGGCCCACGTCGTAGAGCTTGTTCGTGCTGAAGCAGTCCAGGAACAGCCCGGGCTCCGCACGGATGCCCTCGACCACCCGCCGCCGGGCGAACAACGACGGATAGTACGGCACGAGCCGCCCGTTCGACTCGAACAACCGCGAGATCTGCCCCGACACGAAGTCCGCCCCGGTCCGCTCGATCTCGGTGAGCAGGCTCTTGCACGCGTGCCGGGGCAGCTCGTCGTCGCTGTCGAGGAACATGACGTACGGCGCCGCCGCGGCGTCGATGCCGTCGTTGCGCGGCGCCCCGCAGCCTCCGCTGTTGACCTCTCTGCGCAGGTAGCGGACCCGTGCATCGTGTTCGGCGAGCCGGGCCGCCACCTGCGGGGTGTCGTCGGTGCTCGCGTCGTCGGCGATGATCACTTCGAGATCGCGGAGCGACTGGCCGAGCACCGAGCGCACCGCCCTGGGCAGGCGGGCCGCGTCGTTATACGTGATCACGACAACGGTGCAGTCCGGCATCCCCAAGTCCCCCCGCTGGTCCAACTGCCTGCGGGGATGGCCCTGCCCCCGAGCTGGGGGAAGTGTCCGGAGTTGGTGGAGTTTTGCCTGAATCCTGAGTGTTTGCGTCAGCGCATAACGCGACGAATCACCCAAGCGATGATCACCAGCCCCACGAGCGCCGCCGCGATAGGCGCCAGCCGCTTCAGCACCGGCTGCCCGGCGATCTCCAGCAGGTCGAGCGCCTCCTCGTCAGGAGTGCGCGAGGTACGCAGCGTGCCCGCGGGGCGTATGTCCTCATCGGGCGTGGGCACGGCGCTCAGGTGCCGCTCCTCCTCCTGCGCCGCCTGCGGCTGGGCGGGCTCCACGGTGGGCTCGGACAGCAGCTCGGCCAGGTTTTCCGCGAACTTGTCGATGAGCTTCGCGCCCACCTCGGCCATCACGCCCCGCCCGAACTGGGCGGGCCGCCCGGTCACGTTGAACGTCGTCTCCACGGTCACCGCCGTTGCCCCCTCGTGCGGCGTCATCCGGGCCTTGACCGTGGCCGAGGCCGTGCCGGAGCCACGGGCCTCCTTGCCCGACGCCTGGATGGAGAGCGTGTGGGAGTCCTTGTCCACGTCCTCGAACCTGGCCGACCCCCGATAGGTCACCATGATCGGGCCGACCTTGACCTTCAGCCTGCCGGTGAACTCGTCGCCCTCGAAAATGTCGAGTGTCGCCCCGGGCAGGCACGGCGCGACCCGCTCTACGTCGAGCAGCACGGCCCAGGCCTGCTCGATCGGGACTGGAACAGTGAACTCGTGCTCGAACCGCATCGCCATCGATCCGCTCCTTCTGCCGATGTTGCGACAGTACGACGGCTGGGGCGCCCCTGGAAGAGGCGCCCCAGGTAGAGGTCAGGGCGCCCCGGCGGCGGTGCGTACCGCGCGGTGGGTCAGGACCCTGGCCAGGTGACGGCGGTAGTCCGGCTGCGCGTGCAGATCCGCCGGCGGCGAGGTGTCCGCCGCCGCGTCCTCGCACGCCTGCCGGATCTGGTCGCCCAGCTCCATGCCCTGCAGGGCGGACTCGGTCGCGCGGGCGCGCACGGGCGTCGGGCCCATGCACGTCAGCCCGATCCTGGCCTCGGCGATCGCGCCGTTGGAGCGCTTGACGGCCGCCGCCACGCCGACGATGGCCCACGCCTGCGCGGTGCGATGGAACTTCTCGTAGTGGAAGCCCCAGCCCTCGCCCAGCTTCGGGATCTTCACCCCGGCCAGGATCTCTCCCGGCTCGAGCGACGACTCGAGGTAGTCGACGAAGAAGTCGGCGGCGGGGATCTCCCGCTCGCCCTGCGCCGACCTGGCCACGAACACGGCGTCCAGGGCCAGCACCACGGCCGGCAGGTCGCCTGCCGGATCCGCGTGCGCCAGCGAGCCGCCGAACGTGCCCCGGTGCCTGATCGCCGGATCCGCCACGTGGGCGGCGGCCAGCGCCACCAGCGGGCAGCCGGCGTTGACCACGTCGGAGCGCATGACCTCGTCGTGCGTGGCCATCGCGCCGATGAACACATGGTCACCGCGGTCGTGCACGCCCTTCAGCTCCGTCAGCCGCCCGATGTCGACCAGCGTCGACGGGTACGCCAGCCGCATCCTCAGCAGCGGCAGCAACGACTGCCCGCCGGCCAGGACCTTGGCGTCCTCGTCCGACGCGAGCGCCTGCGACGCCTCGGCGAGCGACTCCGGGCGCACGTACTCGAACTGCGCGGGAATCATGGCCGCACTCCTTCCTGCGCTCGTTCTCCCAGGGCCCGCCAGACACGTTCGGGCGTGCACGGCATCTCGACGTCCTGGATGCCGAACGGGCGCAGGGCGTCCACGATGGCGTTCACCACGGCCGGGGTCGAGGCGATCGTCCCGGCCTCGCCGACGCCCTTGACCCCGAGGGGGTTGCTCGTCGCGGGCGACTCGGTCCTGTCGAGGGTGAAGGTCGGCAGGTCCGCCGCCGACGGCAGCAGGTAGTCGGCCATCGTCGTGGTCAGCAGGTTGCCGTCGGCGTCGTACACGGCCTCCTCGAACAGCGCCTGCGCGATGCCCTGCGCGATGCCGCCGTGCACCTGCCCCTCGACGATCAGCGGATTCACCACCTTGCCGACGTCGTCCACCGCCACGTACGAGCGGATCTTCACCATGCCCGTCTCGGTGTCCACCTCCACCGCGCACAGGTGGGTCCCGTGCGGGAAGGAGTAGTTCTCCGGGTCGAACGTGGCGTCGGAGTCCAGCCGCGCCTCGACGCCCTCGGGCAGGTCGTGCGCCGCGAAAGCGGCCCACGACAGCTCCTGGATGGTCTTCTGCGACTCCGTGCCCCGCACCTTGAACGCGCCCGCCTCGAACTCCAGGTCGTCCGGCGAGCACTCCAGCACGTGCGCGGCCAGCCTGCGGGCCTTGTCCTTGACCTTCTCGCACGCCTTCAGCACCGCGATGCCGCCGATCACCAGCGAACGCGAGCCGTAGGTGTCCATGCCCTTGTGGGCGATCGCCGTGTCTCCGTGCAACACCGTGACGTCCTCGAACGGCACCCCGAGCGCGTCGGCCACGATCTGGCTCCACGCCGTCACATGGCCCTGCCCGTGCGGGGAGGTGCCGGTGATGACCTCGACCTTGCCCGTCGGCAGCAGGCGCACCGAGCCGTGCTCCCAGCCGCCGGCGGCGTACTTGGCCTCGCCGAGCAGCCTGGACGGCGCCAGACCGCACATCTCGGTGTACGTGCTCACGCCGATCCCCAGCTGCACCGGGTCGCCCCGGTCCCGCCGGTCGGCCTGTTCGGCGCGCAGCTTGTCGTAGCCGAACATCGCGGTCGCCTTGTCCGTCGCCGCCTCGTAGTTGCCCGAGTCGTAGGTCAGCCCCGAGATCGTGGTGTACGGAAACTCCTCGTGCTTGATCCAGTTGCGCCTGCGCACCTCCAGCGGGTCCATGCGCACCTCGGCGGCCAGTTCGTCCATCACCCGCTCGATGCCGAACGTCGCCTCGGGCCGCCCCGCGCCGCGGTAGGCGTCGGTGGGCATCTTGGTGGTGAACACGCCCGTGCAGGCGAACTCGTACGCGTCCATCTTGTAGATCGCGTTGAACATCGAGGCGCCGAGCAGCGGGATCCCCGGCGTGACCAGCATGAGGTACGCGCCCATGTCGGCCAGCAGGTCCACCTGCAGACCGCGGATGCGCCCGTCGGCGTCGGCGGCCAGCCGGAGGTGCTGGATCTGGTCGCGGCCGTGGTGCACGGTCAGGTTGCCCTCGGAGCGGGACTCGGTCCACTTGACCGGCTTGCCCAGCTTGCGGGCGAGCAGCAGGCAGAGCACCTCTTCGGCGGTGACCTGCAGCTTCGAGCCGAACCCGCCGCCCACGTCAGGCGCGATCACGCGGATCTTGTGCTCGGGAATGCCGGTCACGACCGCCAGCATGACCCGCAGCACGTGCGGGATCTGCGTGGACGACCACACCGTGTACGAGTCGCCGTCCGTGTCGGCCATGACCGCCCGCGGCTCCATCGCGCTCGGGATCAGCCGTTGTTGCCGGAACGTCCGGTCGATGACGATGGGCGCGTCCCGGAAGGCGGCCTCGATGTCACCCGAGGTGATCTTGGCGCTGAACGCCTTGTTGCCCGCCTCGTGCACCTTGGGGCTGTCCGCGGTCAGTGCCTCCCTCATGTCGAGCACCGCGGGCAGTTGCTCGTACTCGACGTCGATGGCCTCCAGCGCGTCCGCCGCGCGGTAGCGGTCGGTCGCGATCACGCAGGCCACGGCCTCGCCGACGTACCGCACCTCCGACACCGCCATCGGCGGGTGGTCGGGGATGACCACGTCCTCGCTCACCGGCCACGCGCAGGGCAGGCTGCCCTGCTCGGCGGCGAAGTCCTGGCCGCTGAACGCCGCCACGACCCCCGGCAGCTCACGCGCCCCCGACACGTCGACCCGGGTGATCCTGGCGTGCGCCATCGGGCTGCGCAGGAACGTCACGTGCAGGAGCCCCGGACGCGACAGGTTGTCCGTCCACTGCGTGCGCCCCGTCAGCAGCCGCGCGTCCTCCTTGCGCTTACGCGGCCGGCCCACCTCGCGTGCGCCCGTCGGCTCGTTGATCTGGTCGCTGTCCGCTATCTGCTCGGCCACCAGGCCGGCGTCCACTTCGCTCATGGCGTGGTCACCGCCCGTCCCATTTCCTGGGCGCCCTTGCGTACGGCGCGGACGATGTTGCAGTAGCCCGTGCAGCGGCAGAGGTTGCCCTCCAGGCCGTGCCTGATCGTCTCCTCCGACGGATCGGGATCGTCCCTGAGCAGGTCTATCGCGGCCATGACCATGCCGGGCGTGCAGTAGCCGCACTGCAGGGCATGCTCTTCGTGGAAGGCCTGCTGCATGGGGTGCATCGACCCGTTGACGCCCAGGCCCTCGATCGTGACGATGTCACAGCCGTCGGCCTGGACGGCGAGGACCGAGCAGCTCTTCACGCTCTTGCCGTCGAGCATGACCGTGCATGCGCCGCAGTTACTGGTGTCGCAGCCGACAGGGGTGCCGGTCTTGCCCAGCCGTTCTCGTAGCAGATGGACGAGAAGGAGCCGCGGCTCGACGTCCTCCTCGTACTTGACCCCGTCGACGGTGACGGTGATTCGGGGCATACGTCCTCCCTCAGGAGCAGGGGAAAGGCGGACACACCCGAACCTACGCCGGTGTTACTCGGGGTCAAGGGTCACTTACCGCGGACCGCCCGTGCGACGATCGCGACAAGCCCTGCGAACGCCAGTCCCAGCACCATGACGCCGATCAGGACCAGCGGATCCCTGATCGCGCGTGTCACGATCAAAATACCCAGAACGACGAAGAGCACGCCGCTGAGCAGGGCCATCCAGTCCGTCCTGTGGAGCCGGCGGGGCCGCTCGACCTCACCCTCACGCGGCACGCCGCACCTCCATGTCGCCGAGCCCGCCCCTCAGGTTGAGCACGATCGTCGAGACCTTGCCCTTGGGCTCCGTCTCCGGCTCCAGCACTTTGTCCAGCCGGATGTCCACGCCGCCGCGCACCGACTGGTCGACCGTGATGTCGCCGATCTTGTTGGTGGCGTGCACCTCCAGCCTGACCGTCGGCGGCACGATCACCTGCAGCTCGCCCACCGACACCGCGGCGTTGACCGTCGCCGTCGTGCCCGGGGACAGCTCCAGCTCAGAGAGATCCAGCCGGCCGTCACCGACGCCGACGTCGTACGTGGCGCTCAGCTCGGCGAGCGTGGTCGGGGCCCACTCGGAAGGGCCGATGTTCCGGGGGAGGCCGCCCAGCATCAGGCCGACGCTCACGATGAGCGCCACCGCGGTCCCGGCCGCCACCAGCCCGGCGCCCCGGCCCCACCAGGCCGCGATCAGCAGCCCGGCGCCGATGGTGATGAGCATCGCGCCGCCGACGATGGTCGGGCTCACTCCGGCGGCCGACCTGGCCTGGACCGCCACGACGATCCCTCCAATGATGATTGCCAGCAGGATGGTGATGGCGCCGATGAACGACTTCGGCCTTCGCTCCCTCTTCGGGAGCGGGCGGCCGTACAGGATGGGGTCGTACGACGAGTAGCCGCCTGCCCGCTTGGCCGGGTCCAGCGGCCGGTACGGGCCGCTGGGCGCGAAGGGCTCGCCGTACGGGGTGTAGGTGCTCGCCGAGGCCGCCGCTTCGCTCACCCGCGTCTCATCGGGGCGGGCCGCCGCCTCGCGCGCCCGGGCGGTCGTCTCCCTCGCGCGGGCCGCCGCATCGCCGGCGAGAGCCGCTGTCTCGCTCGCGCGCTCCGTCGGCTCGTCCCCGCGCGCTGCCGCGCCGGGGAAAGCGGCGGTCTCGCCCGCACCGGCGGCCGCGCTGGGGTAGGCGGCGGTCTCGCCCGCATCGGCGGCCGCGCTGGGGTAGGCGGCGGTCTCGTTCGCGCGCGCTGCCTCGCCATCCAGGGCCGTCTCCGGGGCCGCGGCGCCCGGCGTCGTCGTGCCCATGGCCGGCGCCTCAGGGGCCGGTGCCATGGGGTCCCCGGCCTGGTACGGCTCCGCGGCCTGTCCAGGCGCCGGCGAGGCCGTGGGCTCGGGCCGGACGGGGGGCGCCGGACGTACCGGGGGAGCGGCCGGCTGGCCGGCGTAGGACGGCGCGGCCTGCTCGTCCACGCGCCGGCGGCTGAGCCGCTCCGGCATCGACCGGGCCAGCCCCACCAGATCCACCCCGCTGGAGTGCGCCGCCAGCAGCGACACGGCCAGGAGCACGCCGACCACCAGCGTCCCCGTGCCGAACCAGACCGTGGCCAGGTTGATGGCCAGCCCGAAGGCCAGCACCGCCGTCAGCAGCGCCAGCACCGCGTCACCGTCGAAGTCGCGCCGCGTCCACTGCTCGATGATCCCCGGCCGCCCGTTCGGCTCCTTCATCAACAGGAACGCCGCCAGATACAGGAACAGGCCGACACCAGAGCCGAGCAGCAGCACGGCGAAGGTCACCCGGAACACCACGGGATCGATGCCGGTGTGCCGCCCGAGCCCAGCGCACACTCCCATGAGGATGCGTCCCTCGCCGCTACGTCGCAGTACCTTGCGGGTGGCGGCAGGTTCTCTGGGCGGAGCTTCTGTCATGAAACCCATCGTGGCCCCACGCGCGTAGTACTCGCATCCGGGACACCCCTGACCCGACCCGGGGGTTGTTCCCTGATGCCCAGGACATCCCCGACATGTGACGATGGCCATGTTATGGCTGACCAGAAGACTCTCGCCGAGCCCACCGGCGACGCGCCCTACCGGCGCATGATGCGCCCCATGGAAGGCCGCCTGCTCGGCGGCGTCGCCCAGGGGCTGGCGACGCAGCTCCGGCTCGATCCCGTGGTGATCAGGCTGGCGTTCGTGCTGCTCAGCGTCGGTGTGGTCGACGGCGTCGGCGCGGTGATGTACGCGGTGTTGTGGATGATCACGCCGCGGCAGCCGTACCAGGGGCAGCCGCCGACGCGGGACTGGAGCCAGCTCGCGGCCTTCACCGCGATCGGGGTGGCGTTGCTCGCGTTCGGCTGGCTCACCGGAGCCTCCCAGGGCGGGATCGGCATGTTGCCGTTCGCGGTTGGCGGCATCGGCGCGTTGATCCTCTGGCAGCAGGCCGACCCCGAGCGCCGCCGGAGCTGGATGAGCGGGGCGGCACTCAGCATCAGGAAGAACCGCGTGCGCACGCTGCTCGGCGTGGTGCTCGTGGTGATCGGCGCGGCCGGATTCCTGTACTCGCAGGGCGAGCTGGCCCAGGCCAGGCCGGGGCTGCTGTTCACGGTCGTGGTCGTCGGCGGCCTGGCGGTCATCGCCGCGCCCTGGCTCGCGGGCCTGTGGAAGGAGCTGCAGCTGGAGCGGCGCGAGCGCATCAGGCAGGAGGAACGCGCCGAGGTCGCGGCCATGGTGCACGACTCGGTGCTGCACACCCTCACGCTGATCCAGCGTGTCGCCCACGACCCGCGCGAGGTCACCCGCCTGGCCCGATCCCAGGAGCGCGAGCTGCGCAACTGGCTCTACCAGCCCGCGCAGGACGCCGACGCCACGCTGGCGGCCGCCGTACGCAGGATCGCGGCCGAGGAGGAGGACGCGCACGGCGTGCCGATCGAGGTCGTCTGCGTCGGCGACATCGACCTCGACGGGGGTGGCCGGCTCGGCGCCATGCTGAAAGCGGCCAGGCAGGCGATGGTCAACGCCGCCAAATACTCTGAAAGTCCCTCCATCTCCGTCTACGCCGAAGTAGAGGGTGAAGAGGTCACGATTTTCGTGAAGGATCGGGGCAAGGGGTTCGATCTGGAGGCGGTGCCGCTCGACCGGATGGGGATCAGGCAGTCCATCATCGGGAGAATGGAGCGGCACGGAGGTTCGGCCCGCGTACGCACCGAGCTCGGTGAGGGCACGGAAGTGATGTTGACGATGAAGGTGGAGAAGGCATGACGCGCGTATTGATCGTCGACGATCACCGGCTGTTCCGGTCTGGCGTACGCGCCGAGCTGGGCGACTCGATCGAGGTGGTGGCCGAGGCCGAGGACGTCGAGTCGGCCGTCAAGGCGATCGCCGAGCACCAGCCCGACGTGGTGCTGCTGGACGTGCACATGCCGGGGGGCGGTGGCCAGGAGGTCCTGCGCCGGGTTCTGGGCTCCGGCTCCCAGGTCCGCTTCCTCGCCCTGTCGGTCTCCGACGCGGCCGAGGACGTCATCGGCGTGATCAGGGGCGGCGCGCGCGGCTACGTCACCAAGAACATCAGCGGTAAGGAGCTGACCGACGCCATCCGCCGGGTCGCCGATGGCGACGCCGTGTTCTCGCCGCGACTGGCCGGGTTCGTGCTGGACGCGTTCGCCTCGTCGGAGGCGCCGCCGATCGACCCCGAGCTCGACTCGCTGACGCAGCGCGAGCGCGAGGTGCTGCGGTTGATCGCGCGCGGGTACGCGTACAAGGAGATCGCCAAGGAACTGTTCATCTCGGTCAAGACGGTGGAGACACACGTCTCGTCCGTCCTGCGCAAGCTCCAGCTCTCCAACCGCCACGAGCTGTCCCGCTGGGCCACCGCACGCCGCCTGGTCTAGCGGATTACACCGTTACTGGAAAGTTATCCGTTTTCGGCAGACGAAACACTGGTCTCAATTGTCACACAAGGAGGTAGATAGGCACTTAGTCCAGGAGTAACCCCTTTGAAGCGCGTCACCCGGATACTTCCGGCCATGGTCGCACTGGTCGCCGCGACGGCGTGTGCGGCGGAGAGTGTCCCCGCACCGCGACCCCAGGCCACCGCGATCCAGACTCCCGCGGCCGCGGCTGCCGCAGCCCCGGCGAAGAAGGTCAAGCTCGACATCGCCGACATCACCCCCATGGGGGAGAAGAGCGAGAAGGTAGGCGTCGGCTTCCCGATCATCGTCACGTTCGACCGTGACGTCAAAGCCAAGGACAGGGCGACCGTCGAGGCTGTGCTGGAAGTGACGCCGGAGAAGCCGGTCGAAGGCGCCTGGCGGTGGGTGTCGGCGCGCAAGGTCATCTACCGGACCAAGACGTACTGGAAGCCGTACCAGAAGGTGCTCTTCACCGCGAGATTGTCGGAGCTGCCGGGTAACACCGGCGCCAAGGACGTCTCCCGCCGCTTCGCCGTCGGCGCGCAGCACATTTCCGTGGTCAACACCCGTACGCACCAGATGAAGGTCTACCGGAACGGCAAGCTGGCCAAGAAGATCCCGATCAGCGCCGGAAAGGGCGGCCTGATCAGGAACGGCGTGGACGTCTACCTGACCACGAGCGGCATCCACCTCACGATGGGCAAGAAGGCCGTCGAGACCATGACCTCCTCCTGGATGGGCGTGACGGATCCGAAGGATCCGCGCTACTACAAGGAGGAGATCCCGTGGGCGGTCCGCATCTCCGACAGCGGTGAGTACGTCCACCAGAGCGCCGGCTACTACCACTTCCTGGGCCGTTCCAACCAGAGTCACGGCTGCGTCCGCGCCACCCCGGCCGGGGCCAAGTATTTCTACACGATCGCCCAGCGCGGTGACGTCGTGAAGATCACCGGCACCAAGCGCAAGCTGCAGTGGAACAACGGCTGGAGCTACTGGCAGCTCAACTGGACCCAGTGGAAGAAGGGCAGCGCGCTGTAACGCCCGGCCGCCGGCGGCTGGTTCAGGACCAGTCCCAGTTCACCAGCCGCCACTGCGCGTCCCGATTGCCGGGCTGGCACCGTTCGGCGAAGACCTCCTGCCGGAAGTTGGTCCGCAGGCACATGTCTCCTGACCGTCCCTTCCACTTGATCACCAGGAAGTTCTCGCGCGAGATCCGCTGCTGATCGACCACCGTGAACGTCAGCCGCTGACGGCGATCGGAACCGCACCGGCGCATCAGCACGGCCGAGCCCTTCAACGGCCCCAGGCACAACGTCCCGTATTTGCTGCCGATCGTGCCGACATTGGCGAGCTGGGACCGGGCGATGCGCCGCCACGTATGGGTCTTGACGTCGCGCGACTGGCAGTGCCAGGACCGGGCGACCAGACCCAGCTCGCGCCGATGGGGGTCGTGGCCGAGGGTCAGGCAAAGGCCGGTGCCGACGTTCCTGACCTGGATGTCGCCCTCGGCGGCCAGCGCGGGTGAGGCCACCGGGACCGAAACGGCCCCGGTGGCGGCCGCGAGCGCCACGGACGCGATCTTCGCCGGTAAGTTCATGGGTCGGCATGTTAGCCATCCATGCCCCGGCTGTCCGGAATCGCCGATTACCCGATCGAGGGAGTCACAACTTCTCGAGCGGCGCGTACGCCAGCAGCAGTGTCTTCTCCCCGCCAGTGCCAAAGTCGATCTTGACCTTGGTCTTCTCCGCGACCCCGTCCACGGCCACCACCGTGCCCAGCCCGAACGCGTCGTGCGAGACCCGGTCCCCGGGCGCCAGCGAGGGCACCTTGCGCCCGCCACCGCTCTTCGCCGTCGCCGCCGGCCGGGCGGCGGGCTCCCGCCGGGTGGCCGCGCTCCACGCCGACTTCTCCGGATCGGTACGCCATTCGATGAGCGTGCCCGGCACCTCGTTGACGAAGCGCGAGGCGGGATTGAACGACGGCGCCCCCCACGAGCTGCGCACGGCCGCCCGCGTCAGGTAGAGCCGCTTCTGCGCCCGCGTGATCCCCACATAGGCCAGCCGCCGCTCCTCCTCCAGCTCCTTCGGCTCGCCCAGCGACCGGATGTGCGGGAAGACCCCGTCCTCCATGGCCGTCAGGAAGACCACGGGGAACTCCAGGCCCTTGGCGGTGTGCAGCGTCATCAGCGTGACGACGCCCTGCCCGCCGTCCACGTCGGGGATCTGGTCGGCGTCGGCCACCAGCGACACCTGCTCCAGGAACTCCACCAGCGTGCCCTCCGGATTGGCCTCCTCGAACTCCGAGGCCACGGAGATGAGCTCGTTGAGGTTTTCCAGCCGAGACTCGTCCTGCGGGTCCTCGGACGCCTCCAGCTCGGCGCGGTAGCCGGTGGCCACCAGCACCTCCTCGGCCAGCGCCGACGGTGGCACGCCCTCGGCCTTGGCGATCAGCTCCTCCATCATGGCGACGAACTCGCGCACGGCGTTGAGCGATCGCGTCGCCATGCCGTAGGCCTCGTCGGCCCGTCGCAGCGCGTCCCAGTAGGTGATGCCCTCGCGCGACGACAGCGCCTCGATCATCGCCTCGGCGCGCTCGCCGATGCCGCGCTTGGGCACGTTGAGAATGCGCCGCAGCGACACCACGTCGGCCGGGTTGGCCAGCACCCGCAGGTAGGCCAGCAGGTCTTTGACCTCCTTGCGCTCGTAGAAGCGCACGCCCCCGACCACCTTGTAGGGCAGTCCGGTGCGGATGAAGATCTCCTCGAACACCCGGGACGCGGCGTTGGTCCGGTAGAAGACGGCGACGTCGCTCGGCTTCACACCTTCCTCGTCGCTGAGCCGGTCGACCTCCTGGGCCACGAACATGGCCTCGTCGTGCTCGTTGTCGGCGACGTATCCGACGATCTTGGGCCCGTCGCCCTGGTCGGACCAGAGGTTCTTGGGCTTGCGCGACTCGTTGCGCGAGATCACGGCGTTGGCCGCGGCCAGGATGTTTTGCGTGGAGCGATAGTTCTGCTCCAGGAGGATGGTCCGCGCGTCCGGATAGTCGCGCTCGAACTCCAAAATGTTGCGGATGGTCGCGCCCCGGAAGGCGTAAATGGACTGGTCGGCGTCGCCCACCACGCACAACTCGGACTGGTCGGCCCCGGACCGCACCAGGTCTCCGTCCACGGTGCGCAGCTCGGGATGCCCCACGAGCTCCCTGATCAGGATGTATTGCGCGTGGTTGGTGTCCTGGTATTCGTCCACCAGCACGTGCCTGAACCGCATCCGATAGTGCTCGGCCACCTCGGGGAAGAGCTGGAACAACGTCACCGTGTTCATGATGATGTCGTCGAAGTCCATCGCGCCGGCCTCGGTCAGCTTGAGCTGATAGGCCTTGTATGCCTGCGCGAGCGTCTTCTCCAGGTGCGAGCCCGCCTTGTCCATCGCGGTCTCGTAGTCGATCAGCTCGTTCTTGAAGTTGCTGACCTGCGCCGAGAACGAGCGCGGCGGGTAGCGCTTCGGATCGAGCTCCATCTCCCTGCAGACCATCGCCATGAGCCGCTGCGAGTCGGCCTGGTCGTAGATCGAGAAGCTGGACGGGAACCCGAGCCGCTTGGCCTCCCGCCGCAGGATGCGCATGCAGGCACTGTGGAACGTCATCACCCACATGGCCTTGGACCGCGGCCCGACCAGCTTGTCGATGCGCTCCTTCATCTCCTTGGCGGCCTTGTTGGTGAAGGTGATCGCCAGGATCTCGCCCGGGTGCACCTTGCGCTCGGCCAGCAGGTAAGCGATGCGATGGGTCAGCACCCGCGTCTTTCCCGACCCCGCCCCCGCCACGATGAGCAGCGGACCGCCGTGATGGATCACGGCCTCGCGCTGCTGCGGGTTGAGACCGTCGAGCAAGGGGTGGTCAACAGAGACTTGGGTGGGCACGCGTCTAGGTTAAGACCCGCCACCGACAAACGGCGCATGGAATGCCATAGGCAGGGCTCCGGTTGTGATTCAACGGAAGGTCAAGAAGGGGGACTCATGCTGCCGGAAGCCGAGATCAACAGGGTACTTGTCGTGACCGCGCATCCCGACGACGCCGATTTCGGTTCCGCCGGGAGTGTGGCGTTGTTCGTCGACAGGGGCGTGGAGGTCACCTACCTGCTGGTCACGGACGGTGACGCGGGCGGCAACGAACGTACTCTGGACAACTCCGGCATGGCCGAGCTTCGCAGGGGCGAGCAGCGTGCCGCGGCCAAGGCCGTCGGCGTGACGGACGTACGTTTCCTCGGCTACTCGGACGGCCAGGTGGTGCCGTCCCTGGAGCTGCGGCGCGACATCGCCCGCGTGATCCGCCAGGTCAGGCCGGACCTGGTCATCACTCACCACCCGGATCGTAACTACCGGTTCATCGCCCCCAGCCACCCCGACCACCGTGCGGTCGGCGGCGCCACCCTGGACGCCGTCTACCCGGACGCCCGCAACCCCTACGCCTTCCCCGAGCTGCTGAAGGACGAGGGCCTCGAGGCGTGGACGGTGCGGGAGGTCTGGCTGAACGGCGGCCCGACCCCGAACCACTGGGTGGACATCACCGACGCCATGGACCGCAAGCTCGCGGCCTTGCAGTCGCATGTGAGCCAGGTGTCGCACGTGGAAGGGTTCGCCGAGTTCGTCAAGGGCCGCTTCGCCGCCTGGGCCGAAGAGGCCGGCTTCGGCGAGGACCGCTACGCGGAGGCCTTCCAGGTGGTCCCCACGGCGTAGGTCTTACGGGACCGAGCCCGGTGGCACCACCCAGAGCGTGGGCTGCCCGGTGACCTCGGCGATGACGTCGAAGTCGCGATCATAATGCAGGACCGTCGCCCCGTGCACCTCGGCACAGGCGGCGATCAGCAGATCATTCGGCCCGATGCCGCGGTGGTGAGAGCGCTTGACCAGCTGCATCTGCACCTCCATGGCCCGCCTCTGCACCTCCTGGTCCACGGGGAGCGAGATGCACTCGCGCTGGGCCTGCAGGATGCGCTGGTAGTGGCCGAAGTCGCGGGCGCTATAGAGCACCTCGAGGTCGATGACGCTACAGGTCGCCACGACTCGGGCCGCGTAGAGCGGATGCAGCGCCTTGGCGACCACGTCGCTGGTGCGTATGCGCGCCAGGGCGCTTTTGTCGAGCAGGTACATCAGTCCTGTTGTTGCCACGCATGCTTCATGATTTCCGGATCGAGCAGATCCGGGCTCCCCTCCGTGCGCCAGAACTCGAACGCCTCGATTGCGCTGGCCCTTTCCGCGTCCCGCTCGACGACTGCTTGGAGTGCGGCGTGAACCGTTTCCTTCATGGTCGTCGCCCCGAGTTTCCTTTGGGCGGTCTCCAGAAGCTCCTTGTCGATGTCGATTACCGTACGCATGCAACACCACCTCCGTACCTCCAGCGTATATCAGAACTCGTGATCTTGATATACGCACTCCCCGAGGCGGCACCGGCCTCGGGGAGAGCGCTCCGGGAGACCGTAAAGCATCGAGGTCAGGCGCATATGGAACGCTCCATGAAAAGGGAGAGGATCTTCATCCATAGGTGAAGAACTCTCCTTCACGGAGTGACGGCGACGCGCGGACTTACTTCTTCTTCGCGGCAATCCGGGCGAAGAGATAACCCAAAGAGTTGGTCGCCAGATGCAGCATGGCCGGGGCCAGGAGACCGTTGTGGCGGCGTAGTTCGCAGAACAGCACCCCGGCCGCCGCCGTGGACACCACGCTCCCGGCCACCACCCGCGCCATGTCCAGATGGTTAGGGGATTCGCCGGCCGTCAGGGCGCCCAGGGCCGGGTTGGCGCGGGCCATGTCCATGGCGGGCAGGATGTGCCAGAGGCCGAACAGGGCCGAGGAGACCGCTGTGGCGGCGACCGTGCCGTGCCTCTGGCGCAGCATGGCGTAGAGAGCCCCTCTGAAGCCCACCTCCTCCAGCAGCACTGTGCCCAGCGGGACCTGGAGGAGGGCCTCCTCCAGGACGCGGGCGTGGGAAAGCGACAGGGCGCGCTCGTCGTGGAAGAGCGGCCTGGTGCGGGGGTGCGATATGCCGACCGTGTAGGCGGTGGCCACCGCCGCGGCCAGGGCGCCGCCCGCGATCGCGCCGCGGCGGCCGTGCTCGAAGCCGAGCTCCTCCCACGACAGGCCGGACCTGCGGGCCATCGCCACGAGGGCGGCCGTGGCGGCGGTCGAGGTCAGGGGGCCCAGGCGGGGGGCGACCTTGTTGTTCATGAGGTTGGCGGCGGCGAGGACGGCGATCGAGCGGAGGAGCACCCTTGCAGGCTACGTCGCGCCGCACCCGGCGCGACCCACCTCACGAGAACCGCCCCCGGCCCAGACCCACGCGCGTTCCGCGCCGGGATGCCGAGCCTCAGGTCCATGCTCAAACGTCGCTCACGCCGTTCCGCAACGGCGTGAGCGGCATCCGGCCCGGGCAGAGACGGGTGAGGAACGGTCAGGAGGCGGCGGCTGAGTTGCGCCAGCCGGCTGGGAAACGACTGCGGCGGCGTTCTTCCGGGGTGAGGCCGCCCCAGATGCCCTCCGACTCACCCGCTCGTAATGCGTAGGAGCGGCACTCCTCCAGCACCTGGCAACCCGCGCAGACCGCCTTGGCGCGCGCTTCCTGCAGAGGCGAGGGGGCGAGTGGGAAGAAGAGGTCAGGGTCGCTGGATCTGCACGCCCCCCGGCGCAGCCAGCCGATCTCCTCCATTGGCATGCGTCAACGGTACGGCGTGGTCATGATCGACCACATCATCCTCTGGGTTGATCGAGGCATACACCCACGGGAGACCCTCACGACCTCAGCAGGCAGCCACTCCGTTGCGGTAACCCTTCGCGAACGCCACCTGCCGCTGCTCGGCCGTGCCGTGGGCGGCCGGGTTCAGCCAGTCGTCCGTGGGGTCGCCGGCGGCCGCCAGGCTCATCAGCAGCTCTTCCTCGTCGCCCTGCTCCGTGTTCAGGACGCCGGAGTTGACCAGGGCCGACAGAGTGCCGCCCGCGTAGCAGTCGGCCTGCAGCTCCATCTCCACGTTCAGCTCGAAGGTGGATCGCAGCTGAGCCTGGATGGAGTGGCCGAACTCATGAGGAATGATCACGTAGACCGATCCGTCGCCCATCTCGGTCCAGAGGGCCTCCATCCAATCTTGGTCGAAGGCGATGAAGTGGCCGACGGGGCAGTAGAAGGCGTTGTTCGGCACGGAGGGCTGGCCGCCGCAACTCGGCCCGGAGCTGCCGGAGTACGGGATGAAATCGGCAATGGGCCGATATGTCTCCCCTATCCGGGAGAACTGCTGTTTCCAGAACTCCTCCGTCAACGTCCGCGCCGTACGGATGTCGTCCTCGAAGGTGTCCTCACCCCGCGGATTCATGGACGGCGGGCGCACGATGCCACAGGAGGCCAGCACCAGGACGAGGAGCACGATCAGCAGCGGACGGAGGGCCACGGGCTTCACACTTCCCATAGGTGCGCGGGCTCATTCGTGTGCATACGCTCGATGTACTCGAGGGTCATGGCCCGCAGCGCCTCATGCCGGTCACCTCCTTGCGCATGAACCCGCTCCACCTGCCAGGTCGCCCCCGTACGCCCCGTCAGGCAGCGCCCCTCGATGATCGCCAGCAGCCGGTCGGCGACGGGCCCGTCGACACCCCACTTGGCCAGTCCCTCCTGCGCCATCGGCAGCAGGCGGCGCAGGATCAGCTCGGAGGCGGGCACCTCGCCCATCCCCGGCCAGTAGAGCCGCGCATCCAGCCCGTGCCGCGCCGCCGCGCTGAGATTGTCCTCCGCTGCCTGGAACGACATCCGGCTCCAGATCGGCCGCTCGGCGTCCGGCAACACGCGCATCAGCCCGTAGTAGAAGGCCGCGTTGGCCGCGACGTCGGCCACGGTGGGCCCGGCGGGCAACACGCGGTTCTCGACACGCAAGTGCGGCATGCCGTTGACCACCGCGTACACCGGCCGGTTCCATCGGTAGATGGTGCCGTTGTGCAGGGTCAGCTCGTGGAGGTTGGGGATGCGTCCCTCTTCGAGCTCAGTACGGGGATCCTCGTCCTCGCAGAGCGGCAGCAAGGCCGGGTAGTAGCTGACGTTCTCTTCGAACAGGTCGAAGACGCTCGTGATCCACCGCTCGCCGAACCACACGCGCGGCCGCACGCCCTGCGCCTTCAGCTCGGCCGGCCGTGTGTCCGTGGCCTGCTCGAACAGCGCGATCCTGGTCTCCCGGTGCAATTCCTTGCCGAACAGGTAAGGCGAGTTGGCCGCCACCGCGACCTGCGCCCCGGCGATGGCCTGGGCTGCGTTCCAGTGCGCGGCGAACGCCTCGGGGCTGACCTGCAGGTGGAGCTGCACGCTCGTGCACGCGGCCTCGGGCGCGACGCTGTCGGCGTGCGTGTCGAGACGTTCCACGCCCTCGATGCACAGGTGCAGATCCTCGCCTCGGGCGGCGAAGATCTGCTCGTTGAGCAGGCGGTAGCGGGGGTTCGAGGAGAGCGAGCCCTCGTGGACGTCCTGCTCGCGCAGCGTGGGCAGGATGCCGATCAGGACCAGGTGCCCGCCCTCGGAGCGGGCGCGCTCCTCGGCGTGGTTGAGCCGGGCCCGTACGTCGTTCTCCAGGCGGAGGGCGCCGTGCCCGGACAGCTCCTGGGGTTGGATGTTGATTTCGACGTTGAACTGGCCCAGCTCCGTGGCCCAGTCCGGCTGCTCGATGGCGGCGAGCACCTCGGCGTTGCGCATGGCCGCCTCGCCGTCCGCGTCCACGATGTTGAGCTCGATCTCCAGGCCGGCGAGCGGGCGTTCGAGCTCGAAACGGGATTCACGCAGCATCTGGGCGAAGACGTCGAGGCATCGTCGCACCTTTTCGCGATAGTTCCGCCGGTCTTCGCGGCTGAAGACCACGACCGGCACGTCCCTGCCCATATCTGGAAATGTCGCACGCCAAAGCCCCCAAGACCAGGCCACCCTCCCACCCTTCCCACCGAACCTTTACCGAAGCCGCCCCAGGCGAAGACCTTGGAAGGTTGCGGTGGCAGGGGATGTCCGTGGTTGGCGGGGCTGTCCGGATGCCCCTGGTCGGTGCTGGGCCGCCCTGCGTCCCGGATGGCGTGCCGGCCCAGCGGTGAACCACGGGCCCCGGCCAACGATGCGCGCCGTAACGGCGCTCAGCCGGTGAAGGGGTCAGAGGCCGTGTTCCTGGAGGGCCCTCAGCCGAAGTATGGCGGGTGGCGGCCCACTTGGCGGAGCCGTACAAGATGGGTGTCTTTGGAAAGCCCGGCCAGGTGAGGGGCCGGGACGGCGCGTTGGAGAGTTCGGCCGTGAGGGGCCGGGACGGCGCGTTGGAGAGTTCGGTCGTGAGGGGCCGGGACGGCGCGTTGGAGAGTTCGGCCGTGAGGGGCCGGGACGGCGCGTTGGAGAGTTCGGTCGTGAGGGGCCGGGACGGCGTGTTGGAGAGTTCGGCCGTGAGGCGCCGCAGGGACGGCGCGAAGGAGATCCGGTTAGGGTGCTGGGATGCGTGTTTTGATCAGCGGTGGGGCGGGTTATATCGGCAGCACGGTCGCCTCGGCGTGTCTGGATGCGGGGATCTCGCCCGTGATTCTCGACAGCCTCGTGACCGGGCGGCGGGAGTTCGCAGAGGGTCGGGTGTTCTATGAGGGGGATATCAGCGACGGCCTGCTGCTCGACAAGATATTTGCCGAAAATCCGGATATCGAGGCCGTCATCCACTGTGCGGCGCTCATCGTCGTGCCCGACTCGGTGGCCGATCCCGTCGGCTACTACCGCGCGAACGTGGCCAAGAGCCTGGAGTTCGTCGAGCACCTCCTCCGCAACGGCTGCACCCGGATGATCTTCAGCTCCTCCGCCTCGATCTACCGCACGGGCGAGGACCACACGGTGGACGAGGACTCCCCGCTCGACCCGATGAGCCCCTATGCCCGCACCAAGGCGGTGTGCGAGGCCATGTTCGCCGACATCGCCGCCACCCTCCCCATCAAGATCCTCTCCTTGCGCTATTTCAACCCCATCGGCGCGGACCCGGAGATGCGCACCGGCCTGCAACTGCGGCGCCCCAGCCACGCTCTCGGCAAGATGATCGAGGCGTACGAGGACGGGGTGCCCTTCCAGATCACCGGCGCCTGCTACCCGACCAGCGACGGCACCGGCATCCGCGACTACGTCCATGTCTGGGACCTGGCCGCCGCACACGTCGCCGCCCTGCGCCGGTTCGACGAACTGAAAGCAAACGTGATCAACCTGGGCACCGGCTCGGGCACCACCGTCCGCGAACTGGTCGAGGCGTTCAACCGCGTTGTCGACCGCCCGATCGAGGTCGTCGAGGCCCCCGCGCGCCCCGGCGACGTGGCCGGCGCCTACACGCGCAGCGACCGCGCCCGCCGCCTCCTCGACTGGCAGGCCCGCTACTCCGTCGAGGACGGCATCCGGCACTCGCTCGAATGGGCGCGCCTGCGCGAGTCCCGGCTCGGATAATCGTCTGGATCGGCGTCGACGAGCGGTTGCGAGCGCTTGGTGCGGTGGCGGGTCCAGCGCACGGAACAGGCGTCGACAACAGTCAGCCCTCTCCCTCCTGGCGGCGGGAGAGGGCTGGGACGGCGGGATCAGTCGCCGATGTTGCCGATCAAGCCCAAGGTCTCGGACGTCACATGGTGACGTTGCCGAACGAGTTCAGGATCTCGGACGGGTCAGCCTCTTCGCCGTCCTTGAACTTGGTGGCGACCTCCTCCGCCGGCGGCGCCTTGATCGACACGGCGGTGCCCCAGTCGGAGAACCTGGTGTCCACGCTCAAGGTGCCCTTCCCGGAGGACACGGCGGCGATCGGGAAGGTCGACACGAGGCGGGTCGGCAGACCGGCCGAGTTCAGGGTGAGCCGCCAGCTGATCGTGCTCTTCTGCTGCTTCTTGGAAGGCTTGTCCAGCGCGGTGGCGCGGTACCACGGGGACACCTTCCACAGGTCGCCCACCATGACCTTGCCGGCGTAGCCGCCGCTGACGGGCTTGGCGCCCTTGAGCAGCGTCTTGAGGGTGGCGGTCTCGGCGAGGTTCAGGGGCTGGCCGAGCGCGCCGGTGATGCCGCCGGTCGGACCCTTGGGGAACTTGAGCCAGGTCTTGCCCTCGGGCAGCAGGGTCGACCACATGCCGCCGGACACGTACGACGTCGTGCCGACGCGGATGGTGCGTTCCGGCGTGGCCAGAGCCTTGAGCAGCTCCGGGACGTCTTCCGTGTTCTCGCCCAAGTCCTTCAGCGAGATGTTGAACCTGCCGGTGATGTCCGAGGCCGCGATGCCGGACTTGCCGAACTGCAGGGTGCCGCTGCGCCGGACGAAGATCTGGCGGTCCCCGTCCGCTTCGAGGGTGGTCCGCTCGGTGAACTTCACTCCCTTGCCCGGGGCGAGCTGCTTCTTCACCGCGACGACGGGGTCCTTCGGCGCGGCGGCCATCGCCGGGGTCGCGGCGATGAGGGTGGCGGTGGTGGCTAACACCACGCCGGCGAGCATTCGCTTCATGCGGATTCCTTTGTTGAGGGGGTCTACCGGTGCTTCCCCTGAAGCTCTGGTGCCTCAGGTGGAAGCGAGGTGCGCATAAAGCCCCGGATAACCCGGGGCTCCAGGAATCCTGCCAATTAAAGATCACGGCCATATATCGGTGCTCGGGCCCCACGGCGGCGAATCGGTGCATTTCTTGTGCAGATCATCATTCGCACCCTGCCGCCGGAAGTGTGACCGGAAACCGGGACAGAAGTGGGACCGGAGGTGAGATCAGCGTCACATACTGGGAGAACCATGACCCGGTGACCTGGGCAGGTCAAGCTTGGGGCTAGGCTTCACTGGCGGAAACGCCCGGCACGCACGGGGTTGCCCGGGCCGTCGAACATCAGTCGGATAAGCAAGGACGGACCCTCGTGGACCTGTTCGAACATCAGGCGAAGGAGCTCTTCGCTGACTACGGCATCCCGGTGCCGCGCGGCATCGTCGCCCACACCGTGGAGGAGGTGCGGGCGGCCGCTGAGCAGCTGACCGGCCGCGTAGTCGTCAAGGCCCAGGTCAAGACCGGTGGCCGGGGCAAGGCCGGTGGCGTGAAGGTGGCCGGCGACGCCGCTGACGCCGTCGAGAAGGCCACCGCCATCCTGGGAATGGACATCAAGGGCCACACGGTCCACAAGGTGCTCGTGGAGGAGGCCAGCGCGATCGCGGAGGAATACTACTTCTCCTTCCTGCTCGACCGCGCGAACCGCACGTTCCTCGCGATCTGCTCCGCCGCCGGCGGTATGGACATTGAAGAAGTCGCCCACAGCGCCCCCGAGAAGGTTGCCAAGGTGCCGGTCTCGGCGCTGACCGGCATCGACCGGGCCAAGGCCCGCGAGATCGCGGTGGCCGGCGGCCTGCCGGAGAAGTCGCTCGACGGCGCCGCCGAGCTCATCGAGAAGCTCTGGTGCTGCTTCGTCGACGA
This sequence comes from Nonomuraea polychroma, assembly GCF_004011505.1. NCBI lineage: Bacteria > Bacillati > Actinomycetota > Actinomycetes > Streptosporangiales > Streptosporangiaceae > Nonomuraea > Nonomuraea polychroma. The sequence goes on from NZ_SAUN01000001.1 coordinate 10,641,601, forward strand.
GGACGCCACGCTCGTCGAGGTCAACCCCATGATCCTGTCGGCCGACGGCCAGGTGAAGGCCCTCGACGGCAAGGTCACGCTCGACGACAACGCCTCCTTCCGCCAGCAGGAGCACGAGGCGCTGGCCGACAAGGCCGCTGAGGACCCGCTCGAGGCGAAGGCCAAGGAGAAGGACCTCAACTACGTCAAGCTCGACGGCAGCGTCGGCATCATCGGCAACGGCGCGGGCCTGGTCATGTCGACCCTCGACGTCGTGGCCTACGCCGGTGAGGCGTTCCCGGGCAAGCCGTCCCCCGCCAACTTCCTCGACATCGGCGGCGGCGCCTCGGCCGAGGTCATGGCCGCCGGCCTGGAGATCATCCTCTCCGACCCCGATGTGAAGTCGATTTTCGTGAACGTCTTCGGCGGCATCACCGCCTGCGACGCCGTCGCCAACGGCATCGTCTCGGCGTTCAAGCTGCTGGAGAGCCGGGGCGAGGCCGTGACCCACCCGCTGGTGGTCCGCCTCGACGGCAACAACGCCCTGCTCGGGCGCCAGATTCTGGCCGACGCCGCGCTCCCGCGGGTCGAGCTGGTAGACACGATGGACGACGCGGCCAAGCGGGCCGCCGAGCTCGCTGCGGTAGGTGCGTAACTCATGGCCATCTGGTTGACCGAAAACAGCAAGATCATCGTTCAGGGCATGACCGGCGGCGAGGGCACCAAGCACACCCGCCGCATGCTCGCCTCCGGGGCGAAGGTCGTCGGCGGTGTCAACGCCCGCAAGGCCGGCACCGTTCACGAGGGCCTGCCCGTGTTCGGCACGGTCAAGGAGGCCATGGAGCAGACCGGCGCCGACGTGTCGGTCGTGTTCGTGCCCCCGGCGTTCACCAAGGACGCGGTCAAGGAGGCCATCGACGCCGAGATCCCGCTCTGCGTGGTGATCACCGAAGGCGTCCCGGTGCACGACAGCACCGAGTTCTGGGCCTACGCCGTCGAGAAGGGCAACAAGACCCGCATCATCGGCCCCAACTGCCCCGGCATCGCCTCCCCCGGCGCCTCCAACGCGGGCATCATCCCCGCCGACATCACCACCGCCGGCCGCATCGGCCTGGTCTCGAAGTCCGGCACGCTCACCTACCAGCTCATGTACGAGCTGCGCGACTTCGGTTTCTCGACCGCGGTCGGCATCGGTGGCGACCCCGTCATCGGCACCACGCACATCGATGCGCTCCAGGCCTTCCAGGAGGACCCGGGCACCGACGCCATCGTGATGATCGGTGAGATCGGCGGCGACGCCGAGGAGCGGGCCGCGGCCTACATCGAGCAGCACGTGACCAAGCCGGTGGTCGCTTACGTGGCCGGTTTCACCGCGCCCGAGGGCAAGACGATGGGCCACGCCGGCGCCATCGTGTCCGGCTCGGCCGGCACCGCCCAGGCCAAGAAGGAGGCCCTGGAGAAGGTGGGTGTCCGCGTCGGCAAGACCCCGTCGGAGACGGCCCGCCTGATGCGCGAGATCATGCAGTCCCGCTGACACCTGACGAAAGCCCCGTACGGCACACACCGTGCGGGGCTTTCGCCTGTGCCGGGTCGGTCCGTACGTGGCGGCCGTTCTCACGATTAACCACGGCGTCGCTCACGTTCGAAGACGGAGCCGCTCCACGCTCGACCACAGAGCCGGCCCACGTTTGCCCATGGAGCCGGCCTACGTTTGCCCATGGAGCCGGCCCACGTTTGACCATGGAGTCGGCCTACTTTCGACCACGGAGCCGGCCCACTGTGCGTCGTAACGGCGGCGCGCCACTGACCGGGTCAGAAAGCGTCTCCCTGGACAGGGGGCAACCCACGACGGCGCTTGGGGCAACCACGTCGCAGCGTAAAGGATGAAAAAGCGATTCCCCCGGCGCGTCAACCAAGTGTTGGTTGGGAAAGGTTGAGAAAATCGCCCTGTGACGGCGATCCTCGACCAACTGCGCACCGGGTCAATGCTCAGCAAGCTCCCCGGGGCGGACGACGAGACGAGGCGTCCGCTACCCGTGTCGGGGATGCTCGCCGCGGCATGCACCCTCGGCGTCGGCTTGGCCGCTCTGACCACGCTCACGCTGGTCGGCTGGATCGCCGCCCCGCGCGGCACGCTGGGCTCCGGGTTGCCGGGGGTGTTCCGTACGGCGGCGCAGCTCTGGCTGGCCGCGCACCATGCCGGGTTCGCGATCCCCGGCGGGCGGGTCGGGCTGTTGCCGCTCGGGCTGATCATCTTGCCCGCCGTGCTGCTCTACCGGGCGGGGCGCTGGATGGCACGCGATGCCGACCTGCGGCTCCGGCTGCCCGCGCGGCTGCCGAAGAACAGCCCGCGTGAGCAGGCGCAGGCCCGCCGCCGCGCCCAGCTGGTGCTGGTGGTGCAGGCGGGGGTGTCGCTGGCGGCGCCATACGCGCTGCTGGCCGGGCTGATCGCGCTCGTGGCGAGCAACGAGATCACGCAGCCGTTCATCGGTGAGGCGCTGTTCAGCCACTTCGTGCTGGCGTTCCTGGCGGGCGCGCTGGCCACCGCGCGGATGATCGGGCCCTGGCGGGTGATGCTCAAGCTGCTGCCCGAGCGGGTGCGTGCGCTGACCGTCGGCACGGCGGTGGCCACCGCGTTGTTGCTGGTGGCCGGGCTGGCACTGGTGCTGGTCGCCGTCGTGCTGAACTTCGACCAGGTCACGGAGTTGTCCAGCGTCCTGTCGCCCGGGTTCGTGGGCGGGGTGCTGCTGGTGCTGCTCCAGCTGCTCTACCTGCTCAACGTCGTCATCTGGGCGTCTTCTTACATCGCGGGGCCGGGGTTCGCGATCGGCGCGGACACCCTGGTCGCGCCTACCGGCGTGCAGCTCGGCACGGTGCCGAGCCTGCCGTTGCTGGGCGCGTTGCCGGAGAGCGGGCCGGTGTCGGCGTGGATGATGGCGGTGATCGCGCTGCCGTTCGCGGCGGGGGCCGTGGCGGGGGTGATGGTGGCCAGGATCGCGCCGTCGCCGTCGTACGAGGCGGCGCCGCTCTGGGGATTCCTCACCGGGGTGTCCACCGGGGTCGTGGCGGGGGCGCTGGCGGCCCTGTCCGGCGGGCCCATCGGCGGCGGGCGGCTGGCGGCGGTGGGGCCCTCGCCCTGGGAGGTCGCGTTGTCGGTCGCGCTCGAGGTCGGCGTCGCCGCCGGCATCTCCGCGGGCGTGACGAACCTGCTGCTGATCAACAAGCGGGCCCGCGCGCCGCTCGACAAGGCGGCCGCCCCGGTACGCAAGGCGGGTGCGGCGATCGCCAAGGCGGCGAGCAAGGTGGGGCTGGCCGAGTCGGACCCGCGTCCGCTGCCGGGCCACTGGATGGACGCCACCGAGGCCGACACCCAGGAGATCCCGGTCATCAGGGACGACTGGCAGGACGAGCACGCCTCGGCGGCGGCCGAGACGCAGGCCCAGGCGCGGCCACCCCGCCCGGCGGAGGCGCGCCCGCCGCGCAACGACATCGTCGACGAGTCCGACGACCGGGGCGGCCACGTCATTTATCTCGATCCCTATGCTTGGGACAAGGACTGATTTTTTTCTTTTTCTTTACGCTGCGACGTGGTTGCCCCAAGCGCCGTCGTGGGTTGCCCTCTGTCCAGGGAGACGCTTTCTGACCCGGTCAGTGGCGCGCCGCCGTTACGACGCACAGTGGGCCGGCTCCGTGGTCAATCGTGGGCCGACTCGGTGGTCGAACGTGGGCCGACTCCATGGTGGCCCTTGGGATGCGTCCAAGGGCGCGAGAGGATGCGGCCGCCAGTGGTGCCGAGCGGCGACTCCCGAGGAAACCGACCGTGAGCCGGGTCAGGGTTGCATGGCGCCCAGGAGTTCGAGGACGTCCGGTGGGAGTTTGCGTTCGGCCGCGTCTCTGAACTGGGTGAAGCACTCGCCCTGAGAGGACACCGTGCCGGCGCCCTTCATGCACTCCTGGTAGGCGGCGTATTCATCCATCAGATACAGCTGCATCCCCGTGGCCATGGCTGACAACGCCAGTGCGATCGAGGAGATGGTGATGCCACCCACGGCTATCCCCGTGGGTTTGCCCGCGCCTTTCAGCAGCGGCAGCGCACGGATCCCGGCCGCCAGCGCGAACAGCGCCATGACCAGGCCGGCGAGCGGCAACATGAACGTCATGGCCAGCGCTGCGATGGACAACCAAATCGCTCGGCGACCCGCCGATTCGGCGGGCTGCTGGCCTGCCGGTGCCTGCACCGGTGTCGACACCTGACCTCCTCTGCGTCGCCGGACAAGGAACAGATACCCTGGCAGCCCACCCTGTTTTCCTCTTGGAGAGTGTGCGTGTCTAAGGCTGGGCGGCTCGTCGTCCTCGTCTCCGGCTCTGGAACCAACCTACAGGCCCTGCTGGACGCTTCTGCCGACCCGTCGTACGGGGCTCGCGTGGTAGCGGTCGGCGCGGACAGGGAGGGGATAGAAGGGCTGGTCCGGGCCACCAAGGCAGGCGTCCCGACTTTTGTCGAAAAACTGGGCGATTATCCGACAAGAGCGGATTGGGACCGCGCGATCGCGGCCAAGATCGCATCGTACGAGCCCGACCTGGTGGTGTCGGCGGGCTTCATGAAGATTTTGGGTGCGCCGACGCTCGACGCCTTCCCCGTGCTCAACACCCACCCGGCCCTGCTGCCGTCGTTCCCCGGCGCGCACGGCGTACGCGACGCGCTGGCCCACGGGGTCAAGGTCACCGGCTGCACCGTGATGCTTGCCGACGAGGGGATCGACACCGGCCCCATCGTCGCCCAGGAGGCGGTGCCCGTGCTTCCGGACGACGACGAGGAGACTCTGCACGAGCGCATCAAGACCGTCGAGCGCCGCCTGCTCGTCGAGATCGTCGGCCGGATGGCCCGCGAGGGCTGGACGGCCAGCGGGCGTCATGTCCGCATCGGGAACCAATCAGAAGGGGAATCCACGTGACTCGCATCGCCATCCGGCGCGCGCTGATCGCCGTTTACGACAAGTCCGGGCTCGAGGAGCTGGCCAGGGCACTTGACGGCGCGGGTGTGGAGATCGTGTCGACCGGCGGCACGGCCGCCGCGATCTCGTCGTACGGGATCCCGGTGACGAAGGTCGAGCAGCTGACAGGGTTCCCCGAGTGCCTCGACGGGCGGGTCAAGACGTTGCACCCGCGCGTGCACGCCGGGCTGCTGGCCGACGTCACCAAGCCGCACCACGTGTCCCAGCTGGAGGAGCTGGAGATCGACCCGTTCCAGCTGGTCGTGGTCAACCTCTATCCGTTCCAGCAGACGGTGGCCTCCGGCGCGTCCGACGAGGAATGCGTCGAGCAGATCGACATCGGTGGGCCCGCCATGATCCGCGGCGCCGCCAAGAATCACAACACCTGCGCCGTCGTGGTCGACCCCGGCTACTACGGCGACGTGCTCACCGCGCTGGCCGAGGGCGGGTTCACGCTGACCGAGCGGCGCCGGCTCGCGGGCATCGCGTACGCGCACACGGCCTCGTACGACGTGGCCGTCGCCAACTGGTTCGCGGGCACGTACGGGGAGGACGAGCTCCCGGCCTTCACCGGGGCGGCGTATGAGCGCAAGGCGACGCTCCGCTACGGCGAGAACCCGCACCAGCGTGCCGCGCTCTACACGGCCGGCGGCGGCGGACTGGCCAACGCCGAGCAGCTGCACGGCAAGGAGATGTCCTACAACAACTACCTCGACGCCGACGCGGCCTGGCGGGCCGCGTGGGACTTCTCCGATCCCTGCGTGGCCATCATCAAGCACCAAAATCCGTGCGGCATCGCGATCGGCTCCGACGTGGCCGACGCGCACCGCAAGGCTCACGCCTGCGACCCGGTGTCGGCATTCGGCGGGGTGATCGCCGTCAACCGGCCCGTCACGGTGGAGCTGGCCAGGCAGATCGCGGATGTGTTCACCGAGGTCGTCATCGCGCCCGCCTTCGACGCGGAGGCGCTTGAGGTGCTGCGCGAGAAGAAGAACCTGCGGCTGCTGGTGTGCGCCGAGGGGCCTGCGCAGCCGACGGAATTCCGCAAGATCGATGGCGGGCTCCTGGTGCAGACGGTCGACCGGGTGGACGCGCCCGGCGACACTCCCTCGCAGTGGGAGCTCAAGACCGGCGAGCCCGCCTCGCCCGAGGTGCTGGCCGACCTGGAGTTCGCCTGGCGCGCCTGCCGCTCGGTGAAGTCGAACGCCATCCTTCTCGCCAGCGACGGCGCCACCGTGGGCGTGGGCATGGGGCAGGTCAACCGGGTGGACTCCTGCCGCCTGGCGGTCACCAGGGCCGGGGAGCGTGCGCCCGGCTCGGTCGCGGCCTCTGACGCCTTCTTCCCGTTCCCGGATGCTTTGGAGGTGCTCGCGGAGGCGGGCGTGAAGGCGATCGTCGAGCCCGGCGGCTCCATCCGGGACGACCTGGTCGTCGAGGCCGCGGAGAAGGCCGGGATCACCCTCTACTTCACCGGCACCCGGCACTTCTTCCACTGATCATCCACTAAAGGGCGGCATGACCATCATGCCGCCCTTTAGTGCGTTTTGGAGGCGAGCACTGGCTATGTCCGGTTAGCCTGAGTGCCTCCCCGCTTAGTCCAGCACACGGAGTCTCCCTTGCTCGAAGCGATCCTGCAGGCCTTCGTCACCATGAACGGCTTCGCCACCAGCCCTGTCGTGCTTCTGGTGCTCGCCTTCGTCGGCGCCTACCTCGGCAGCCGAGTAGTCGAGGTCATCCCGTTCACCCGCCGGATCATCGAGCGCCGCGAGGCCCAGGCCGTCGAACGCGACTAGCGCGGCCGCGATCCGCCGGCGTCGTAGGCCAGCTTGGCGGCGCCGGCCAGGCTGGCGCGAACGCCCAGGGTGCTCTGCCTGACCTGGACGGCCCGTACGAAGGGCAGGCCGGCGACGTCGTCGAGCGCCCGTTCCAAGGGCTCGAACAGCACCTGGCCAGCCGCCGACACGCCGCCTCCCACGACCACCGTCGTGACCTCGGCTGCGGCCGCGACTGACGCGATCATGCCGGCCAGTGCCCTGGCCCCGCGCTCGAACGCCGCCACCGCGACCGGGTCGCCGGCCGCGGCATCCCGCGCCAGCGCCCGCCCATCCGGCTGCTCTCCGGTACGGAGCATCGTGACATCGGGCGCGGCGAGATCGGCCGCGTGACGGGTGGAACCGGCTTCCTGGCCGGCGGCAGGTGACCAGCCGTTGTCCAGGGCCCACTGGACCATGTTGGGGCCGCTGGAGTAGCGCTCCACGCATCCTCGGCCGCCGCATTCGCAGCGTTCGCCGTAAGGGTCGATGCTCATGTGCCCGACATGTCCGGCGTTGCCGGTGGGACCGAGGAGCGGGGCGCCGTCGATCACGAGGCCGCCGCCGATGCCCGTGGACACCACGATCCCGAGCAACGACGCGCTGCCGCGTCCCGCCCCCAGCCAGTGCTCGCCGAGCGCGAAACATTGGGCGTCGCCCGCCAGCACGGTGGGCAGTCCCGTCAGCTTCTGAACCTCCTCCCGCAGCGGGAACCCACGCCAACTGGGCATGTTGACCGGGCTCACGGTGCCGGTGGCGAGATCCACCGGACCGGCGCAGCCGATACCGACCGCCAGCGCCGGTGGGCCGTTCGCGGTCACCTCCTCGATGAGAGCCGCCAGGGCGGACATGACGTCCGTACGCGGCGTGGGCCGGGTAGCGGAGCACAATACGGAACCCGCCTCGTCCACCAGTGCGGCGGCGAGCTTGGTTCCTCCGATGTCAATGGCAAGTACGCAGGTCATCAATGTTTGTGGTTGTTGTCGGGCTGGCGAGGGTCGCCAGGATGTTCCAGTCCGGGCACTAGCGTGACCTTCTCGGCACGCAGCTCATCGAGCCGGCGCGCGAAGGCCCTTCGCCGCGCGGCCTCCAGCAAACGATCCGCCGGGAGGGCGGTGGCGCCGTGGCGGCGTGGAGAGTCGGCGGATCCTGATGGGGAGATTCCTTGCTCTGACGTCAGGGCTGCTCCTTGTCCGTGTGAGGAGGGTGTGGCGGGGTGATCCGGGCTCGGGTCTGCCGCCGGGACGGCTATGGCCAGGTGCCAGCCCAGGGTGTCTTTGACCGGTCCGGCGAGCGTGCCGTACGGCCGGTGCTTGATTGCCTCGGCGATCGCGGCCGGCAGCGAGTCGAGCTCCACGGCGCCCAGGGGTTCGAGGTCGTCGGGTCCGGCCTGCTCGGCGCTCGTGCGGTCGGCGAACAGGCCGTGGCGGACAACGTGCCTGGGGGAGCGTTCGGGTGAGGCGTGGGCGCGCCACTCCGGTGGGATCTCCGTCGCGGCGGTGACGTGCTCGAACAGGGCACGCACCCACGGGCTGCCGTGGTAGGCGGCGGCGTTGATCGAGCCCAGCTCGACGGCCGCCACACGATCGAGCAACGCCGGCCCCGACGGCGAGCCCTCCACAGGAGCCAGGCCCAAAGCTCTGGCGGCGGTCTCGCACAGGGCTTCGGTGAGGATGACCTGGGTCAGCCACCGGGCCAGCTGGCGGTCTTCGGAGCTGCCGGGCACGGGCAAGGCCGCGCTGAGCGGGCCGTTGCGCAGGTCGGCGAGGCGCCGGTCGAGGCGCTGGCGTGGGATCGGACGGTCCTCGATCCAGCCGATGAGGCCACCGCCGGCAGTGGGTGGCTGCGCTGGGTGGTGATGGACGTGGCTGCTCATGGGGTCGCCTCCCAGCGGTGGCGCTGGGCGGCCATTGGGCCACCTCCCGGAGGCGTCACCGGGTCACCTCCAGGCGGATCGCCGGGGTGTATTGGCAGCGGCCGTACCACATCACCTTGGCGAGCGCCCAGGCGTGGCCGGCCGGCGCGTCCTCGGGCACGTCCACCGGGAACGACACCTCTGCTGTTTCGCCTGCCGCCACGGTGAAGCCCTGGATGACCTCGGGGAGCAGGGCCCAGGTGCCCCAGGGCGAGGCCAGCTGGGACTCGCCGCGGATCTCGTCGGCCGTGGTGTTGGTGAGCCGCAGGACCAGGGCGGTGCGGTCGCCAGGACGGAGGGAGAGGGCGTCCGTGGCAGGGATGATCGACAGGCCGGTGGGGCGGGCCTCGGGCGACGAGGTGCCCTTGACGGCGGTGCCCGAGGCCGGGGGTGGGCCTGAGACGGGGAGTTCGGGGATGTCGTCGCCCACGGCCACGGTGGTGACGTCCTCGATGAGCTGACCGCCGGCGAAGGTGCGGGCGGAGACGAAGTACAGGCCCGTGCCCTGCGGGGGAGGCGTCACGGTGACCGGGAAGCGTACGTGGCCGCCGGGAGGCAGGCGGACGGGGCGCCGGGCCGGGGTGGCGGTCCAGCCTTCGGGAACACGCAGGTCGACCATGCCCTCATGGGGCTCGTCGGTCAGGTGGGAGGAGACCACCACCTCCACCTCGAAGGGGCCCTCCGCCGACGTGACCAGGCCCGGGCTGATGGCGATGGAGATCGGCAGGAAGCCGAGCGGCGCCGGGCCCTTGTTGTGGAGCCAGTAGCGGCTGTAGACGGGTTGGGCCTGCTCGGTCGTGGGGCCGAGCTCGGGTTCCTCCGGCGAGGGCGGGGCCGGGGCCAGGTAGGTGGCGACCTCGAAGCCGGTCAGGTTGAGGTCGGAGACCGGGGTGCCGGGGCGTTCCAGCAGATCTGAATGGGTGAGGTCGTCCAGCGGAAGGATCGGGGAGCCGATCGTGACCCGGGACCCCAACCCGGTGGATTCGATCAGGCGGATCGTCAGGCCATGGTCGCGCTCGGTCGTCCGGCCGTGGGCGTGGGGGTTGCCGGTCGCCTTGATGGTGCTCAGGAGCACGTCGCGGGGCGGGGAGAGGGTGAGGAGTGAGTGGGTCGGCGCGAGATCGCCGTCCTGGGCGTTCAGCGTGCGGGTCAGGAACGGAGTGATGTGGTCCTGGGCTGCGGCGGGGAGGCGCAGGGCACGCCAGTCGCCCTGGCCGGCGACCAGTGCGTAGGAGAACTCGTGCGTCCAGTGCTGGAGCTGGAAGCCTGAGCCGTCCGGGGTCGTGCGGTGGGGCGGATCCAGCCAGATGCCCGAGGGCCAGCCCGTGCAGGAACGCATCAGCGACAGGTGCAGCGCCCCGTCCGGGTCGACGGCGAAGCCGGGCAGGCCGTAGGCCAGCAGCGCGACCGTACGGTCCTCCAGGCGCTCCGCCCCCAGCGGGCACGCGGCCTCGATGGTGGCGTCGGCCAGGTCGGCCACCAGGTCCGCGACCGGTCCGGCGACGATCAGGGCGGGCAGGGCGCGGAGGTCGCGCAGGTCGGCGCTCGGCTGCCACACCTCCGGGAGCGGACGCTCGGCGGGCACCCACACGCGGGGCGCACCCGACTTCAGGGCTTCCAGGTAGGCCGGGTCGGCCTCGGCGAGCACGTCGGCGGCCACGGGGTTGATGTCGGGGCCGCCCACGACGATGCGTACGTCGGGCAGGTTGGAGTCGACGTCCAGCCAGCCGTATCTGGTGCCCGAGGCGGAGGACGTGGTGGCGGTCACGCCGGCGCGGGCCAGCGCCACCACCAGGTCGCGTGCCTCCGGGGCGTCGGCCGGCGTCGGCACCACGACCTCGGCCACCCCCAGCGCCCGGGCGCCCGCCTCGCCCAGATCGACCTTGGCGGTGGTGGACAGGCCGAACCAGGTGTTGGCCGGGTTGTCGAGCGTCCACGGATGCTCGGCCGTGTCCACGTCGGGGAGCGCGAAACCGCGGCCCACCACGGCCCCCGACACGTCCGACACGGGCAGCGCGCCTTCGACGCGGGCGGGGAAACGGACGCGCAGCAGACGGTCGGCGCCCGTGTGGTCGAGCACGCGGGTGGTGAAGTCGATCCGGTCGGAGCCGGACACGAGGGTCACGATCTGCTCGTAGGAGATCTCGCCCACCTGGCCCGTCACGATGAGGCGCTGTCCGATCGGGCTCGTCTCCGCGCGGGCGGTCAGTGCCCGGGACTCGCCCGACCCCGTGGCCTCGCCGGTGGGGATGAGGTGCCAGGGGCCCTCGCCCATGTCCGGGTGTTGCGGGTATTCGTGGTAGAGGCGTAGCTCGTTGCCGAGCCCGGAGAGAAGCTCCTGGCCCGAGGCCAGGTCGACGATCGAGGTGAGGCCACCGCCGCGGGAAGGGTCCGCGGTGATGCGCCAGCGGTCGTTTTCCATGGTGATGACGCCGGACGCGGACGCGGGCGCGGGTTGCCAGGTGGCGGGGGATCCGGGAACCACCCGGTGCGTGCGCCAGCCCATCGAGGGGATGTCGCGGGCCAGGAAGGTCAGCGTGCCGTCCTCCACCACGGCGGCCACGCCGGCGAGCGTGTGGCCGGCGGGCAGCCGCACCCGCGCCAGCCCGTCGCGGGCGAAGGGCAGCGTGTTCGTGACCACGACGCTCGCGGTCTCCACCGCGATCCGGCCGGTCAGGGCGTCGAGTGCGGTGTCCCTGGCGGTCGTGGCCAGGTCGTAGGCCTCCCGCCAGCCGGTCAGCAGGTCGATGTAGACCTGGTCGGACTCCGAACCCGTGATCGCGTCGTGGTGCGCGCCGTAGGCCAGCTGCCGCCACACCTTGTCGAGTGCCGTGTGCGGATAACGGCCGAGGCCGAGCACGGCGGCGAACGCCGACAGCCGCTCCGCGTCGAGCGCGGCGACCTCGGCGGCACGCTGGGCCTGCTTGGTGTCGATGTAGGAGACGTCTTTGCCGGTGTAGATGGGGTTCATGTCGCGGGTTTGAGGGCTGAAACGCGACATGTCAGCACGAACGGCGTTGAGGAAGTCCCGTGGGGTGGCGCACACGAACCTCGGCCACACGTAGCGGTCCGCCCACGTGCGGTGGATGTCGGTGACCCACTTGTTGGGCGGCGTGTAGTCGGTGCCCACGGGGAGCAGGATGTTTTTCGTCGCGGCCACGGGCTTGAGCGCCCGGTAGAGGTCATGGACCGCCTGGCAGGCATCCTCCAGCGTGGGCGTGGAGTCCATCCACCAGCCCGCCGAGTAGTGGGCGGGCATGTAGTGGGTGAGCACGCCCTGCCCGGACGGCGAGATCCACTCGAACTCGCTCGGGAACTGCATCATGGTCGCGTCGTTCTTGGCCTGCTGGAAGTTCTTGTGGATCGGCCCCCACTGGTGGAACGGCCCGCGCGCCCACGCGCTGCCGGTCAGCCCGGCGGCCGCGAGATAGCCGGGGAACTGCGGGTCGTGCCCGAACACGTCCAGCTGCCACGCCGTACGCGGATCGCCGCCCAGGATGTCGCGCTGGTATCCGATGCCGTAGACGAGGTTGCGGATCGTGCTCTCGGCGCCGGTCAGGTTGGTGTTGGGCTCGTTGTAAGTCCCGCCGATCAGCTCGACCCGGCCCTCGGCCATGAGGGCGCGCAGATCGGCCCGTCGCTCGGGATGGGTGTCGAAGAACGGCTTGAGATAGTCGACCTCGGCCAGCACGAAGCGGTAGTCAGGGTCCCGCAGCGCCAGCTCGATGTGCGCCTCGACCAGCGCGAACGCGTTTCGCTCCCAGAGCGGCCTGGTGGTGGCGTCGCCGGAGAGCAGCTCCCATGGGCTGGTGTAGGCCGCCTGGGTGTTCCACCACACGGGGTCGTAGTGGAAGTGGGACACCATGTGCATCGTCCAGCCCGGCTCCTCGGCCGTGACCGTGACCTCCAGGGACTCCTCGCCCAGCATCACCACGCACGGCAGAGCGGCGCCGGGCGGCGCCGTCAGGACCAGGGGAATCTCCAGGGCGCCGGAGGCGGTGGCGGGCACGGTCACCGGCTCGGCCAGTCGCACGCCCTCGCCACGCAGCTCCAGGGGGGTGTCCTGCTCTCCCTGGGCGACGGTGACGCGTAGCACCTGGTGCGGCTCGCCCGGGGAACCTACGAACAGGTCGGTCGACTCGGCGGACAGCAGGCGGACAGGCAAGGGGAGACCTCCGTGAGGAGCAGCATGATGCCGGCGCCCGTAACACTAGGCCCTTCGGAGATCAATGACAACGATGTCAAGGATGGTCTGTGGATAACTTAGGCCTGGCTGCCTGGGCCCTGTGGATAACTTGCGAGCTCCGCTCGCGTACCGCACTCCGGCGGCGCTCGGGGGAGCACGTGTGCGTGAGGTGGGAGGCGGCATGGAAGGATGTCACGCATGAGCGCAGTGAAACTCGACGGCAAGGCGACCGCCGCCAAGATCAAGGCAGACCTCACCACCCGGGTGGCCGCGCTCAAGGACCGCGGCATCACTCCGGGCCTCGGCACCGTGCTCGTGGGCGACGACCCGGGCAGCCAGATCTACGTGGCCGGCAAGCACCGTGACTGCGCCGAGGTGGGCATCGCCTCCATCCGCGTCGACCTGCCGGCCACCGCCACACAGGCCGAGGTCGAGGTGGCCATCGACGAGCTCAACGCCTCCCCGGAGTGCACCGGCTACATCGTCCAGCTCCCCCTCCCCAAGCACCTCGACACGATGGCCCTGCTGGAGCGCATGGACCCGGCCAAGGACGCCGACGGCCTCCACCCGGTCAACCTCGGCCGCCTCGTCCACATGGTGGAGGCGCCGCTCCCGTGCACCCCGCACGGCATCGTGCTGCTCCTGCAGGAATACGGCGTGCCGATCAAGGGCGCGGAGGTGGCCGTGGTCGGGCGCGGCATCACGGTGGGCCGCTCGCTGGGCCTTCTGCTGACCCGCCGCAGTGAAAACGCCACCGTGACGCTCTGCCACACCGGCACCCAGGACCTGGCCGGCCATGTGCGCCGGGCGGACATCGTGGTGGCGGCGGCGGGCGTGCCCGACCTGATCACCCGCGACATGGTCAAGCCCGGCGCGGCCGTTCTCGACGTGGGGGTCTCCCGGGTGAACGGGAAGATCGCCGGGGATGTGGCGCCGGACGTGGCGGAGGTCGCGGGGTTCCTCACGCCCAACCCGGGAGGTGTCGGCCCTATGACGCGGGCCCTGCTGCTCTCGAACGTCGTGGAGGCCGCGGAACACCAAACGAGCGCTCGGTGAACCCAGCGTCGACGGCGAGGCATCGGTGTCCACGGCAGCGCCGATCCGGGACCGGTCGGGCGCACGGTGGCCGCGGTCAACGTCCCACCTCAGGTCGCCCACGACTCACCAGGGGCCGCCGCCCCTCCTCCCCATCCCAAGGACGGCCACCACTGACTGCGGTCATGTCGGACCGGCGGGATCGCGGGCACCGGGGCAGTCGCAGGGGCCCGGAGCGTCACCGGTTCCGGTAGCGGTCCGTCGCCTCCCGGGTCGCCCGGATCGCCGCGTCCGCGGTGTCGTACGTCCGCTGCGCCAACCCCACGAAGAGGCAGTCCACGATCAGCAACTGGCTGATGCGGCTGGCCAGCGCCCCAGGCCGGAACGCCGTCTCCCGCCCCGCCGACACCAGCGTGTGATCCGCCAGCTCGGCCAGCGCCGACCGCGGATTGTTGGTGATCGCCACGACCAACGCCCCAGTATCCGCCGCGGTCCGGGCCGGGACGAGCACGTCGGGCGTCTCCCCGCTGCAGCTGATCGCCACCGCCACGTCCCCTTCCCGCAGTAAAGCGGCACTGGTCAACGCCAGGTGGGCATCGCTGAACGGGTGGCTGGACAGCCCGATCCGCAGCAACTTCTGCGACATGTCGGCCGCGACCAGCCCTGACGCCGCCACCCCGTACACGTCCACCCGCCGCGCCGCCGAGATCGCCGCCACCACTTCGCCCAGCTGGTCGGGGTCGAGCTGGGCCGCCGTGTCGGCCAGCGCCTCCGACTCCGCCCGCGCCACCTTGGCGATCACATCCGTCAGCGGGTCGTCGGGCGCGAGGTCCCCGGGAACCAGCCGCTCGGGCTCCTTGGCCACGGCCGCCGCCAAGGCGAAGCGCATCTGCGAATACCCGGAGAACCCGAGCGCCCGCGCCGTCCGCACGATCGTGGCCTCGCTGGTTCCTGACACCCCGCTGAACTCGGTGATCGTGCTGCGGACCACCAGCCCCGGGTCGTCCAGGATGATGCGGGCGATGGACTGGGCCGCCGGCGTGAGCGACGGCAGCACGGCGCGTACGGCCGCGACGGGGTTGGCCGGCTCGGCGGCCCTCATCGGGTCAGCCATTCGGCCGCCGCCTGGGCGGACACTCGTGAGATCCCGTGGGTGGCGACGTGGGCGGCGCCGACCGGCGGGCCGGGGATGCCGGTGTCCACCACGATCACGTCGGGCCGCGCCGCGACGGCCTTGGCCACGATCTCGCGTACCCAGGCGTGCCGGGCGGCGTCGTGCACGACCAGCACGACCGGCCGATCGTCGAAGGGCGGCAGCTTGCCGTCGGGTTCCAGCCTCAGCATGGCCGTGTCGGGGAGGCGCCTGGTGAGCGCGGCCGTGACGCCGGTCGGCGTGGCCGGGTCCACGGCCTGGCTGTGGCGGGTGTTGACCTCGATGACCAGCGGCCCGCGGTCGAGTACGGCGGTTCCGGTCGTGGTCAGAGCGGCCCTGGCCGCCTCCAGGCCCACGCCGGGGTCGACGTCGGCGCGGGCCTTGTCGCGGAGCGCGGCCTGGCCGGCGTACCAGCCGGAGAGCGCCAGCACCCGGGCGGCCGCCTCGGCCAGCCGCTCCTCGGGCAGGACCCCGTCGCGCACGGCCGCCACGATCGTGTCGCGCATCTCGTGCAGGCTCTCCTCGGTGCACAGCCCCACGCAGACGGCGTCGGCGCCGGCGGCCAGCGCCCGCACAGCGATCTCGCCAGGGGTGTACATGGCGGCCACCGCCCGCATCTCGATCGCGTCGGTGACGACCATCCCGTCGAAGCCGAGCTCGCCCCTGAGGAGTTCGGTCAGCACGGTACGGCTCAACGTCGCCGGCGCCTCCGGATCGAGCGCGGGCACGAGCAGGTGGCCGGTCATGATGCTGCGCACCCCGGCGCCGATCGCGGCCCGGAACGGCGGCAGGTCGCGCTCGAAGAGCACGTCGCGCGAGGCGTGCACGGTGGGCAGCGCCAGGTGGGAGTCGGCGACGGTGTCGCCGTGGCCGGGGAAGTGCTTGGCGCAGGCGGCCACGCCCGCCCGCTGGACGCCGTTGACGTAGGCGACCGTATGGCGGGCGACGAGGTCAGGGGCCGGGCCGAACGAGCGCACGCCGATCACCGGATTGGCCGGGTTCGCGTTCACGTCGGCGGAGGGCGCGTAGTTCAGCGTGATGTCGAGCTCGGCGAGCATCCTGCCGATCTGGCGGCCCACCCGCTCGGTGAGATCCACGTCGTCGGCCACGCCCAGCGCCCTGTTGCCGGGAAAGGAGCTGCCGGACAGGACCTCCAGCCGGGTGACCGTGCCTCCTTCCTCGTCGATCGCGACGACGGTGCCCGGGTTCTCGGCCCGCAGCTGCCCTACGAGGGGGGCGTTGATGGCGTTGCGGGCGAACAGGACGACCCCGCCGAGACCCTCACCCAGCGCACGGCGCAGCCAGTCGGGGACGGAGGTCCCGTCGAACCCCGGATGCAGCACCGTCATCGCCAGTCTGCACAGGTCACGGCTCATCGGCATTTTCCTTCATCGATATTGATCTGAAGGTAATTTTCTGTCATTGTCGCCCTCTATACAACCACCTCCTCAGAGAGGCCACCCCCCATGCCCAGCAGAAGGACTCTCTTAAAGGGTCTCGCCCTCGCCGCCGCCGCTTCCGCCGTTCCGCTGCCTGCCTTCGCCCAGGCCGACTACGTGCCGCCGCTGCGCCAGATGCGCGGCATGTGGATCGCCTCCGTCGTCAACATCAACTGGCCGTCGAAGCCGGGGCTGACCGCCGACCAGCAGAAGGCCGAATACCTCGCCTGGCTCGACGTGGCCGTGCAGCGCAAGCTCAACTCGGTGTTCGTGCAGATCAGGCCGACCGCTGACGCGTTCTGGCCCTCGCCGTACGAGCCGTGGTCCCAATATCTCACCGGCACGCAGGGCCAGGACCCCGGCTACGACCCGCTCGGGTTCGCCGTCGAGGAGACGCACAAGCGCGGCCTCGCCTTCCACGCCTGGTTCAACCCGTACCGCGTGTCGATGCAGGCCGACCCGGCCAAGCTGCACCCCGACCACCCCGGACGCAAGCACCCCGACTGGATCGTGCCGTTCGGCGGCAAGCTCTACTACAACCCGGGCATGCCGGAGGTCCGCAAGTTCTGCCAGGACGCGATGATGGACGCGGTCACCCGCTACGACATCGACGGCCTGCACTTCGACGACTACTTCTACCCGGTCAACACCACGGCCTTCAATGACAGCGCCGCCTTCGCGAAGTATGGTGCCGGCTTCCCCGACCTGGCCTCATGGCGGCGCAACAATGTGGACCTCATGGTGCAGGAGATGCAGCAGCGGGTCCTGGAGAGCAAGCCGGACATCGCCTGGGGCATCAGCCCGTCAGGCATCTGGCGCAACAAGGCCGGCGACCCGCTCGGCTCCGACACCAACGGCGGGCAGTCGTACGACAACCTGCACGCCGACACCCGCGGCTGGGTGAAGAAGGGCTGGCTGGACTACATCGCGCCGCAGCTCTACTGGTACATCGGGCAGCCCCCGGCCGACTACTCCAAGCTCGTGCCGTGGTGGTCCGACGTGGCGAAGGGCACGAACACGCTGCTGTGGATCGGGCAGCCCGCCTACAAGGCCGGCGACCCCGCCCAGCCCGCGCCCGAGTGGAAGAATCCCGCCGAGCTGTCCAACCACCTGACGCTCAACAGGAACCACCCCGAGATCAGCGGCGACATCTGGTACAACGCCAACGACGTCAAGGTCGACAGGATCGGCTCCATCACCACCGCCGTCAGCGAGCACTACCAGCGGCCCGCGCTCGCGCCCGTGCTGCCCAGGCTGGCGGACGGGGAGCCGCCTCGGCGGCCGGTGGTGGCGTACGCGCTGCGCCGCGACGGCGGGGTCGAGGTGCGGGCGGTGGCCACGGGCAGGGAGGAGCCGTTCCTGTTCGCGATCTTCCGCTTCGACGGGCACGCGTCCGCGGGCGCCTTCGCCGACGCCCGCAACCTGGTCGCCGTCGTGCCGGGAGACCGGCAGATCCGCTGGACCGACCCGGACGGCAAGAGCGGCGACCACTACTACGCGGTGGCCGTGGACCGCGCCAACCGGACCAGCAGGCCCAGCAACGGGTTCCGGGTCATCTGACATCCGCCGGCGACGCGCATGTGAGCATGCTTCGCCCACACGTGTCGCCGGCCATTGCCGAGCCCGGCGGGCGCCGTGCACCGAAAGGCGCGCGGCGCTCGCCGCTCTCACGAGCATGGTGTTGTCCAGGTTCCGACGCTGCCGGAACCCCTCGCCGAAGCCCCGGTCGCGATCCAGTCCCTATGAAGCCCTGCGCCCAGCCGCCGAAGCCTGCTCGGCCGTGGCTCCCGATGACCGCTGCGGTGGCACCACAGGGGTCGGGCGCACCAGACCGAGCGCGACGACCTCGTTGGCCAGCCGCGTGCGCCGGTTGGTGCCCTCGGGAATCCTGAACTTCTGGTAGAGCCGCAGCAGATGTTGCTTGACCGCGGCCTCGGTCACGACCAGGTCGTCGGCGATCTCGCGTGCGGTCGCCGGCGCGACGAACGCCTCGTCCGACAGCGCCGGCCGGCAGAGCGAGGTCAGCACGTCGACCTCGCGCCTGGTCAGCTCGGGCGCCGCAGCCCTGCGCAGCTCCACCTCGGGGGTGAAGTCCTCACGGGGGACTCCGCCGATGCGGCCCCGCGCCGCACCGAACGAGACGACGTCGCCGTCGTCGAGGACCCTCCGGGCGATCGGCCTGCCGTTCACCCGCGTGCCGTTCCTGGACAGTCCCAGGTCGACGACGTACAGGTAGGGTCCTCGTCTGACGAACTCCGCATGGAGTCGAGAGACGCTGGGATCGGTGAGCCGGATGTCCACACCCCGGCCTCGCCCGACCGTCGTGATCTCGGGGCGCAACGGGATCACCTCACCGGTGTCCTCGATGCGTATGAACGGCCCCTCCACTGGCGGTTCCTCCCCTTGTGAGGCAGCGTATGAACGGCACGCCTCCTCCTGGGCACGGCAGTTCCTCCCCAGGTAGCCCGCCGTAACTATTACTACAGCTCCGGCTTACCCAAACGAGGGGATGCGGAATCTCCTTTGCCGAAAGGAGAATCCGCCGTGAAATTGGTCTGGACCTTTGCGGACGGTTTTGCCTGCTCACGGGTAGACTTCGAACGAAGATAAGCGGAGGAATCACTCATGGCGGACAAGCCCACGAAAGGCCTGGCCGATGTCGTAGCCGCGTCCACAGCGCTGAGCGACATTGACGGAAAGGCCGGTCGCCTCTTCTACCGTGGATACGACATCCATGACCTGGCCGGCCGCGCGACGTTCGAAGAGACCGCACACCTGCTGCAACGTGGCAAGCTGCCCACCCGCTCGGAGCTGGATGCCTTCGGCGAGGAGCTGACGCGGGGCAGGGAGCTCGGCGCCCTGGTGTCCGCGAACATCGCCGAGATCGCCGAGAAACAGAAACCCATGGAGGCGCTGCGCTCGCTGGTGTCGCTGTCGGGTGCGGACGATCCGGACAAAGACTCCATCGCCCCCGACGCCAACCTGCGCAAGGCCGCCCGGCTGGTGGCCCAGCAGCCTCTGCTCGTCGCCCGCTATCACGCCGCCCGCACCGGCGGGAGCGTCCCCGACCCCGACCCGTCGCTGAGCATCGCGGCGAACTTCCTGCTCCAGGTCACCGGACGCACCCCCGAGCCGCGCGAGGTCGAGATCTTCGACGAGTGCCTGGTGCTGCACGCCGACCACACCATGAACGCCTCCACGTTCGCCGCCCGCGTCTGCGCCGCGACGCTGTCGGACATGCACTCCGCCATCGTCGCCGCCATCGGCACTTTGAAGGGCCCGCTGCACGGCGGTGCGAACGAGCAGGTCATGAAGACGCTGGAGTCGATCCCCGCGGACGGGGTGGCCCAGGCCGTACGCGACAAGCTCGCCGCGCACGAGAAGATCATGGGCTTCGGTCACCGCGTCTACAAGACCGAGGACCCGCGCGCCACCCACCTGCGCAGGATGTCCGCGGAGCTGGCCGAGGCCAAGGGCGACGACCGCTACTACCGGATGTCGAAGGAGATGGAGGAGGTCGTCTTCGAGGAGAAGGGCCTCTATCCGAACGTCGACTTCTACGCCGCGTCGGTGTATCACTACCTCGGCATCCCGACGGACCTGTTCACGCCGGTCTTCTCGATCAGCCGCATGTCCGGCTGGACGGCCCACGTCATCGAGCAGCATGCCGACAACCGTTTGATCCGCCCCGACAGTGAATACATCGGCGAGACGGATCAGAAGTGGAAGCCAATTGAGGAGCGGTGAGCAAGGCTTGCCACGAACGCGACCATAAGCACGGGCGTTGAGCGACTGTTGAGCGATCAAGGGACTGGGCGTGAGAGCTGGGGACCGTACCCGCTGATTCTGGCGGGTGCGGTCGTCGGCGTGATCGCGATCTTTTTCGTGGACCCGCGCTGGGGCGGGTTCGCGCTGGGTGCTGTCGTCATGATCGCCGCCGCGCTGCGGTTCGCGGGATACGGCGGCCAGTTGTCCGTCCGCAGCAAGAGGACCGACGTCATCACGCTTGCCGTGTTCGGCTTCGTGCTGGTCCTGACCTCGCTCCTGCTGGACAACAACCAGCTGAAGGCGCTCATCCTGTCCCTTTTCGACCGTTGACCTGGCGGTCCGATAGCCTCAACGCATCAATTCATTGAAGGGGAACCATTCGCATGCCCAAGATCAAGGTGGAGGGTCCGGTCGTCGAGCTTGACGGCGACGAGATGACCCGGATCATCTGGCAGTTCATCAAGGACCAGCTGATCCTTCCCTACCTCGACGTTGACCTGAAGTACTACGACCTCGGCATCGAGCACCGGGACGCGACGGACGACCAGGTCACCATCGACGCCGCCAACGCCATCAAGAAGTACGGCGTCGGTGTGAAATGCGCCACCATCACCCCGGACGAGGCGCGGGTCGAGGAGTTCGGTCTCAAGAAGATGTGGAGGTCCCCCAACGGGACCATCCGCAACATCCTCGGCGGTGTCATCTTCCGCGAGCCGATCATCATGGAGAACGTGCCGCGGCTCGTTCCCGGCTGGACCAAGCCGATCGTCGTCGGCCGTCACGCCTTCGGCGACCAGTACCGCGCGACCGACCTGAAAATCCCGGGCGAGGGCACGCTGACCCTGACGTTCACCCCCAAGGACGGCTCCGAGCCGATCGAGCTGGACGTCTACGACTTCCCCGGCAGCGGCGTCGCGATGGCGATGTACAACCTGGACGAGTCGATCCGCGACTTCGCCCGCGCGTCGATGCGCTACGGCCTGGCCCGTAACTACCCGGTCTACCTCTCCACGAAGAACACGATCCTCAAGGCGTACGACGGCCGCTTCAAGGACCTCTTCGCCGAGGTCTTCGAGACCGAGTTCAAGGACGAGTTCGAGAAGGCCGGCCTGACCTACGAGCACCGCCTCATCGACGACATGGTCGCCGCGGCGCTCAAGTGGGAGGGCGGCTACGTCTGGGCCTGCAAGAACTACGACGGCGACGTGCAGTCCGACACGGTCGCGCAGGGCTTCGGCTCGCTCGGCCTGATGACCTCGGTGCTGATGACCCCCGACGGCAAGACCGTCGAGGCCGAGGCCGCCCACGGCACGGTCACCCGCCACTACCGCCAGCACCAGCAGGGCAAGCCCACCTCCACCAACCCGATCGCCTCGATCTTCGCGTGGACCCGTGGCCTCGCCCACCGCGGCAAGCTGGACAACACCCCCGCCGTGACGGAGTTCGCCAACACGCTGGAGCAGGTCTGCATCGAGACCGTCGAGGGCGGTCAGATGACCAAGGACCTCGCGCTCCTGATCGGCGGCGACGCCAAGTGGCTCACCACCCAGGACTTCCTGGCCGCGCTGGACGAGAACCTCAAGAAGAAGATGGCCTGACCGTCCTCCCGCTGCGAAAAGGGCCGCCCTCGGGCGGCCCTTTTCCTATGTCTTGACGGTACGGCGGCGTGGCGTAGTTGATCAGCTGGGTAAGAGCTCACTCGTAACAGTCGTACGCGTCTCGGGGGGTTCGAATGCGACTGCCTATTTCCAGTGGGCTAGGGGTGCTGGCCGTTGCGGTGCTCCTGACCGGGTGCGACTCGCAGCCCGACACCGCCAAGATGGCGGACGCCAAGCCGAAGGCCGCCAAGGTCGTGGACAAGGCGGCCAAGGCCAAGGCCGCGGCCAAGGTGAAGGCCAACGAGCTTGGTCAGATCCCGGTGTTGATGTTCCACCGGGTCATAGAGAAGCCGGCCACGACCGACGACCGTACGCCGCAGCAGTTCCGCGCGGACCTGGAGCGGCTGGTCAAGGAAGACTACGTGCCGATCACGGCTGCCGAGTTGGTGAGCGGGAAGATCGACATCCCGGCCGGCAAGCACCCCGTGGTCCTGACGTTCGACGACTCCTCCCCTTCGCAGCTCACGCTGAACGAGATGGGCGCCCCTCAGAAGGACACGGCCGTCGCGATCCTGCAGGACGTGGCCGCCAAGAACCCCGGCTTCCGTCCGGTCGCCACGTTCTACGTGACGCGCGACATGTTCGGCAAGACCAGCCGCGAGGAGCAGACCCAGATGCTGGTCTGGCTGAAGGACAACGGGTTCGACATCGGCAACCACACGCGCGACCACTTCGACCTGCGTACGCGCTCGCACGAGCAGGTCGAGGAGCAGATCGGCACGATCGGACAGCAGATCACCTCGCTGTCCTCCGTCAAGCCTGCCACGATCGCCCTCCCGTACGGCAACCAGCCGCGTAAGAAGGACTGGGCCATGCGCGGCAAGCACTACAACCACCAGGGAGCGTTCCTGGCGGGCTACACGCCGGCTCCCGCGCCGTTCAGCAAGGCGTTCGACCCGGCCGGCATCCCGCGCATCAAGGTCATGGAGAAGAAGGGCGACTGCGCCCAATTCTGCTCGCACGCCTGGCTGGACTGGCTGAAGAACAACCCGGACATGCGGTACACGTCAGACGGGGATGCCAGCACGGTGGCGTACCCGAAGTTCAAGTCACCGTACCTGCGTAAGGCCTTCACCAAGTGGAGCCTGCCCTATTAGCCGGCCTTCCTGACGAAGGAGATGCCCGCGCGCTGGAGGCGGTCGATGAGCGGCCGCCCCATGGCCGAGGCCGTCGTCAGCTGTCCCGCGCGGTCGGGCACGTCGTCGAAGGCCAGGCACAGGGCCGACTCGCCGAGCATCTTGGCGGTCTCGTCGTAGCCGGGATCGCCGCCGGCGACCTCCGTGACCACCCGCTCGCCGCCGCCCTCGCCCAGGAACGTGACCTTGAACCAGCTCCTCGCGCGCCGCTCAGGCGACGGGCCCTCGCCCGGCCGCAACCGGCTCTGGATCAGGCGGCGGGCCGGCGGGATCATCGCGAGCGCCGCGAACGCGCCCGCGCCCGCCGCCGTCCCCAGCGCCTGAGGAAGTGTCCTGACGGCGTAGTGCTGGCGGTAGGAGAAGTCCGGGCCGTAACGATCGAGCAGGCGGGCCGAGTAGCCGACGATGGACGGATCGACGGTGGGCATCGGCAACGCCCACCCGCCCACGTACCGCAGGCCGCCGGGCGCCGAGCTGACCTTGCGTCCCTTCAGTGGGGGTTCGGCGGCCCGGCGCTGCGCGGCCGCCTCGGCCATTTGAGGGGCGCGACCGAACATCGACATGGCGGTGGCCAGCGTGCCGCCCGACGGGCGCCCGCTCACCCGCAGGAAGCCGCTGACCGAGAGCGGGACGTCCTCGGGGAGCAGACTGACGGTGTGCAGGACGCCGAGGTCGAACGGGATGGAGTCGAAGCCGCAGGCGTGCACGATCTTGGCGCCGGTCCTGGCGGCCTGATCGTGGTGGCGCAGGTACGTCCGGTCCACGAAGTCGGGCTCGCCGGTCAAATCCAGGTAGTGGGTGCCCGCCTCGGCGCAGGCGGCGACCAGCGGCCCGCCGTGCGTCATGTACGGGCCGACCGTGGTGACCAGGACACGCGTCTGCCGGGCGAGCTCGGCCAGCGATGCCGCGTCGGCCGCGTCGGCGATCAGGATCGGCACGTCGAGCCCGAGCCGCTCCAGTTTGGCCCGGTCGCGTCCGGCCAGCGCCCACCGGGTGCCGGGACCCGCGGCACGGGCGAGGTAGGCGGCCGTGAGCGCGCCGGTGAACCCGCTCGCGCCGAAGAGCACGATGTCGTAGGGACGGTCCATGATCTCGAGCCTCCCCGTGATCGGCCGCGTGCGCAAGGCAATTCGTGACCTCACGAACGGTTAACGAAACCCTGAGAGGTTGCTGAGCGTCGTAAAGTTTGCGTCGATGGGGTTGGCGTAAACGTGGGGATGACGAATGCCGCAGATCTCGCCGCTGATGGCCGGCGATCCCACCCACCTGGGGTCATTCCGGCTGTCCGGACGGGTCGGGGAGGGAGGGCAGGGCATCGTCTACCTGGGCGTCAACGAGGCCGGCGAGCGGGCCGCCATCAAGTTGCTGCACGTGAAGTTCTCCGGTGACACGATCGCGCGGTCGCGCTTCGCCAGGGAACTGAAGGCGGCGCAGCGGGTGGCGTCGTTCTGCACGGCCAGGGTGATAGAGGCCGATCTCGACGGCGACACGCCGTACATCGCGAGCGAATACATCGACGGCCGCTCGCTGCGGGAGATCGTCGAGACCGACGGCCCGATCACCGGCACGGCGCTCGACCGGCTCGCGATCGGCACCGCCACCGCGCTCACCGCCATCCACCACGCGCACATCGTGCACCGGGACTTCAAGCCCGACAACGTCTTGATCGCCGCCGACGGGCCGCGCGTGGTGGACTTCGGCATCGCCCGGATCATCGACTCCACCGGCACGATCACCAGCCGGGCCATCGGCACGCCCGCCTACATGGCGCCCGAGCAGATCGCCGGCGACGACATCGGGCCGTACACCGACGTGTTCTCCTGGGGCGCGACCATCGCGTTCGCGGCGACCGGGAAGGCCGTGTTCGACGGCAAGTCCATCGCCACCGTGCTCAACCGGATTCTCAACCACGAGGTCGACGTCGGCATGATGCCGGAGCCGCTGCGCAGCGTGGTGAGCTCCGCGCTGGCCAAGGCGGCCGCCGAGCGGCCGTCGGCCGATCAGATCCTGCTGCGGCTGCTCGGGCAGTCGACCGCGGTGGGGGCGTCCACGGCGGTGCTGACCCGGGGCGTGCAGGTGGCGAGCGACGACACCACGCCGTTCATGAGGGTGTCGGCCGGGTCGATCACCGACAAGCCGGTGCAGCAGGGCTCCACCTCGCTGGTGCCCTCCCAGTCCAGCCCCACAGCGCACCAGGAAGGTGCCGTGACGGGCCAGGGGGCCGCTCCAGGCCAGGGAGCCGTGACCGGCCAAGGGGAGACCGGCCAGGGAGCCGTGAGGGTGATGCCGGGTGAGTCGGGTGGCGTCGCCGGGCCATCGGACGCCGGCCGGGCGCCGTACCCGATGACGGAGCCGTCAGGGCCGGTGCGGCGCCGCCGCGCCAAACTGTGGGTCGCGTTCGGCACCGCACTCGCCCTTGTCGCCGCCGCCGCGATGGCGCTGGCCGTGAACGGC
Organism: Nonomuraea polychroma; assembly: GCF_004011505.1. NCBI lineage: Bacteria > Bacillati > Actinomycetota > Actinomycetes > Streptosporangiales > Streptosporangiaceae > Nonomuraea > Nonomuraea polychroma. The sequence goes on from NZ_SAUN01000001.1 coordinate 10,667,129, forward strand.
TGGCCGGCGCTGTTGTTCCAGGAGCGGACGCCCGAGCCGACCGAGACGACGGAGCCCGCGCGCTCGTTCGCCTCGGTGGCCGACAAGGTCGCGCAGACCGGAAAGATCGTGATCGGCGTCAAGGGCGACCTGCCCGGCATCGGACTGCAGAACGGCGACGACTTCCAGGGCTTCGACATCGAGATCGCCAGACGCATCGCCCAAGGCCTGGGCGCCACGGACACGCAGTTCGTCAGGGTCAGCCGGGACGACCGGCCGTTAGGGCTGGCCGAAGGCAGGGTGGACCTCGTCGTCGCGACCTTCGCGGTCGACAAGGGCCCGACCGAGTTCGCGGGTCCCTACTACGTGGCGCACCGCGACGTGCTGGTGCGGGCGGGCAGCGGCATCGACTCGATCGAGGACCTCGAGGACAAGAGGATCTGCGCCCCCAACAGCCCGATCGTCGGCGAGGTGCAGGACCGGGTGAAGGTCAAGCCCGTGCCGGCCGGTGACATGGCCATCTGCATGGACATGCTCAGGAGCAGCAAGATCGACGCGGTCCCCGGTGAGGACCTCATCCTGGCCGGATTCGCCAACCGGGAGAACCACCGCTACAAGATCCTCGGCGCCAAGCTGAGCACCGAGCGCTACGCCGTCGGCATCAGGAACGGCGACGCGAAGACCTGCAAGGCGGTGAACGGCATCATCGCCGACCTCTACAGCAGGGGCACGCTCAAGCAGCTCATCGCCAAGTATTTCGGCAAGGTTGACTTCAAGCCGGAGCTGGAGCAGCCCGCGATGGAAACCTGCGGATGACGAGGGAGTAACATCCCCAACGTCAACAATCCTGCTGCGAGTTAGGGGAAGGCCATGGCGTCGTCAGCCACTGCGCCCGTCAAGGTGACCGTCACCGGAGCCGCCGGCCAGATCGGCTACGCACTGCTGTTCCGCATCGCGTCGGGGCAGCTGCTCGGCGCCGACGTGCCGGTCAAGCTGAGCCTGCTGGAGATCCCGCCGGCGATCAAGGCCGCCGAGGGCACCGCGATGGAGCTGGACGACTGCGCGTTCCCGCTGCTGTCCGGCATCGAGATCACCGACGACCCCAACGTCGCCTTCAACGGCACGAACGTCGCCCTGCTCGTCGGCGCCATGCCGCGCAAGGCCGGCATGGAGCGCGGTGACCTGCTCGGCGCCAACGGCGGCATCTTCGGCCCGCAGGGCAAGGCGATCAACGACCACGCCGCCGACGACATCAAGGTCCTGGTCGTGGGCAACCCGGCCAACACCAACGCGCTCATCGCCCAGCAGCACGCGCCCGACGTGCCGGCCGACCGCTTCACCGCGATGACCAGGCTCGACCACAACCGCGCGTTGTCGCAGCTCTCGGCCAAGCTCCAGGTCCCGGTCACCGAGATCAAGAAGATGACGATCTGGGGCAACCACTCCGCGACGCAATACCCCGACCTGTTCCACGCCGAGGTCGGCGGCAAGGTCGCGGCCGAGCAGGTCGACTCGGAGTGGCTGAAGGAGACGTTCATCCCGACGGTGGCCAAGCGCGGCGCCGCCATCATCGAGGCCCGTGGCGCGTCCTCGGCCGCCTCGGCCGCCAACGCCGCGATCGACCACGTCTACGACTGGGTCAACGGGACCGACTGGACCTCGGCCGCCGTGGTCTCCGACGGCTCCTACGGGGTGCCCGAGGGCCTCATCTCGTCGTTCCCCGTCCGCGCGGCGAACGGCACGTTCGAGATCATCCAGGGCCTCGAGATCGACGCCTTCTCCCGCGAGCGGATCGACGCCAGCGTGCGCGAGCTGGAGGAGGAGCGCACCGCGGTGAGGGAGCTCGGCCTCATCTGACGAGCGCGCCGCACGCCCCCCGCGCCACGCGGGGGGCTTTTTTCACGAGGAGGCGGTCCCGGTCCGCGCCGGGCAGGACGTCGGTTCCACGGCTGGAGCGGGCTGCGGGGTCGTGAAGATCACAGCCGCGGCGGCGAGGAGGCTGCCCATCACGACGAGGGCACCATAGATCAGCCTCGTGACCCTTGGTGTAAAGCTCCTCACGTTTCGGTATCACAGCACAGATTGCGGCGCGATATGGCTTATTTGCCAGAAAGTGCGTCCCAAGCGTCGGTGACGATGTCGCGCAGCGCCGGCCGCTCGGCCTTCCAGCCCAGCTCGCGCTGGATCTTCGCGGACGAGGCCACCAGCACGGCGGGGTCGCCGGCCCGGCGCTCGCCAATCTCGGTGGGAATCGCGTGGCCGGTGACCTCGCGGCAGACCGAGATCACCTCCTGCACGCTGAACCCGGTGCCGCTGCCCAGGTTGTAGATCTTGTGCTCGCCCGGCGTGATCGCCTCCAGCGCCAGCAGGTGCGCCCGCGACAGGTCGGCCACGTGGATGTAGTCGCGCACGCAGGTCCCGTCGGGCGTCGGGTAGTTGGTGCCGAACACGCTCACCGACGCGCGCTCGCCGGTGGCGACCTTCAGCACGTTCGGGATGAGGTGGGTCTCGACGGCGTGCCGCTCGCGGTAGCGGCCGTAGGCGCCGGCCACGTTGAAGTAGCGCAGGCTCACCGCGCCCAGCCCGCGGATGCGCGCGTACGCGCTCAACGCGGTGTCCACGGCCAGCTTGGAGGCGCCGTACGGGTTGGTCGGGCGCGTCGGGTCGTCCTCCTGGATCGGGGAGCGCTCGGGCTCGCCGTACGTGGCGGCCGTCGAGGAGAACACGATCTTGCCTACGCCCTTGTCCCGCATCGCCTCGAGCAGCGCCAGCGTGCCCCCAAGGTTGTTGGCCCAGTAGAGCCCCGGCTTCTCCACCGACTCGCCCACCAGTGACTTGGCCGCGAAGTGCAGCACCGCGTCCACGCCGTCGAGCGCGTCGCCTGCCGCGGCGATGTCCCCCTGGACAAAGCGGGCACCCTCCGGCACCGCGTCCTCATGCCCGGTCGACAGATCGTCGAGCACGGTCACCTCGTGTCCCGCCTCGACCAGCTGCGCCGCGACGACGCTGCCGACGTATCCGGCCCCTCCGGTGACCAGCAGTCTCATGTTGGCTCCTGTTCAAATATGTTTGATTTTGTACGGCTTGCCGTTCAGCATACGCTGGAAACCACACGAGTACGCTGCCAACCACCATGTTTGACACCGTCGCGGCCAACATCGCCCTGGTTCTGCTCTTCATTCTGATCGGGGGCTTCTTCGCCGCGGCCGAAATGGCGATGGTCTCCCTCAGGGAGAGCCAGGTCCGCAAGCTCGCCGCACACGGCCGCCGAGGCGAACGCGTGGCCAGACTCACGCAAGACCCCAACCGGTTCCTGTCCGCCGTGCAGATCGGCGTCACCGTGGCCACCATGTTGTCGGCGGCGTTCGGTGCCGACCGGCTGGCGGCGCAGCTCGTGCCCGCGCTCGAAACGTGGCGCGTGCCCGCGGCCGTGGCGCCCGTGCTGGCCCTGGTGCTGGTGACGCTGGCGATCTCGTACGTGTCGCTCGTGCTCGGCGAGCTCGCCCCCAAGCGCCTGGCCCTGCAGCGGGCCGAGGGCCTGTCGTTGTTCGTGGCGCCGTTCCTGGACTGGATCGCCACCCTGTCGCGCCCGATCATCTGGACGTTGTCGAAGTCCACCGACGGCGTGGTCAGGCTGCTCGGCGGCAATCCGAAGGCCGACAGGGAAGAGGTCACCACCGAGGAGCTGCGCGACATGGTGGTGGGGCACACCGACCTGACCGCCGACGAGCGCAAGCTGATCGGCGAGGTGTTCGCCGCCGGGAAACGGCAGCTCAGGGAGGTGATGTTGCCGCGTACGGAAGTGGAGTTCATGGAGGCCGACACGCCGCTGGTCGACGCGGCGCGCGAGGCCGCCAGGCTGCCGCACTCCCGCTTCCCGGTCTACCGGGAGTCGTACGACGAGGTCATCGGCTTCGTCCACGTACGCGACATCCTCGACCCCGAGCTGGCCGGTCGCACCGACCCGATCAGCGCGGTCGTGCCGATCCGCCCCGCCAAGTTCGTGCCCGCCTCGAAGCGGCTGCTCACCACGCTGAACGAGATGCGGGACGAGGGCCAGCACCTGGCGATCGTGGTGGACGAGTACGGCGGCACCGCCGGCATCGTCACCATGGAGGACCTGGTCGAGGAGCTGATCGGCGACATCAGGGATGAATACGACATCGAGGAGGACATCGTCATCCTGCCCGCCGGCGAGATCGAGATCGACGGCCTGACGAACCTCAACGACTTCGCCACCGAGACCGGCATCAGGCTGTCGGACGGCCCCTACGAGACGCTGGGCGGTTTCGTCATGGCCATGCTGGGTCACGTGCCGATCCTCGGGGAGAGCGTGGAGATCCCGGGATTCGAGCTCACCGTCACCGAGCTCGACGGCCGCCGTGTCGCACGCGTGCGGGTGAAACGCCGACCGGTCGTCGAGTCGCCGCCCGACCAGGATTCCTGACACAATTGCCTGCTATGGCCAGACCTCGTGTTCTCTCCGGCATCCAGCCCACAGCGGACTCTTTCCACCTGGGCAACTACCTGGGTGCCGTTCGCCAGTGGGTCACCCTGCAGGAGACCCACGACGCCTTCTATTGCGTGGTCGATCTCCACGCGATCACCGTGCCGACCGAGCCCGCCGCCCTGCGCCGCCGCAGCCGCGTGGCCGCCGCGCAACTCTTCGCCGCGGGCCTGGACCCGGAGCGGTCCACCGTCTTCGTGCAGTCGCACGTACGCGAGCACACCGAGCTCGCCTGGGTCCTGATCTGCCTCACCGGCATGGGCGAGGCGGGCAGGATGACGCAGTTCAAGGACAAGTCCGCCAAGTTCGGGGAGAGCGCGGCCAGCGTCGGCCTGTTCACCTACCCGATCCTGCAGGCCGCCGACATCCTGCTCTACCAGGCCAACGCGGTGCCGGTGGGGGCCGACCAGAAGCAGCACCTGGAGCTCACCCGCGATCTGGGGCAGCGCTTCAACCACCGTTTCGGTGACACGTTCACCTTGCCGGACCCGTACATACTCAAGGAAGTCGAGAAGATCACCGACCTGCAGGACCCGACGTCGAAGATGTCGAAGTCGTCGTCGAGCCCGGCCGGGATCCTGGACGTCCTGGAGCAGCCGGGGCCGCTGCGGAAGAAGATCATGCGGGCGGTCACGGACACGGGGACCGAGGTCCTGTTCGACGAGGAGAACAAACCCGGCATCTCCAACCTGCTCCGGATCCAGTCCGCGCTGACCGCCACGCCCATCCCTGAGCTGGTCGCCCGTTATGCGGGGCAGGGGTACGGCACGTTCAAGAAGGACGTGGCGGAGGCGGTCGTGGAGACCTTCACGCCGATCAGGGAGCGCACGGAGAAACTGCTGTCGGACGAGAAGGAGCTGGACCGGCTGCTGGCCCTGGGGGCGGAGCGTGCTTCGGCCGTGGCCAGGCAGACCATGGCCGCGGTCCGCGACCGCATCGGCTTCCTCCCCAAGCTCTGACGCCTGGACCCGCCGCGGCCGGCCAGGCGATGGCCTGGGGTGTCCGGTCCGAGCAGGACCCGGCCGGCCGGGTCCTCTGCAAGGGCGGGTGGCCGGGATCAGGGGCGGAGGTCGGCGGTGAGCTCGGCGGCAGTGGCGAGGACGGTGTCGGGGGCCTCGCGGTCGCCCGGCGTCAGCTCCATCGCCTCCACGTCGGCCAGCACCGCCACCGCCCCATCCCGATCACCGGTGCGCATCCGCAACTCGGCCAGGTAGACCAGCGCCGGCACCCGCTGCACGGCCGGTGCGTCGGCGTGCCGGGCGAGCCCGTTCTCCAGCATGCGGATCCCGGCTTCCTCATCCCCGTGGGAGCCCGCCTGCCGGGCGCCGCGGCCACCACCCGCGCCAGCCGCCCTTCCGAAGCCTCGACCTGGTGCTCGACGCGATCGGCGCCCGCATCGCCGCGGCCCGCCCTTAGCGACGCCGTGTCGCCCGGTGGACGCGCAGAATCGCACGAAGGGCGGCCAGGGTCGGCCTGGTGTACCGGATGTCGCCGTGAACGGCGGTCCAGCCGGAACGATCCCGTTCGAAGGCCCACCCGGGAAACTCCCGCACGGCTTCCTGTTGCAGTCGTTCCATGACGAGATCGGCACTCGGCGCTGTGGTCATGAACGCAGCGTGTCATTGAAGTGTCGGTCCGTGACGAACTCGAGCGACAGATCTTCCAGTTCGCAAAGTCCGAACTCTCAGTTCAGGATGCCGTGGCGTTCGGCGAGATAGCGGACCTCCGGCGCCCACGACGGCCGTGCCCGCCGTGCCAGCGATCGGACCATCTCTCTCAGCAGCAGCTTGTGGTCGAGCTCCTCAGGGCACTCGCGCTCGATCCTCAGCAGGTGGAGCAGGCTGGCGGCGTCGTCGCCCAGGTCCTCGCAGGCGCGGGCGACGTGGCCGAGATGGGTGGCGCGCCGCTCGATGGAGGGGGTGTCGCGCAGGTCGATGTCGTCGGCGATCCGCAGCACGTCTTCGGGCCGGCCGACGTCGCTCTCGATGCCGGCCATGTGGATGGCCACGTTGGCGGGCCCGAAGAAGGCCAGGTCATAGACGTCCGCCGGGTCCCGCACCCGTTCGGCGAGTTGTGCCGCGGGCCCGCGTAGCCGCTCCCTGGCCCGGTCGTCGTCGCCCGCGCGGGCCTCGCCGACGGCGGCGAGCAGGTGCAACGCGCCGAGCGCCTTGACGTGGCGCTGGTCGCCGTTCGCGACGTGCGGCTCGATGAGCTCGATGCCGCGCCGCGCGACCTCGTACGCGATCTGGTGCATGTCGTCCGACAACATCGACTGCCCGAGGCTCCAGTACGCCCACGCGATCATCAGCGGGTCCTCGGACTCCTCGGCGAAGCGCATGGCCCGGTCCGCCGCGAGATGCGCGAGGTCCACCCGCCGCAGGTGCTTGAGCACGCCCCTGGCCAGGAGGTAGGCGTCCGCCGCCACGCTGCTGGACCGCGGCGTGCGCTCGGCCGCCAGGCTCTCGGCGTCGGCCACCAGGGACGGCAGCGCCGCCATCAGGATCGAGTAGCGGCGCGCCGAGGTGAACCAGGAGTTACGGGCCGCCGCCACCCGCTCCGACAGCTGCTCGGCGTCCGGCGGCTCGAGGTCGGGCGCCGACGAGCGGCAGGTGAACAACGCCCGCTCGATGTCGCTGATCTGCGGCCGGCTGGGCTCGTGTGAGTCGCGCGGGGTTTCACCCAGCAGCACGGCGGTGCGTACGCCCAGCACTTTGGCGATCTCCCGCAGGAGCGGCAGTGAGGGGGTGCGTTTGCCGTGCTCGATCAGCTCGATGTGCCGGGGGGTGCATCCGGCTTGGGTCGCCAGCGCGGTGGTGCTCATGCCTCGTCGCTCGCGCTGGAGTCTGACCATCTGCCCGGTGCTTATTTCGGTCATGGGGGTGGGCGCCTCCTGGCTCGGTTGAACACCCCACAGAGTATGAACTGTTGCTGGCGCTCGCTATGCGAACGTAGTGGTTGCCCGTAGAGCTGTGGTTGGTGTTCTGGATCAATCGATTGTGACTCAACGTAATTGAATGGTAATGTTGAGTCACGGCCGGGTGCCTGACTGGCGCCCGGTCCCCGCCCTCGTTGGCGTCCGCGCCAACGGGACGGCGTCCGGCGGGGCGGTGGCCCAAGAGCCGCACTCCCTCCAGGACTGCGGAGTCAGGCCCCGATAATGCGGTTCTCAGCCATGGTCCGCCCGGCTTGCCGGACGGACGCGGCATCGGCTTCCACCGGCTCGCTTCCCGGCCTCGGTCGGCATGCGAGGAGGTCACGCTGATGTCCGCTTTACGCAGGTAAACACAGAGAGCCGTAGACGCTAGGGCTCCAGACCGCTAACGCGAATGATGCTCCAAAATGCGGGCCAGGAGGTCGGTCAGCTGCTCGCGTTCCGGTTGTGTCAAGGGCTCGAGAACGTCGTCCTGCAGCTCGGTGATGAGCTTGTCGAGCAGGCGCAGATGCCGGCGGCCCGCCTCGGTCACGGTGACGACGTTGCGGCGGCGGTCGTAGGGGTCGGGCGCGCGCTCGACGAAGCCGCGCTCGGCCAGCTCGTTGATGACCGCGACGAGGTCGCTGCGGTAGATGCCGGTGCGCTTGCTCAGCTCCGCCTGGCTGGCCGGCCCGGCCTCGTTCAGCGCCACGAGCGTCGCGTAGTGCCACTTGCGGGCGTCCACGCGGGCCAGCCCTTCGCTCACCAACCGGTCGGCCTGCATCGCGACCATCGACAACATGCGGCTGGGCAGGCGCCGCAGCCGGGCGGAGGGGTGGTGGTCGTCCATGGCGTGCCAGGTCATGCCGGCGATCATACTCCTTGCGTTAGTGGCACTAACGATGTATTTTCGTTAGTGCCATAAACGTTAGTCACACGAACGAAAGAGGCGTCATGTCCAAGACGATCGATGTGCTCGACTCGACCATCTCCTACGAGGACTCGGGCGACGGTGTGCCCTTCGTCTTCCTCCACGGCAACCCCGCCTCCTCTCGTGCCTGGCGCAAGGTCCTGCCCGGGGTCGCCGGGGCCGGACGCCGCCTGCTGGCCCCGGACCTCATCGGCATGGGCCGATCGGGCAAGCCCGACATCCCGTACCGGTTCGCCGACCATGCCTGCTATCTCGAGGCCTGGTTCGACGCGCTCAACCTGTCCCAGGTGGTGCTCGTCGGACACGACTGGGGCGGCTCGCTCGCCTTCGACTGGGCGTCCCGCCACCCGGATCGCGTGCGGGGTGTGGCGTTCTTCGAGACCATCCTGCGCGGGATGAGCTGGGACGAGCTCGGTGAGGGGCCGCGTGCCCGTGCCGAGGCCATCCGCGGCCCCGAGGGGGAGTCGCTGGTGCTCGATCAGAACTTCCTCGTGGACACCGCGTTCACGGGAGGCGTGCTCACGCCCTTGAGTAATGAGGAGAAGGAGCCCTACCTGGCGCCGTACCCGACGCGCGAGAGCCGGCGGCCGTTGCTGGAGTGGGCTCGTTCGCTGCCGCTCGACGGCGAGCCGGCCGACGTGGCCGAGCGGATCGACGGCTACGTCAAGTGGCTGGGGGCCAGCGCCGACGTGCCCAAGTTGCTGCTCACCTTCGACTCCTCGCCGACGCTGCTGATCACGGAGCCGATGGCCGCCTGGTGCGCGGAGAACATCGCCGCCTTGGAGAGCGAGCACGTCGGTCCCGCCGGGCACCACGCGACGGAGGATCAGCCCGAGGCCATCGCGGCAGCCGTCTCGGCCTGGGCCGCCCGGCACGAGCTGGGCTAGCGGTAGCGGCGGCGGCTCATCGGGGCCAGGACCTCGCGGAGCGCGTCGGCCGCCCGCCGCACCGTCTCCTCCGGGATCCCGGCCGTCACCTCTGTGTACGCCCGTGACGAGGCCTCCAAGCCCGCCTCGGCCACGCGCCGGCCCTTGTCGGTCAGCTGCACCCACCGGCTGCGCGCGTCCCCCTGGTTGGCCTCGCGCTCCACGTATCCCGCCGCCGTCAGCCGCTGCAGCACGTTGCTGATGCCCCCCGAGGTGAGGAGCAGCCCCTTCGACAACTCGCTCGGCTTCATCCGGTGCGGCGGCGCCGCCCGCCTCAGCGCCATCAGCACGTCGAACTCGGCGTAGGTCAGCCCCAGCTCGGCCAGCTCCGCCTTGACCGCCTGCTCGAACAGCAGGTGCAGCCGGGAGATGCGCTTGCCGAGCTCGAGCGTGGCGATGAGCGACGACGACATGCCCGTCTCCTTCCAGAGGGCTGTCAGCGCGTCGATCTCATCTGGTTTCACGCCATCGAGGATACCTAGCCCGAGATTGCTTTTCTAAAAGCTTCTTATTAAGCTTTCGGCCATGACAACTACCGTGTTGATCAAGAACGGCGTCGTCATCGACACCGAGCCGGAGCCGGTCGTCCTCGGCCACGCCGATGTGCGGATCGAGGGCGGCGCCATCGCCGAGGTGGGCCTCGGCCTGCCCGACGTCCCGGGCGCGGAGGTGATCGACGCGACCGGGCGGATCGTGCTCCCCGGCTTCGTCGACACCCACCGGCACACCTGGCAGGCCGCCATCAGGGCGGCCGCACCAGACGTCGACTTCCCCGGCTACCTGCGGCGCGTCGTCGGCGAGCTCGCGCCCCGCCACCGCGCGGAGGACGTCTACGCCGGCAACCTCGGGGGCGCGCTGGAGTGCCTCGACGCCGGCATCACCACGCTGCTCGACTGGTCGCACATCCAGCTGACCCCCGGCCACACCGACGCGGCCATCCAGGCACTGCGGGAGTCAGGGATCAGGGCCGTGTTCGGCTACTGCCACGGTGGCGAGCCGGGCGGCCTCGAGAGCGAGACCCGGCGGGTCCGCGGCCTGCTGCCGGACGGCCTGGTCACGATGGCCCTCGCCGCCCTGGGGCCGGAGATCGCGGGGGAGGAGCGCGCGCTCGCGGAATGGCGGCTGGCACGGGAGCTCGACCTGCCGGTCACCTGTCACCTCGGCCACAACCCGGAGAGCGCCGGGCTGGCATTCCTGGAGGCGAACGGTCTGCTCGACACCCCCACGACCTTCGTGCACGCACTGCACTACACCGATGGGGAGTTCAAGCGCATCGCCGGCAGCGGCGGCAGCGTCTCACTCGCGCCGGTGGACGAGATGAACCTGGGGATAGGTTACCCGGCCGCCGGCCGGGCCAGGGCGGCAGGCGTACCGACCGGGCTCGGCGCCGACACCGTGGTCTGCTCGCCCGGCGACATGTTCTCCCTCATGCGGACGATCCACCTGCTCGAACGCGGCCGCCCCGACGGCGCCGGCCTCGGCTTCACCACCCGCGACGCGCTGCGCATGGCCACCATCGAGGGCGCCCAGGTGCTGGGCATGGACGAGGTGATCGGTTCGCTGAGGCCCGGCAAGCAGGCGGACCTGGTGTTGTTGCGCACGGACCGGCTGGGCATGGCCGCCGCCCACGACCCGATCGGCGCCGTAGTGTTGAACGCCGACACCAGCTGCGTGGACACAGTGCTGGTCGCGGGGCGTGTCGTCAAGCGAGATGGGCAGTTGCTCCACCACGACCTATCGGCGGTGCTCGCTTCCCTGCAGGAGTCCGCCGACGCCGTAGTGAGGCCATGAACAGGTAGGGCGTGATGGCGGGCCTGAAGGAGAGGATCGGGGAGGCCAAGGCCTGGGGCCGTGGCAAGGTGGACGACTGGCGGGTCCGCAGGCTGTCGTTCGACCATCTCATCAGAGCCGTGCACCGCTACCGGCTGCAGTACGGCGACCGGCTGGCGGGCGCGGTCACCTACTTCGCGTTCCTGTCGTTCTTCCCGTTGGTGGCGCTGTCGTACGCGGTGCTCGGGATCGTGGTGGCGACCAGCGAGACGACCAGGGAGGCGCTGGAGGTGGCGATCGTCGAGCGGCTGCCGGGGATCGCCGCGCAGCTGGACCTCGATGCCATCGCCAAGGCCAAGGAGGCCGCCGGGATCATCGGCCTGCTCGGCCTCCTCTACGCCGGGCTCGGCGCGCTGGACGCGCTGCGCGGGGCGCTGCGCGAGATGTCCATGACCACCGAGCCGCCGCTCAACTTCTTCCTCGGCAAGCTCCGCGATCTGGCCTCGCTCGTCATGATCGGCCTGACGATGATCTCGTCGGTGCTGGTGGTCGGGTTCGCCACCACGGCCACGGACAACGTGCTGGAATTCCTGTTCGGCAGCGAGTCCGCACTGGCCACCACCGGGCTGCGGCTGGCCGGGGTGGCGGTGAGCGTGGGCGCCGACTGGTTGTTGTTCCTGATCCTGCTGGGCTGGGTGGCCAGGCCGACCCGGCCGTTCCGGGTGATCGCCAGGGGCGCGTTGCTCGGCGCGATCGGCTTCGGCCTGCTCAAGCAACTCGCCACGCTGCTGCTGGGGCAGACCCTCGGCAACCCGGTCTACGGCACGTTCGCCGTCATCGTGGGCCTGCTGGTCTGGATCAACTTCTCTGCCAGGCTCGTGCTCTATGTCGCCGCGTGGACGGCGACGGCCGGGCTCTGCCCGCCGCCGTCCCCGACGCCGCCGCCGACGTCAGAAGCGTGATCTGGTGCGTTTGCGGCGGATGCCGTACCAGAGGTAGATCAGCCCGAACAGCAGCCCGCCGCCGATCACCACCGACCCGATCGCCTTGGTGGAGCCGTCCTGGTTCCGGGCGGCCGTGTCCAGCAGCGGCGGCTGCTGGGCCGGGGTGACCGTCGCGGTGGCGGGCGCGGATACCTGCTGCTGCGGCGCGGGCAGCCCGGCGGGGAGCGGGTCGACCAGCCGGCCGACCGGCGCGGCCTTGCCCCTGACCGAGAAACCCCAGTCGAGCAGCGCGGCCACCTCGTCCCAGAAGCCGCCCTCGTGCCGCATGATGCTCACCACGATCGTGTGGCCGCCGCGGGTGGCCGCGCCGACGAAGCTGGCCTGCGCCTTCGTGGTCCAGCCGTTCTTGACGCCGACCATGCCGTTGTAGCGCCAGAGCAGCTTGTTGTGGTTGCTGATCTGGTAGTGCTTGCCCTTGGGCGCCGGGAAGTTCGCGACCTTCGTGCTGATGTAGCGGACGAAGTCGGGGTTGGCCAGGCCGGCACGGGCGATGAGCGCCAGGTCATAGGCCGAGCTGCTCTGGCCGGGCTTGTCCAGGCCGCTCGGGGTCTTGGCCACGGTGTCGTACGCCTGCAGCCGCTTGGCCTCGGCGTTCATGTCCGCCATGGTCTTGGCGAGGCCGCCGTTCGTCTCGGCCAGAGCCATGGCCGCGTCGTTCCCCGAGGACATCATCAACGCCCTGAACAGGTCCTCGACCTTGTACGTCGTCTTGGGCGTCAGGCCGACCGCGCTGCCCTCCTGGTTGCAGGCGTTCTGGCTGGGCCGGATCCGGCGGTTCTTGTCCAGCTTGGGGATGAGCGTGAGCGCGGTCAGCGTCTTCAGCGTGCTGGCCGGCAGGTAACGCCCGTGGGCGTCCTTCGCCGCGAGCACGTTGCCCGTTCCCGCGTCCGCGATCACGTACGAAGTAGCCTTGGTCTTGGGCGGCTTCTTGACGCCTTGGGGCGCCACCAGGCCGCGGCTGCCCAGCGCCTCGCCACCGACGGGTGTCGTCGGTGTGGCATATGCGGTCCCACCGGTGAGCGAGACCGAGGCGACGAGTGCCATCACCGGCACGATTTTTGTCCACATGGCGGTCTCAGCGTAGCTTCGTATGAATGCCCATGTGGCGACACATGCCCCAAAGATCCACCATCGATACCAGAGAGGCACGCATGTCACGAAAGATCGCCGGATTCCTGATCGCGCTCGGCGCGTTCATGGTCTTCGAGTGGGTGAATCTCGGGTTTAACCTGCAAGATGGGCATGAAACCAGCTTCTATGTCGTCCACGGCATCTTGATCGCGGTGAACATTATCCTCGCCATCGTGCTGGTCGCCATCGGCTGGCGGGGACTCAGGAACCGCAGAGGAGACGCCGGGTAAGAGCGTGCAGCTCGTCGGCCTCATCTCGCGAGTCGCCTATCGAGGTGAAGCCCAGCTTCCCGTGCTCGGGTATGGCCCCGAGCAGATGGAACACGTTGCCGGTGCGCCGCTCGGCGTCGAATCCGATGCCGAGCCGATCCGCCGTGCGCATGACCTCGCCGGGGGTGCGTCCGCGCAGGCAGGAGGCGGCGCAGTTGTCGGTCGCGGTGTAGTACTTCGGCTGGTCGCCGGCCATGAGCAGGCCGGTCGCGGGATCGTACGCCGCCCCGGTCGTCAGCATGGCGGCGCCGAACGGGTGCGTGGTGCCGCCGATGCGCAGATTGATCTCACACAGCAGCGCCGCGTACCCGGCGTCCGCCTTCAGCGCGAAGAAGTCCATCCCGAAGACCCCCACCACGCCCCGCTCGGCCAGCACGCGCGCGATCCGCTCGGCCGAGGCGCCCACCTCGGCGCGGTACTCGGGCGCGGCGGGGAACGTGCAGCCCTGGTAGACGTGGCCGTTGGCGCCGCCGAGCACCTGGTCGTGCGTGGCCAGCACCCGCGCCTGGCCGCCCGGTGTGATGCAGGCCAGCGCGCTGGGGTGGTAGAGCGGCCGGTGCTCGATGTACTCCTCGACCACGGCACCGCGATCCCTGATCTTCACGCTGAACGTCTCCCAGCTTTCGCCTGCCATCGCGAAGCTGGTCAGCGACCTGTCGGCCTTGGTGACGATCGCGTTGCCGAGCCCGGAGTAGGCGTCGTTCAGCTTGACGATCACCCGCTCGCCCGGCAGAGCCTCGATCGCCTCCTCGATCTCGAGCGCGGTGCGCAGGTCGCCGAACCCGCGCGCCATCGGCACCCCGGCCTCGTGGCCCATCTCGCGGGCGCCGCTCTTGGAGCCGTAATAGGCGAAAGACGTGGCCGGACCGTAGAGGGGCACGTTGAGTAACGATGCGAGCTCCTCTTCGAGCTCGCTCAGGACGAACGGCACGATCCACGCGTCACCCTCGATCTCCGACCGCAGCTGTTCGATCACGTCGGGGCGGTCGAGCAGGCTCCTGGTCAACGGCTGAGACCAGGGGTCGTCGAGCGTGATCAGCGTGAGCCGCTTGGCGGCGTCATCCGGATCGGGCAGGAACGCGAAGTAATAGTCAATGATGTCGGGATCGATGGGCGCGGAGGAGAGGTAGACCACCTTTACCCCGGGTTCCCGGAGCGTCAGCAGGAGGAAGAGCAGGCGCTCCTCGTAGGACCGGGCCGCCGTGATGCGGCGGAGCTCATCCTGCGGAAGGGAGAGCGAGGGTACGACCACCAGGGTCCCCTCACTCGGCTCGAAGATGCTCAACCCAGCATACTTCTCCCCGAACGGGATATTAGTGATCATATTGCGAGTGAAACACGCATTCTTCTCAAATGCAGCCACCGTCGAAGTGTGATGACCATGACAGAAGGTGACAGGATTCGGAATCGCCGACCACGTTTGGAACCGGCGACATCGGGTCACCATCTAATGATCCCTTGTGACTATTTCCGGATCAGGCTGACGTTCACGTAACGTCACCACCTGCGGTTACGGGCGTGCCGTCGGCTAACTTTTGGTGTATCTGTCGGCGTGAACTCACGTGCGAGCGATAGAGTCGAAGCATCGCCATCGGGCTCACGGCCGACCGCTGTGCACCCGGGCTGCAGCGGCACTCGCGTCTGACGAACGCAAAGCCCATGCTGACGATCTCGCGCACCCGAACCAGGGGTGTGTTTTTTGATTCGCCGAGCGGCCGCTCGACCGGGTGGCCACGGCGGACGGACGAGCTTTCACAGCGCATGAGCCGCGGTGGTCAGACATATTGGTGCGCGCGGCATGGACGGGATGGTGACATATGCGGGGACGTGAGCTTCGGGGGGAACTCGACGCGTTCCTGGCGGAGACCGAGCAGGATCTCGTGGCGTTCCGCCGCGACCTCCACATGCACCCTGAGCTGGCCTTTGCCGAATATCGCACGACACAGCGCATCGCCGAGCGGCTCACCGCCGCCGGGCTGACGCCTTCGGTGCTCCCCCGGGGCACCGGCCTCATTTGCGACGTGGGCAGCGGCGACGGCCCGACCGTCGCGCTGCGCGCCGACATCGACGCGCTGCCGCTGCAGGACGAGAAGGACGTTTCCTACCGCTCGACCGTGGCCGGCGCGTGCCACGCCTGCGGCCATGACGTGCACACCACGGTGTTGCTCGGCACCTCGCTCTTCCTGGCCCAGCAGGCCGCCGCCGGCCTCCTGCCAGGCCGGGTCCGGCTGATCTTCCAGCCCGCCGAGGAGCTGCCGGGCGGCGCGCTCGAGGTCATGGCGCACGGCGGCATCAGCGGCGTCGACCGCATCTTCGGCCTGCACTGCGACCCGCGCGTGGACGTCGGCCAGGTCGGGCTCAGGGCGGGCCCGATCACCTCGGCCTGCGACAAGCTGAGCATCCGGGTGTCAGGTCCCGGCGGTCACACCGCGCGCCCGCACCTGACCGCCGACCTGGTCTTCGCCCTCGCCAAGATCCTCACCGAGCTGCCCGCGGCCCTGTCGCGCCGCGTCGACCCGCGTTCTTCGCTGAGCCTCGTCTGGGGCCGGGTCGAGGCCGGTACGGCCGCCAACGCGATCCCCGACGACGGCATCGCCGAAGGCACCGTGCGCTGCCTCGACGAGAACGCCTGGCACGCCGCCCCCGACCTGATCAAGTCATTGCTGGAGTCGGTGGCCGGCGCCTACGGCATCGAGGCCGAGATGGACTACAAGCGCGGCGTGCCGCCGGTGGTCAACGACGAGGTCAGCGTCGAGATGCTGGCCGAGGCCGCCGAGCGGGTGCTGGGTGCGAGTGCTGTGGTCCCGACCCAGCAGTCGCTCGGCGGCGAGGACTTCGCTTGGTACCTCGAGTCGATTCCCGGCGCGTTCGCCCGTCTGGGCACCCGCTCACCGGGCGGCGTGACCTACGACATCCACCAGGGCACGTTCGACGTGGACGAGAAGGCGATCGCCATGGGTGTGCGGATGATGGCCGCCACCGCGCTGACCGCCCTCTGGGAGGTCGGGCCGCTCGACTCGATCACCAGCGCGCTGGCGTGACCATCGGCAGCCGCAGGGACGAGTGCCCCGGCGACACCGTGATCTCGGTGCCCGGCGGGTAGCGCAGGGTGTAGTCGTAGTCGGTCGAGATGATCACCAGGCCCAGCCGGTGGCCCTTCTTGAACAGGTAGTCCGTCGGCTGGAAGTCCCAGGTGAAGGTGTATTCCTTGCCTGGCCTGAGCGGTTCGGTCTTGTCCGGGCGGTGCCGGTTGCGCACGTCCAGCCAGCCCCGGGTGACGATCTTGTACGGGGTGGTGGCCGTGCCGAGCACCCTGAGCGTGGTGCAGCCCGTGTCACCCGGGACGCCCTGGCCGTAGCAGTAGGTCTGCCCGGTCGAGAGCAACGAGCCGTTCGGGCGGACATCGGTGCCGTAGTCCACCAGCAACGCCGTCAGGTACGGCGACGCCCCGTTCTTGAACGACGCCCGCACCGACACCGTCGGCGTGCCGGAGATCCGCACGTCGGCGGGGAGCTCCCCGGTCGTGTACGCCAGCCGGTTCGGGTCGGAACCGGTGGCCTCGACGAGTTGCTCGGCCGTCCTGGCCTTCTGGTCGACGAAGGACTCCTTGGCCGACAGCGGCCTGGGGGCCAGGCTCAGCCGCTGTCCGGCGCCCAGGTGCAGCGGGACGGCCGTGGCGCCGGGCAGGGGCCAGGACTTGTGCTGGGCCCACTGGCCGGCCGCGATCTCGACGTCGGCCTGCGGCTCACGCATGATGCCGGAGTCGATGCCGTACAACCAGTGGTCGAACCAGCCGTGCAGCTGGCGCAGCCACTCGACCGTGCGCAGGCTGAACGGGTTCATGTGGGTGCCCTGGTGCAGCCAGATCTTGCGCGGCACGTTCTGCTTGGCCAGCGCGTACCACCACTGCGCGAACTGCTTGGTCTTGACGTTCCAGTCGTTGAGCCCGTGCACGACGAAGACGCTGGCCTTGACCTTGCCGACGTCGTTCATGTAGTTGCGGGCGTCCCAGACCGGGCTGTAGTCGCCGGTGATCCGGTCCTGCGTGGCTGTGATCTGGTCGATCAGCGCGCCGCAGGCCTCCTGGCCGTTCTCCCTGGTCAGGACGTATTTGGCGAGCACGTCCAGGTCCTCGCCCTGGAAGCCGCCGGGGGCCAGGACGCCGCCGTTGGCGCGGTAGTAGTCGTACCAGCTGGAGATCGCGGCGATCGGCACGATGGTCTCCAGGCCCTCGACGCCGGTCGCGGCGACCGCGTTCGGGAGCGTGCCGTTGTAGGAGACGCCGATCATGCCGACCTTGCCGGTCGACCAGGTGGCCTGGACCGGGTTGCCTGCGGCGTCGAAGCCCTTGGCGCGGCCGTTCAGCCAGTCGATCGCGGCTTTCGGGCCCGCCGTCTCGTTGCGGTCGCCGGAGGTCGGGCAGCCGGTGGCGCGGCCGCTGCCGAGGTTCTCCACCAGCGCGATGGCGTAGCCGCGGGGCACGAAGTAGTTGTCGTAGTAGCCGTCGAACGGCTCGGCGGCGAGCTTGTTGGCCAGCGCCTTGAGCGTGGGCAGGGGGTTGCCGTTCTCGTCCACGTCCACGGGGTGGTTGGAGACGTCGTTGCCGCCGGCGTAGTACGGGCTGGCCTCCATGATCACCGGGACCTTGAGTCCCTGGTCGGTCTCCTTGGGGCGCAGGATGTCGACCGCGACCCGGTCCGGTGCGCCGTCGTTGTCGCTGTCGGTCCCGGCGACCTCGACGAACACCGTCTGCTTGATGGCGTCCGCCCGGGAGAAGACCGGTTGGGTGGCGTTGTTCTCGACTTTGATGGCCGGGGTGTCGGCTGCGGCAGGCGTGGTGCCGGTCAAGGCCGCGATGAGGATCGCGGCCAGGGGCACGGCCAGTGCCTTCCTAGGGTGCATGCGGGGGGCTCCGATCGGAAAGTTCCACCGTCGGTCGGAATCTCCGTCATGATCGGACGTATAGCAAGGGGTGATTCAACCCCAAAGTCGGGCAAAACTTATGTGTGCTCTCTCATGAGGGTTTCAGGTCACAGACGCGACTGATGTCGATAACGGAGTAGTTGCGACCCTGTGTGCTGGTTTGGTCTGCCCTGGTCAACCAACTATCTTCCGTGCAGGTGCCGTACGTTTCTTCGCGCCTGCGATGAAGTTCGACGGCGGGGAGATGGAAGGGAGTCGCCTTGCTCGGCAAGCGATTCAACAGGATGGCGCTCGGCTCGGTGGCCGGCGTCATGCTCATGGCAGCGGCCGCATGTGGCGGCAGTGGTGGGGGCTCCACGACGGCCAGCGAGGCGCCGACCGGCGCGGCCAGCAGCGAGGCGCCCAAGAGTGCGCTCAAGGTTGGACTGGCGTTCGACATCGGCGGACGCGGTGACAAGTCGTTCAACGACGCGGCGTACGCCGGCCTGGAGAAGGCCAAGACGGAGCTCAACGCGGAGATCAAGGAGCTGAGCCCGGCGGCCGACGGCTCCAACCGCGGTGACCTGCTGCGTCAGCTCGCCGACGCCGGTTACAACCCGATCATCGGTGTCGGCTTCGCCTACGGCGAGGACATCAAGAAGGCGGCCCAGGAGTACCCGGACATCGAGTTCGCGGTCGTCGACTCCGCCTCCAACGCGCCCAACGTGACCGGCCTGCTGTTCGCCGAGGAGCAGGGCTCCTACCTGGCGGGCGTCGCCGCCGCCACCAAGTCTGAGGGCGGCCACATCGGCTTCGTCGGCGGTGTGGAGAACGACCTGATCAAGAAGTTCGAGGCAGGCTACGTGGCCGGCGCGAAGTCGGTCAAGCCGGACATCAAGATCGACATCAAGTACCTCACGCCCGACGGTGACTTCTCCGGCTTCAAGGCGCCGGACAAGGGCAAGGTCGCGGCCGACAAGATGTACCAGGACGGCGCCGACATCGTCTACCACGCCTCCGGCGACTCCGGCCTGGGCGTGTTCCAGGCGGCGGCCGCGGCCAAGAAGAAGGCCATCGGCGTCGACTCCGACCAGCGTCAGACGGTCAAGGAGACCGACCTGCAGTCGGTCATCATGACCTCGATGCTCAAGCGCGTCGACGTCGGCGTGTTCGAGTTCATCAAGGCCTTCCAGGGCGGCGCCAAGGGCGGCACGAACGTCACGTACGACCTCAAGGTCGACGGCGTGGGTCTGGCCACCACCGGCGGCGAGATCGACGACATCAAGGACAAGCTCGACACTGCCAAGCAGGGCATCGTCGACGGCAAAATCACGGTTCCGGCTAAGCCGTAACCTGGGTAGGACGATCGACTGAGGGCCCGGAGTCCGGCTACTTCGGGCCTTCTGTCTATGCCGCCCCCCTCTAGGAGAGGCGAGATGAGTGCTGACACCCTGGCCACGGCGAAACCCGCCGTAGAGCTGGAGGGCATCACCAAGCGTTTCCCCGGCGTCGTAGCGAACCACGACATCCGCATCACCGTCGAACCCGGCACGGTGCATGCCATCGTCGGTGAGAACGGCGCAGGCAAATCCACCCTGATGAAGATCCTGTACGGCATGCAGAAGCCGGACGAGGGCACCATCAAAGTCAACGGCACCGAGGTCGGCTTCCGCACGCCCAGTGACGCCATCGCGGTCGGCATCGGCATGGTCCACCAGCACTTCATGCTGGCCGACAACCTCACCGTGCTGGAGAACATCGTTCTCGGCGCCGAGCCGAAGAAGGGCGGCAGGCTGGACACCGCCGCCGCCCGCAAGCGCATCACCGAGCTGGCCGAAAGCCACGGCCTGCGGGTCGATCCCGACAAGCTCGTGGAGGACCTCGGCGTCGGCGACCGCCAGCGTGTGGAGATCCTCAAGGTCCTCTACCGCGGCGCCCGCATCCTGATCCTCGACGAGCCGACGGCCGTGCTGGTCCCCCAGGAGGTCGAGGAGCTCTTCCAGAACCTGCGCGAGCTCAAGGCCGAGGGCCTGACCGTCATCTTCATCTCGCACAAGCTCGACGAGGTGCTCGACATCGCCGACGCGATCACCGTGATCCGGCGCGGCACCACGGTCGCCAGCCTGGCCAGGAACGAGGTCACCAGCGCCCGCCAGCTCGCCGAGCTCATGGTCGGCAGCGAGCTGCCCACGCCCGAGACCCGCGAGTCCACGGTGACCGACCGCGTGGCGCTCAAGGTCGCGCACCTCACCATGGAGGCGGACGGCTACCACCCGGTGCCGAAGGGCACTTCGATCGAGGACTACGTCGGAAAGCTGCGTGCCGAGGGCAAGCGGCTGCTCCTCGACGACGTGTCGTTCGAGATCCACGAGGGCGAGATCCTCGGCATCGCCGGTGTCGAGGGCAACGGCCAGTCCGAGCTGATCGAGGCCATCATGGGCATCCGCGCCGCACACGGCGGCGTCGCCCTCGGCGAGCAGGACATCAGCACCTGGTCGACGCTCAAGCGCCGGGAGTCCGGCATCGGCTACATCCCCGAGGACCGGCACCGCCAGGGCCTGCTGCTGGAGGCGTCCCTGTGGGAGAACCGCGTGCTCGGCCACCAGACCAGGAAACCGGCGCGCAACGGCATCTGGGTCGACCGGCGGGCCGCGAAGGCCGACACCGAGCGCATCGTCAAGGACTACGACGTCCGCACGCCGAGCGTGGACACCCTCGCCCTGGCCCTGTCCGGTGGCAACCAGCAGAAGCTGATCGTGGGCCGGGAGATGAGCGGCGCGCCCAAGTTCCTCATTGCCGCGCACCCGACGCGCGGCGTGGACGTCGGCGCGCAGGCCGCCATCTGGGACCACCTGCGTAACGCCCGGGCGGCGGGCCTGGCCGTGCTGCTCATCTCCGCCGACCTGGACGAGCTGATCGGCCTGTCGGACACGATCCAGGTGATCTACCGGGGACGCCTCGTGGCCGCGCTCGATCCTTCCGACATCACGCCCGAGCGGCTGGGCGGTTACATGACCGGCGCCATCGCCGGCACTGAGGAGACGTGATGCCCGCCGGGCTCAACCGGGCGCTGCTCACCGTGGCCGGCGCCGTCATCGCCATCGTCCTGGCCATCGCGATCTCCAGCGTGGCGATCGTCGCCGCGGGCGCCAACCCGCTGGACGCGTTCGCCGCTTTTTTCAACTTCGGCGAGACGCCACGGGCGGTGGTCAACGGCGTCGCGGCGTTCCTCAACCGGGCGGTGCCGCTGTTCATCGCCGGTCTGGCGGTGGCCGTCGGCTTCCGCATGAACCTCTTCAACATCGGCGTGGAGGGGCAATACCGGCTGGCCGCCATTTGCGCGGCGTACGTAGGCTCGACGTTCACCGCCCCCGCGCCGATCCAGATCGCCGTGATCGTGGTGGTCGCGGCGGCCGTCGGCGGCCTCTACGCGCTGATCCCCGCGGTCATGAAGGTGACCAGGGGCGTGAACGAGGTCATCGCCACGATCATGCTCAACTACATCGCGATCAACCTGACGTCCTTTCTGGTGCGAGGGCCGTTCGCGGGGCAGCGCGGCGAAGGGCAGCTCACCACGACCACGCCCGAGTTGGCGGACTCGGCCATGTTCCCCAATCTCAACTTCATCTTCGACTGGTTCGGGCAGCCGTCGCCGACCCGTGGGGGCGGCCTGTGGGGCTTCCTGCTCCTGGCGGTCGTGCTCGGTCTGGCGGTCTGGGTGGTGCTGGAGCGCACCCGCTTCGGCTTCAACGTGAAGGCCAGCGGGCTCAACAGCCCGGCCGCGCTCGCCTCCGGCGTCGACCCGAAGAAGATGATCATTGCGGCGATGGTGCTGTCCGGTGGCATCGCCGGGCTCATCGGCCTTCCGGAGATCCTCGGCGACAGGGGCGCCTTCAATTCCAACTTCACCGCCGGTCTGGGCTTCCTGGGCATCGCGGTGGCGTTGCTCGGCAGGAACAAGCCCGTGGGCATCGCAGTCGCCGCGTTGCTGTTCGCCTTCCTCGACCGGGCCCAGGGAGCGCTGCAGTTCGCGGAGGTTCCCGCGTCCGTCATCACGATCATCCAGGGAGTGATCGTCCTGCTGGTCGTGGTGGCGAACGAGGTGACCAAACGGCTGGCGCTCAGGCTCGAAGAACAGCGAGCCGCCCAGCAGCTTGGCAGGAACACTCCGGTTGAGGTGGCAGCATGACCAGGTTCACCAAGTACCACCTCGTGCTCATCGGCGTCGCCGCGCTTCTGCTGCTGATGTCGCTGGTACGCGTCGTTTCGGGCCAGAACGACATCACCTCCTCCGGCACGTTCGCCGCCGCGCTGCTGCTGGCGGTGCCGATCGGCCTTGCCGGACTCGGCGGGTTGTGGGCCGAGCGGGCCGGCGTGGTCAACATCGGGCTCGAAGGCATGATGGTGCTCGGCACCTGGTTCGCCGGCTGGGCCGGATACCAGTGGGGCCCGGTGGCCGCGTTGATCGCGGGGCTGCTGGGCGGCGCGCTGGGCGGTCTCATCCACGCCGTGGCCACCGTGACCTTCGGCGTGGACCACATCATCAGCGGCGTCGCCATCAACCTGCTCGGTCCCGGCGTCACCCGCTTCCTGTCCGAGGTGCTCTACAAGGAGGGCACCCCGGCGGCCGACGCCGGCGCGGGCATCACGACCTCGCCCGCGGTCACCGGGCGGACGTGGGAGCCCAGCCTGCCGCTGCTCTCGGATGGCCCCGACCTGCTCGGAAAGCTCGAGAACACCCACTGGTTCCTGCTCTCCGACCTCGCCGGCATCATGCGTGGCCTCACCCACGAGGTGAACGTCCTGGTGATCCTGGCGGTCCTGCTGCTGCCGCTGACGTTCTTCGTGCTCTGGCGCACGGCCTTCGGCTTGCGGCTGCGCTCGGCCGGCGAGAACCCGTGGGCGGCCGAGTCGCTGGGCGTGAACGTCTACCTGATCAAGTACGTCGCGGTCGTCATCTCCGGCGCGTTCGCCGGGCTCGGCGGCGTGTTCCTGGTCTTCGTCTCCGACAAGTACGTCGAAGGCCAGACGCAGGGGCGCGGCTTCATCGGCCTGGCCGCGATGATTTTCGGAAACTGGCGGCCTGGCGGGCTCGCCGCGGGCGCCTCGCTGTTCGGTTACACCGAAGGGCTGCGGCTGCGCAGTTCGGGGGCGATCACGTCGGTCTTCCTGTTCGGCGCGGTGCTGCTGCTTGTCTACCTGATCATCAGGGTGCGCCGGATGCTCTCGCCCGACCAGCCGGCCGAGCTGGCGGCCAGGAACCCCAAGGACTACACACTGATGGCCGCCGCGGCCGCGGGTATGGTCGTGCTGTTCTGGCTCTGGATGACCGTCGACCAGCTGCCGGGTGAGTTCGTCTTCATCACACCACACGTGCTCACGCTGCTCGTGCTCCTGGTGGCTTCGCAGCGGCTGCGGATGCCCAAGGCCGACGGCGTGCGCTACCGCCGGGGGGAACAACGTTGAGCATCGACTGGGACGCGCTGCGGGACCAGGCCGCGGAGGCCATGCGGTACGCGTATGCGCCGTACTCGAAATTCCCCGTGGGGGCGGCGGCGCTCGTCGACGACGGCAGGATCGTCACCGGCTGCAACGTCGAGAACGCCTCCTACGGGCTCGGCCTGTGCGCCGAGTGCGGGCTGGTGTCGGCGCTGCAGCGGTCCGGCGGCGGCCGCCTGGTGGCCTTCACCTGCGTGGACGGCCACGGCGAGCTGCTGATGCCGTGCGGGCGCTGCCGGCAGCTCCTGTACGAGTTCGGTGGTGACGACCTGCTGGTCGAGACCGTCGACGGGCCGAAGCCGATGTCCGAGATCCTGCCGTACGCGTTCGGTCCTGACGACCTGAGCAGGAGCGCATAGTGGATGCCATCGAGGTCATCCGCGCCAAGCGGGACGGCGGCGAGCTGACCACGGCCCAGATCGACTGGGTGATCGCCGCCTACACGCGCGGCGACGTGGCCGACGAGCAGATGTCCGCGCTGGCCATGGCCATTCTGCTGAACGGCATGAACCGGCGGGAGATCGCCGACTGGACGCAGGCCATGATCCGCTCCGGCGAGCGAATGGACTGGTCGATGCTGGACCGGCCCACTGCCGACAAACACTCCACCGGCGGGGTGGGCGACAAGATCACGCTTCCGCTGGCGCCGCTGGTGGCGGCGTGCGGCGCGTACGTGCCGCAGCTGTCCGGGCGCGGCCTCGGCCACACCGGCGGAACCCTCGACAAGCTGGAGTCCATCCCGGGCTGGCGGGCCTCGCTCTCCAACGACGAGATGCTGCACGTCCTGCGCTCGGCCGGCGCCGTCGTCTGCGCGGCGGGCTCGGGCCTCGCCCCCGCCGACAAGAAGCTGTACGCGCTGCGCGACGTCACCGGCACCGTCGAGTCCATCCCGCTGATCGCCTCGTCGATCATGTCAAAGAAGATCGCCGAAGGGACCGGGTCGCTCGTCCTCGACGTGAAGGTCGGCTCCGGGGCGTTCATGAAGGACGTCGCGACGGCGCGTGAGCTGGCCGAGACGATGGTCGCGCTCGGCACGGACGCGGGGGTGCGCACGGTCGCGCTGCTCACCGCGATGGACCGGCCCCTGGGGCGGGCCGTGGGCAACGCGCTGGAGGTCGAGGAGTCCGTCGAGGTCCTCGCCGGCGGCGGGCCCTCTGACGTGGTGGAGCTGACGGTACGGCTGGCGCAGGAGATGCTGGAGGCGGCCGGGGTCGCCTCCGGCAAGGACCCGGCCAAGGCGCTGCAGGACGGCTCGGCCATGGACGCCTGGCGGCGGATGATCGTCGCTCAGGGCGGGGATCCGGACGCCGTGTTGCCGCGCGCGGCCGAGACCATGGTCGTCGAGGCGCCGGCGTCGGGGGTGCTGACCCGGCTGGACGCTTACGCGGTGGGCCTGGCGGCCTGGCGGCTGGGAGCGGGGCGGGCGCGCAAGGAGGACCCGGTGTCGTTCGGAGCCGGCGTCACGCTGCACGCCAAGCCCGGGGATCTCGTGCGGGCCGGGCAGCCGTTGATGACGTTGCACGCCGATGAGACCGAGCGGTTCGCGCGGGCGTTGGAGGCGTTGGAGGGCGGTTACGCGGTGGGGGACTCCACCGAGGAGCACCTCCCGCTCGTCATCGACCGCATCATTACACCGTAGTCCGGCGGAGCGTGCGTCTGCGCCTGTCCCGCCGTCCGGGCTGAGGTCCCCTTGAGGGGAAGGGAAAGGGGCTGAGGCGGGCGGGCGCGTGCTCGCTACGGGCGGGGGTGACGCGTGTCCCGGGGTGGCCTGGTCAGGAGGTCACGGCGGCCGGGGTTTCGGTGAAGATGCCGCACAGGACGGCGCGGTGGGTGGGGAGGGCCTCGGCGTGGCGGGCCCGGCCCTCGTCGGTGATGCACACGAAGACGCCGCGCCGGTCCTCGTCGCATGCGCCCCGTGACACGAGCGCAGCCTTCTCCAGTCGGGCCACAACCCTGGACAACGCGCTCTGGCTCAGGTGGACCTCGTCGCAGAGCTCCTGCAGCCGCAACTTCTTGTCGTGGTGGACGATCCGGTCCAGCACCTCGAACTCGCTGGGCCCCAGCCCGTGCCGGTCGCCCAGCTCCCGCTCCAGCGCGCACATCGCTTTGGCGTGCTTCGCCAGGACGTAATGCCAGGTCTCGAGCACGAACTCCTCGTCCATGTCGCGGAGGTTACCACCTCGCTAAAACTTATGCAACGACATTAAATGCGCTTGCATTAGATGCAATTGCATGTAGTGTTCTGGTTCATGTCCTCTTCCACTTCCTCAACTTCCGCATCGCTTTCCTCCCGTTGGGGCTTGCTGACCGTGCTCTGCGCGGTGATCTTCCTGGACGCCCTGGACGTCTCGATGGTCGGTGTCGCTCTCCCCGCCATCCAGCACGACCTGGGTTTGAGCACGTCGTCTTTGCAGTGGGTGGTCAGCGGTTACGTGCTCGGCTACGGCGGTCTTCTGTTGCTCGGGGGCAGGACCGCCGACCTGCTCGGGCGGCGCAGGGTGTTCCTGGTCGCGCTGGGTGTTTTCGCCGTCGCGTCGCTGCTCGGTGGCCTCGTGGACGACGGTGCGCTGCTGATCGCGGCAAGGTTCGTCAAGGGTGTGGCCGCCGCCTTCACCGCGCCCGCGGCATTGTCGATCATCACGACGACCTTTCCTGAGGGCCCGGAGCGCAACAGGGCGTTGAGCATCTTCACCGCCTGCGGCGCCAGCGGTTACTCGCTCGGTCTCGTGCTCTCCGGCCTGCTGACGGAGCTCGACTGGCGGGCGACGCTGCTGATGCCGGTGCCGGTCGCGATCATCGCGCTGGTCGCCGCGCTGAAGGTGCTGCCGCGTGGCGCCGAGGAGCGGGCCGAGGGCGGCCACGACCTGTTCGGCGCCGTCCTGATCACCGCCTCGATGTTGCTGCTGGTCTTCACCGTCGTCCAGGCGCCCGAGGTCGGCTGGGCCTCCGCCAGGACGATCGGTTCGCTGGTGGCCGTGGCGGCGCTGCTCGGGTTGTTCGTCTTCACCGAGCTGCGGATGAAGCACCCGCTGGTGCGGCTCGGCATCCTGCGGTCCGGCCACATCGTGCGGGCCAACCTCGGCCTCGTCATCCTCATGGGCTCGTACGTGGCCTTTCAGTTCGTGGCCATGCAGTACTTCCAGAACCTCCTGGGCTGGTCGGCCCTGGGCACGGCCCTGGCGTTCCTGCCCGCCGGCCTCCTCGTCGCGGTCTCCTCGACCAAGATGGGCGACTTCGCCGACCGGTTCGGCACCGGCAAGCTGATCGTCATCGGCGCGGCCGCGCTGTCCGGCGGGTACGCGCTCTTCCTGGGCATCGACCGCACGCCCAGCCTGGCCGGCATGGTGATCCCGGGCATGCTGCTGCTGGGGGTCGCGTTCGCGCTGATGTTCCCCGCGCTGAACATCCAGGCCACCAACGGCGTGGACGACGACGAGCAGGGGCTCGCCTCCGGGCTGCTCAACACCTCCGGGCAGGTGGGCGGCGCCATCGTGCTGGCGGTGGTCACGGCCGTGCTGACCTCGGGCGGCGGCGGTGAGACGCTGTCGATCGACTCGCTGCGCGCGGCGATCGTGGTGTCGCTGGTGCTGGCGCTGGTCGGGCTGGCGATCTCGGCGACGGGGCTGCGTGGCCGCCGGGCCCCGGCCGTGGAGCCGGACACCTCGAAGGTCTACGAGACCGTCTGACCAGATTGCTCGATGGGCCCCGCCGTCCCGGCGGGGCCCTTTGTCATGTACGCCCGGCATGGGCGATTGCTTGGGGGTGAAAGTCCCCTGGAGGAAGAGGTAGTGCTAACTCCGAGCCGGAGGCAACTGCGTCGTCGTGAGGCGAGGTGGGGAGGAAGCCCGAGGCGAAACCCTGCACCGAGGAACGCGAACCGCGTATGAGGCATGCCAGCTGGGGTGAGCCTGCATGCTACGGCGAAGCCCGTCACTGCCAAGACGGCTGGTGTGTAAACGCGGCGGTTGCAGGGGGAAAGTGATCGTTCTTATCCGGGGAGGTCTGTCCGGGTGTCGGTTGTGCTGTCGTTGTCGCCGCGCCGACGGTGGTCATCGTGAGGTGGGCACTGACCGGGCAGAAGTCAGCAGAGGTCGTAGTACCGGTGAGGGGAACGGACAATCAGCCGGGAAGGACCGAACGTCAGGTAGAGCGGGTGAGGGTGAGGTGCTCGTGCCGGTCGCGGTGATCGCAGCCATCTCGCGTGTGCGGGCCCGTGGTGGGAGGGGCCGGTGCATCCGGTGAGTACCACGACGGAGCGTAGCGGCAGGTCGGCGCCCTTACCGGAGTCCGTGATCCCGGGCCTGGGGGTCTCGTTGTGGGAGCAGATGCTTTCGCCGGGGAATCTGGGCCGGGCGTTGAGGCGTGTGGAGGCCAACCGGGGCGCGCCTGGCGTGGACGGAATGAGCACGGAAGAACTTCGTCCGTGGATCCGCGAGCACTGGGCGAGCGTGCGGGAGGCGTTGGATGCGGGCACGTATCGGCCGTTGCCGGTCCGCCGGGTGGTGATCCCCAAACCCGGGGGCGGTCAGCGGATGCTGGGAGTGCCCACTGTGCTGGACAGGTTGATCCAGCAGGCGATTGCGCAAGTGCTCGTGCCGATCTTCGACCCGTTCTTTTCCGGTTCCAGCTTCGGGTTTCGCCCTGGCAAGTCCGCCCATCAGGCGGTGCGGGTCGCGCGGCGATGTGTGGAGGATGGGCTGCGATGGGTGGTAGATGTCGATCTTGAACGGTTCTTTGACCGGGTCCAGTTCGACGTGCTGATGGCACGGGTGGCGCGCAAGGTCGACGACCGCAAGATCCTCAAACTCATCCGGGCGTATCTGGAGGCCGGAGTGATGGTCGATGGGATCGTCCAGGCCACGGTGGAGGGGACTCCTCAGGGTTCCCCGCTGTCGCCGATCTTGTCGAACATCATGCTGGATGATCTGGACCGGGAGTTGTGGAAACGCGGTCACCGGTTCGTCCGCTTCGCTGATGACATCCGTGTCTTCGTGCGCAGCAGACGGGCCGCGCACCGGGTGCTCGACTCGGTGACCACGATGATCGAGCAGCGGTTGAAACTCAAGGTCAACACCGAGAAGTCCTCGGTCCGGCACGCTCGCGAGGCGACGTTGCTGGGGTTCGGGTTCTTCTTCACTCGGTCCGGGGTCAAGATCCGGGTCGATCCAAAGGCGGTCAGCCGCCTGAAGGACCGCATCCGGGAGTTGACCAGTCGCAGGTGGAGCGTGTCGATGCCCTGCAGGATCGGCAAGCTCAACGCCTATGTCACCGGGTGGATGGCCTACTTCCATCTGGCCGACACCCCCAGGGTGTTCAAGGATCTGGATGAGTGGTTTCGCCGTCGGATGCGGCAGATCCGCTGGAAAGAATGGAAGAAGCCCAAGACCCGACGCCGCAACCTGCGCAAGCTCGGCATCCCTGACCACAAGGCCAGGGAATGGGCATCGAGCGGCAAGGGCTACTGGCGCATCGCGGGCTCACCCATCCTGGCGCGGGCACTGCCCAACATCCACTGGACCGACCTTGGCCTGAAGGGTCTCTATCCGACCTGGCACAGGCTCAAAACCACGGCCTGACGAACCGCCGGATGCGGGCCCGCATGTCCGGTGGTGTGAGAGGGGACGGGTCAACCCCGTCCCCTACTCGATTCCCGCACGACGCCGAGCGGTGAGTCGTAGTCGAGCCGCTCGGTCGCCTCGTCCGTGAACTCGGTGGTGGTGCCCGTGCGTACGTTGACCTTCGCCAGGTAGACGTAGTCGTCGTCGTCCCAGTGCCGTACCAGGACCTCGTCCGCGCTGATCCAGCGCTCCACCGCGAGCACCTCGTAGGTCTCCAGCTCCGCGCGGACACTGGAGACGCGCCCCGTGCGGACGTCCATGGTGACGAGGTGGGATCCCTCGGCCACCAGGGCCAGCGTCCGGCCGTCGGGGGACAGGGCGCCGCCGTACAAGATGAGGTCGGGGTCGATGCGGTAGCCGCCCGCGTAGACCTGCGCGCCGCGCAGCTCGATCGTGGTGACGGAGGCGTGGCCCGGGACGTCGTCCACGTCCTCCCGCTCGCTGATCACCTGGGCTCCGTCGTCGCGTACGGCGAGGACCTCGACCTCCTTGCCGGTGGTGTAGCGCGTCACGCCGGAGTCGAAGTCGAGCAGCGCACTGGTGGTGGTGCCCTCGCCGGCGAAGGCGATGGCGAAGTAGCGGCCGTTGGGCGAGGACGTGAGCGTCGCGCCGGACGGCTCGTCGTCGACGTCTATCCGCTTGACGGTGCCCGTGGGCAGGTCGCGGACGACGTACGAGCCCTGGTTGTCGCGGTAGGCCAGGCGGCGGCCGTTGTGGCTGACGGCCAGGGGGAACTCGACGCCGGTGTCCTCGTCGTAGCCGGCTCCGGCGCCGGGCAGGCGCCATTCGTCGCCCGACACGGTCACCAGGCGCCATTGGCCGCAGGGCTGCGGGTCTCCCGGCTCGTTGGGGGTGTTCCCGCAGTGGCCGACGTACGCGTAGTGGATCGGGTCGGTCAGCTTCGCGGGGATCGCGTCGGGGGTCTTCTCCGGGGTCTGGTAACTGGTGGGGTAGCCGTCGGATTCGTCGATCGCCTGCTCGATGTTGCGGGCGACAGCGGTCATGCCCGCGATGGTCAGGGCCGCGAACGCCGCCACGGAGCCGGCGATGACCGTCGTCCACGTGGCCGTCCGGATCCTGCGCCGCCTGGCGATGGTGCGCACGACGGTGTCCGAGAGGTGGACGTGGGGCATTTCTCCGGCGATGCGGATGAGTGCGGCCCGCACGGCCGGCTCGTCGTCCTCCGCTCCCGCATCCCACGCCCGCGCCGGCACCGCCCATGGCCCCGAGCCGGGTGTCTCGTGTTCGGGTCGAGGGGCGTCTGCTCCGGCCCCGGCGACGTCCCATGGTGCGGTCCACGTCGCCCCCGAGTCCCGCTGCGCCTGGTCCTGGCCCTGCTGCTGCGCGGGCGTCTGGTCGTGCGGCCCGGCGTGCTGCGCATGGGCTCGGTCCTGCGGGTTGGCGTGCTCCGGCTCATGGACCGCCGAGGCGGTTGCCGGCATGGGCGGATCGTCGTGGCCGCCAAGGGGCGTCTCCGGGGCGGGCTCGGCGGGCCGTGGCGTGGGTGCTGCCTGCTGCGGTGGGGCGGCGGGGGTGAAGAGCTGCGGATGGGTGGCTTTCAGGTAGGCCAGGGCCTGGTGGGCTTCCTGGTCGAGGATGGCCGTCCACAGGCCCGTGATGGTGGCGGCCTGCTGTGGCGGAAGGCCGTCGTGGTAGCGGGCGACCACCGCGGCCCGCACGTTGGGCGGTAGGGAGGCCAGCACGAAGGACCCGGATCCCGGCGGGACCTTTTCCGAAAGGAAGCGCCGATATAACTCGCGCAACACCGCATGCACCGGCTGGCTCCAGCGGACCGAGGCCCAGCGGCGGCCGACCGTGACCAGCGCGCCGACGGCCAGGTCACGGGCCCGGTCCGCGTCCCCGGTCAGCAGGTACGCGGTCCGGGCGAATGACGGTCCATAACTAGCCAGAAAAGCCGGTAAATCATTGGATTTGCTCACGTATGTGACTCCTTGTGAGCTGATCAGCGTAGAGGGTCGATCCCATTCCGCGAAAGGGCGGGGAAAGATCGCGCCGGTCGCCCGAAACGCCGCTTGCGACCCCGCATGCTGGGCATCTACCGGGCATGCGACCGTCATCCCCGGCCGGCGGCCGGTCGGCGCGCAGCCGCCTCGCCGCCCCGCTCGTGTGCCTGGCCCTGCTCACGGCCTGCGGTACGGCCACGCAGTCCGCCGCGCCCGAGACTCCGTTCACGACCGGATCAGGTGCGGTCATTCCGGAGCCGGGCGCTCCGACCAGCACGGCGGAAGTGGACGTCGAGCGGAAGGGCGTCGGGACCGCTGTCGTGACAGCCGTGCGGTACGCCTCCCACGACACGTACGATCGCGTGGTCATCGATCTCGAAGGCGATATCCCTGGATACAACGTGAGATGGGTGGACGAGTTCGTGCAGGTCGGCTCCGGCAAACCCATCGACGCGCGCGGCGGCGCGTA
The DNA here is from genome assembly GCF_004011505.1 of Nonomuraea polychroma. Classification (NCBI taxonomy): domain Bacteria; kingdom Bacillati; phylum Actinomycetota; class Actinomycetes; order Streptosporangiales; family Streptosporangiaceae; genus Nonomuraea; species Nonomuraea polychroma. Next base: position 10,699,009 of record NZ_SAUN01000001.1, read on the forward strand.
CCTGCAGCTCACGCTCCACCCCGCGAACGCGCACGACGAGAACGGACGGCCCACCTGGGAGGGCGGCCCGATCTACCCGGCCGACCTCCGCAATCTCACCGACGTCGTGCGGACCGGCGACTTCGAGGGCCACGTCGGCATCGGCCTGGTGCTGGCCAGGCAGGCGGCGTTCCAGCTCAGCGAGGCGTCCTCGCCCAACCGGCTCGTGCTCGACGTGGCACACTGATCTCGTGGTGAGAAAGATCGAGGGCCCGGCCCGCATCCCCGTACCTGGCGGCAAGCTCATCGACGAGCACATCGGCCGGGTCAACAGCGGCGACGAGGAGATCTCCATCGCCCACATGACCGCACCGCCGGGCTGGGAGGAGCCCGCGCAGACGCCGTCGTTCGCCGAATACACCGTGGTCCTGCGCGGCATGGTGATCGTCGAGCACGACGGCGGCCGGACGGAGGTCGCGGCCGGGCAGTCCGTGGTGACGTCACCGGGGGAGAAGGTCCGCTACACCGTGGGTCCCGAAGGGGCGGAATACGTGGCCGTGTGCCTGCCCGCCTTCTCTCCGGAGAGCGCTGGCCGCGACTGAGACCGCGGGTCATATCATGGGCGGATGAGCCCCACGTTTGATGAGATCCGCCGGGCTCCCAAGGTCTTGCTGCACGATCACCTCGACGGCGGGCTCCGCGCCGAGACGATCGTCGAGCTTGCCCGGGAGACGGGTTACGACCGGCTGCCCACCAACGATCCCGACAATCTGCGCCAGTGGTTCGAGGAGGCGTCGGACTCCGGATCACTCGAACGTTACCTGGAGACGTTCGACCACACCGTCGGCGTCATGCAGACGCGCGAGTCGCTTGTGCGCGTGGCCGCCGAATGCGCCGAGGACCTGGCCGCCGACGGCGTGGTCTACGCCGAGGTGCGCTTCGCCCCGGAGCAGCACACCACCACGGGGCTGACCCTGGACCAAGTGGTCGAGGCGGTGCTCGAGGGCTTCAAGCAGGGCTCAGAGGGCCGCGGCGTCCGCGTCGGCACGCTGCTCACGGCCATGCGCCACCAGGCGCGCTCCATGGAGATCGCCGAGCTCGCCGTCCGCTACCGCGACGTGGGCGTGGTGGGGTTCGACATCGCGGGGGCGGAGGCCGGATACCCGCCCACCAGGCATCTCGACGCGTTCGAATACCTGCAGCGGGAAAACTCCCACTTCACCATCCACGCCGGCGAGGCGTTCGGGCTGCCGTCGATCTGGCAGGCCATCCAATGGTGCGGCGCCGACCGGCTGGGGCACGGCGTGCGGATCATCGACGACATCACCGTGGCTGATGGCGGCACGGCCAAGTTGGGCCGGCTGGCCGCGTACGTTCGCGACAAGCGCATCCCGCTGGAGATGTGCCCCACGTCCAACCTGCAGACCGGCGCCGCCGCGTCGATCGCCGAGCACCCGATCGGGCTGCTGCGGCGGCTCTACTTCCGGGTCACGGTCAACACCGACAACCGGCTGATGAGCCGGACGAGCCTGTCGCTGGAGTTCGCCAAGCTGGCCGAGGCGTTCGGGTACGGCTGGGACGACCTGCAGTGGTTCACGGTCAACGCTATGAAGTCGGCGTTCATCCCGTTCGACGAGCGGCTGTCGTTGATCAACGGTGTGATCAAGCCCGGGTTCGCGCGGCTGAAGTGGCAGCCGTGAAACAGACCTATCGGTCCAGGGCCGCGTTCGTGTTGGCGTGGGTCTGGCTGGCGTTCGTCGCGTTCAACGTCTGGGACCTGATCAGCAAATACAACGGCAAGCCGTCGCTGGTGGCGCTCGCCGTGCTCGGCGCGCTGACGGCGCTGGTCTATGTCGTCGCGCTGCGGCCCGCGACCGTGTTCACGGAGTCCGAGCTGGTGGGCCGCAACCCGGTGCGCACGACATACGTGCCGTGGGCGTCCATCGAGGACGTGAGCGTGTCGCACGCCATCAACGTGCGCTATGGCGAGGACCAGGTGCTGCGATTGTGGACGCCGATGGCCAGCGCACGGGAGCGGGCCAAGGCGCAGCGGCGCGGCATGCCGGGGCAGCAGCGGGGGCGTTTCCGCACCGAGCCGACACTGAGCAAGGGCGAGCAGGCGGCGGTGGAGGCGTTCGCGGGCAAGACGCACGCCGACTGGGTGGGCGACCAGATCCGCGAGCGTGCCGAGTCGGTCCGGCACCGCCACGAGGAGGCGGCGCCGGTCCGGGTCGTCTGGGCCTACGACGCGATCGCCGTGCTGGCGGCCGCGGTCGTGCTCGTGGTCGTCGCGATCGTCATCCCCTAGCTTCGACGAAGCGCCGCATGCCGGCCTGGGCGATCCCGGTCTCCTCGACCTGCTTGGCGGCCTCCGTCTCGACCGCGAAGGCCCGCTCCACCTCGGCCAGCGGCGGGCGCAGCAGCGTGAGGTGGACGGCCGTGGCGGTCCCCGGCCGTGACCAGTGGCGTACGCGGGCGATCGCCGTCTCCACCAGCGCCTCCTGCCCGGCGATCTCGTCCAGCAGGCCCGCGGCCCTGGCCTCCTCGGCGCTCAGGCGGGCCGAGTCGAGCACCAGCCGCATCGCCCTGGCCCCGGTCAGGCGGGGCAGCAGGTAACTGGAGGCGTTCGAGATCGACAGGCCGATGTGGTTCTCGGGGAAGAAATACTCGGCCGCCGGGGTGCCGATGCGGGAGTCGAAGCACAACGTCCATTCGGCGGCCCCGCCCACGGCCATGCCGTTGACCGCGGCCACCACCGGGACGCGGGTCTCCAGCACGGCCCTGGTCATGTCGTGGAAGAGCTCCACCTCGTCGAAAAGGGACTTGCCCGCCGCCTCACGGAGGTCCTCCCCGGCGGAGAACGCCCGGCCCGTCCCGGTGACCACGATGCCTTTGACGCTCTTGCCGTCCCCATGCTCGCGTACCGCCGCGGCCAGATCCCTGCGCATCTGCGCGGTGAGGGCGTTGAGCTTCTCGGGGCGGGCCAGCGTGATCAGGGCCACCTCGTCGTGGTGCGTTATTTCGATCATTTCTTCTCCTGGTCGACTGCGATGGCGGGGGCGGAGCGCTGGTCGGGTCTCGCCAGGTGGCGTTTCTCGATGCGGGCCGACGGGGTCAGCGAGAAACCCTCGACGAACTCCACGTACGCGGGGATCTTGAAGCGGGCCAGGCGCTTCCTGGCGTGCTCGATCACGCTCATGGCCGTGTCCGCATCGGGGGCGTGGCCGGGGTGGAGCTGGAGGAACGCCTTCGGCAGCTCGCCCCACAGCTCGTCGGGGATGGGCACGAGAGCCGCCTGCAGCACCGCGGGATGCTGGGTGAGCACGCTCTCGACCTCGGCGCACGAGATGTTCTCGCCGCCCCTGCGGACCATGTCCTTGATCCGCCCGGCGTGGTGGATGTAGCCGTGGGCGTCGCGGAAGCCGAGGTCGCCGGTGTGGTACCAGCCGTCCCTGAACGCCTTGGCGGTCGCCTCCGGGTGGTTCCAGTAGCCGTTCATCATGGGCACGCCCCTGACGAGGATCTCGCCGGTCTCCTCGTCGATCACGACCTCCTTGCCGGCCGGCGGGCGGCCCATCGCGCCGGTGCCGACCGTCTCCTCGGCGTCGATGTCCACGTACAGGTCGGGGCCGCTCTCCGTGGAGCCGTACAGCTCGCGCCATGGCGCTCCCCAGCGCTCCTCGAACTCCCGGTGCAGGTCGGGGCGGATGCCCGAGCAGAGCACGAGCCGCATCCGGTTCTCGCGGTCGTGGGGGTGGGGCGGCTGCTTGTGCAGGAGGAGGGGCATCGTGCCGAGCACGTACGTGAGCGTCGCGCCGTGCTCCCTGGCCGCAGGCCAGAACCCGGAGGCGGAGAAGCGGGGGAGCACCACGAGCGGGATGCCGCCGATGAGGCAGAGGAGGGTGGCCCACTGGGGGTCCATGTACGAGTAGGCCTGGGCCATCAACATGACGTCGTCGTCGCGGAGCCGTGCCTGGTCGGCCACGATCTGGGCGGTTCTGAGCCAGTAGTCGTGGGTGAGCATGCAGGCCTTGGGGAAGCCGGTCGTTCCCGACGTGTACTGAAAATTCGCGACATCTTTGGAGTTAATGGGAACGGGCCGGGTGGGAGGTGACCCGGACAGGGAGTCGAGGGTGTGGACCGTGCCCGGGATGTGCGGGGCGTGCTCGGCTGTGGTCAGGGTGGCGACGGCGCCCGAGTCACGCAGGACGTGCTCCAGGTCGGCGGCCCGGTAGCGGACGTTGACCGGCACGGCGATCGCGCCTGCCTTGAGTATCGCCAGCCAGCTCAGTGGCCAGCCGGGCACGTTGTCCATCATGATCGCCACGCGGTCGCCGGGTCGTACGCCCTTGTCGATCAGGGCGCCGGCCAGCCGATCCGACTGGACGTCGGCGTCTTCGAAGGTCAGCGAGGTGTCGGGGAAGCGGAGGAACTCGCGGCGGCCGTACTGACTAGCGGCGTGCCTCAGCAGGTCGGGGATCGTCTCTGGCATCCGGCGGCTCCCAAGGGAAGTCGGGCAGCAGGGAGAGGTCGAGGGCCGTGACGACCTGGACGGGAGCGCGTACGGCGGCCAGGCCGATCGCCACGAACTCCGCGCACACCTGCTCCAGCGTGGAGTCCCCGTCGGGGCGGTACCACTCGCTGGTGCCGGTGCACATGGACATGAGGGCGAGGCGGGTCAGCTTCTGGTCGGCGATGCGGAAGACGCCTGCCGAGACGCCGTCGGCGATGGCGTGCTTCCAGTGCTCCTCGTAGGCGTCGCGGAGTGCGATGATCTCGTCGAGGGCGGCGGAGCCGGGGGTCAGGGCGCGTAGCTCGGCGTCCATGACCCGGGTCGTCATGGGGGCGATCGCGTGGCTCGCGGTGAGCGAGCCGATCAGCAGGGCGAGTCGGTCGGCGGGGCTCTGGACGTCGCGCACCATGCGCTCGGTGGCGTCGATCAGTCCTTGTTGCGCGACCCGCATGAGGTCGGCCAGCAGGGCTTCCTTGCTCGACACGTGGTGGTAGATGCCGGCGTTGGTCATGTTGACCTCTTTGGCCAGGTCGCGAATGCTCGTGGCGGCGTAGCCCTGCCGGGCGAACAGCAGCACCGCCGCCATCCTGATCCGCCGGCTCGCGTCCGCGTCCCGGTCCTTGAGGTCCATCATTTCTCCTACCGAACGTTCGGTAGCTCCTAAGGTAACCTCTCTCCGGCGAAATCGCCATAGGTTGACCCTGACACCGTGTCAGGCCCTAGATCTGGAGAGGCCATGTTCAGCATTGGAGACTTCGCCAGACTGGGGCTCGTGTCGGTACGCATGCTGCGCCACTACGACGCCATCGGCCTGCTGCGCCCCGCCCACGTGGACCCGGTCACGGGCTACCGGTCCTACCAAGCCGCCCAGTTGTCCAGGCTCAACCGCATCGTCGCGATCAAGGACCTCGGCTTCACGCTGGAGCAGGTCAGGGCGATCCTCGACGAGAAGGTGAGCACGGAGGAGCTGCACGGCATGGTACGGATGCGCCGCGCCCAGCTCGAGGCCCAGATCAGCGCCGACCTGGCCAGGCTGCGCAGCGTCGAGGCGAGGCTCCGCACGATCGAGACGGAGGGACACATGCGGACGGCCGAGGTTCTTCTGAAGAGGGTGCCCCCGGTGCTGGTCGCCGAGCTCAGCGCCAGGGCGGCCAGTTACGAGGGCGAGGACATCGGGCCGGTGATCAAGCCGCTGTTCCAGGAGATCTGCCGCCGGGTGGACGCGGCCGGCGTGTCGGTCGTGGCTCCCGGGCTGGCCTATTACGTGCCGGAGGAGGACGGCTCGGTCATGGTGCACACCTGCCTGCCGGTCTCCGCGCCGCCCGGTTCCTATGATTTCGACGTCGTCGAACTGCCTGCCATCGAGCTGGCGGCCACCATCATCCATCAGGGAGCGATGGAGGCGGTGGGGCCGACGTTCCAGACGCTGGCCCACTGGATCGAGGAGCATGGCTATCGCTCTATCGGGCTGGCCAGGGAGATCTCCCTGCACTGCCCGGAGAATGAGGATGAATGGGTGACAGAGCTGCAGATCGAGGTGAGTCAGCACACGACTTCGAACGGCACCGGGTCGAGCTGACCGGCTACTGCTACCGCATGCTGGGCTCGGGGTTCGAGGCTGAGGACGCGGTGCAGGAGGCGTTCGTGCGGGCGTGGCGCACGTACGACCCGGGCAGGGGCCCGCTGCGCCCGTGGCTGTTCCACCTGGCCACGAACATCTGCCTGGACATGCTGCGCGGCCCGCAGCGCCGCGCCCGCGCCATGGACCTGGTCCCCGATGCCATCCCCGGCGCCGACCTGGGCGCCCCGCTCCCGCCGGACCGGTGGATCCACCCTATTCCGGACAGCCGTGTCCTCGACCCGGCGGACCTGTCGGTGACGCGGGAGACGATCCGGCTGGCGTTCGTGGCGGCCCTGCAGCACCTGCCGCCCCGCCAGCGCGCCGTGCTCATCCTCCGCGACGTGCTGAAATGGTCCGCTGCCGAGACGGCCACCCTGCTCGACACGAGCGTGACGTCCGTCAACAGCGCCCTGCAACGTGCCCGCGCCAAGCTCCCGCCGACCGAGCCGGTCGACGAGAAAGTGGACGAGGAGCTGTTGGCTCGCTACGTGACGGCGTTCGAGCGCTATGACGTGGAGACGCTGGTCTCGCTGCTGCACGAGGACGCGACCTCGTCCATGCCGCCGTTCACGTGGTGGCTGCGCGGGCGTGAGCACATCCGCGCCGTCCTGCTCGCCGCCGAAGCCGACGCAGCGTGCGCGGGGTCCCGCCTCGTTCCGACCCGGGCCAACGGCTCCCCGGCCTTCGGCCAGTACGTCAACGGCGAGTCCTTCGCCCTGGTCGTTCTCGACGTCGCCGACGGCCTGATCATGGGCCAGACGACGTATCTGGATCCCGGCCTGTTCCCGTTCTTCGGCCTGCCGATGAGTTTCGAGCCCGCACTCCGTACTGAGAGGTGAAGGAGGAACACAGAAAGAGGAACACAGAAACATGCCAGAGATCATCGAACTTCCCGAGCGCCCGTACGTCGGGGTGCGCAAGACCATCACCATGACCACGTTCGGCCTGGTCGCGGACCGGATCGGCGAGATCGTCGGCTGGCTCGTCGAGCGCGGCACGTACCCGGCCGGAGCGCCGTTCCTGAGGTACGACGCCATCAACATGGCCGCCGACCGGCTGGTGGTGCAGGCGGGGGTGCCGGTGGCCACGCCGATCGAGGGCGAGGGCGACATCTTCGCCGCCACCCTCCCCGCCGGCCGCTACGCCACCGTCGCCCACCACGGTCACCCGGACCAGCTCGTCGACGCCATCGACGCGTTCCGGAAATGGGCCGCGGAGCAGGGGCTGACCTGGGACATGACGACCGATGACGACGGGACGGAGCACTGGGGCTGCCGCCTGGAGCTCTACAACACCAATCCCGCTGAAGAGCCCGACATGAACAAGTGGCACACCGACCTGCAGTTCCGCCTGGCCTGACGGCCCGTCTCGGGTGCGACGTCCGGCGACTGTTCCGGGCGTCGCGCTCCAGCGATCTGCAGAGATGGTGCCGACGGGGTTCGCTGTACCATGATCGGCCCATGCGCAGAAGTCTGACAATCGCCCTCACACTCGCTCTGACCGCCTGCTCGGCCGAGACCGACGACGGAATCCTCAAGGATCCGGCGAAGTGGCCGCTTGCGACGCTGACAGGCACGGCGACCAAGGAGGAGTTGCCGGACGAGGCGGAGCGGGCGCTGGCGCGCATCCGGGTGGGCTCCTACGACCTGGTCGCGTGGATTCACACCAAGGGCGTGTGCGGGCTTTCCCAGCAGACCGACGATGGGTGGAGCATGTCCTTTCCACTGAACCAGTCCGGCACCAGCACCAGCACCGAGGAAGGCTTCGCCGGCCCCACCGAGCCCGTGATGGTGAGCATGGCCGAAAGCAAAGTGAGCCTGATGTGCACGCCCACCCGCATGTTCGTCAAGATCACGACCAAGCAGCGCAAGGTCGCACTGGACGGACATGCCGCCGCCCAGCTGTCGGGGGACGGCGTGTCCGTCGTCGTCGGCACACCTGCCGCACGCAAGGAATCGCTCCCTCAGGCGACTGTGACCGGCCGATAGCCGACCGGCTCCGATCTGCTCGGACGCAGGGTTCTCGGCAGGCCGGCTCACCGCCAAGCGTCGAGCAGGTCCTGAGGTGTGATGTGCACGACTCCCTCCACGTCGCACCCGCTACGGGAGATCGCGTAGAGAGGCGTGGAGGTGTCCGCCCCGGGCATCTTGGAGCGGTAGACGATGAGTTCGCTCAGGTCGTGATGGTCGAACGGCTGGTCCTCCAGCCATTTCACGGAACCCACCATCGTGATCGTCTTCGCTATGGGCTCTCGGTCGGCGCCCACAATATCGATCTCGGGATCGTTGGTCCTGGTCCAGTAGCCGCCGATCGCGCGGGTCCGCTCGGGCAGATCGTCCATGCGGCGCAGCGACTGACGCACGAAGGACTTCAGAGCTGTGCTGTGCCATGCCGTCCACGAATGCTCGATGCGGCGCAGGGCCAGGTCACCCCGGCGTCGGTAGATCTCCGGCATGCCCGGTTCTATGCAGGTCAGCCAGAAACTCAGGTCCATGTACGTGATGCGGTAACGGCGCTGCTTGGAGGATCGGGTGGACAGGGGTGCGTCCGCTGTGATCATTCGCTTCTCCATGAGAGTGCGCAGACCGCGTGTGATCGACCTGCCGGACGCCTTCGAGATCGACGAATGGGTATGTGCGCCTGAACCGACAGTTCCCGCATCCGGGCGCTGAAGGGCGGCCCAAAAACAGGTCCGAGCCCGGTCGACCGCGGCAAGACCGGCTCCAAGCACCACGACATCGCCGACGGCAACGGCATCCCCCTTGCCCTCACCCTGACCGGTGGCAACCGCAACGACGTGACCCAGGTCATGCCGCTGCTCCGGTCGATCCCGTCAGTGCGCGGGCGGCGCGGCCGGCCCCGCCGCCGACCCAAGGTGTTGTACGCCGACAGGGGCTACGACCACGACAAGTACCGGCGGCTGGTCTGGTCCACCGGGGTCAAGCCGGTCATCGCCCGCCGGGGTACCGAGCACGGCTCTGGCCTGGGCGTACACCGGTGGGTGATCGAGCAGACGATCGCGCTGCTGCACTGGTTCCGCCGTCTGCGTATCCGCTGGGAGATTCGCGACGACATTCACGAGGCCTTCATGACCCTTGCCGCCGCCATCATCTGCTGGCGACGTCTCAACAGATCTCAGACCCTCTCCGCAAGGGCATCCGGGGAGGTAGAGCGGTTGTCGTAGGTGTCGCGCGCGGCGGCGACTTGTTCGATATGTGTCTCGGCCCAGTCCTTGATGGCCTGCATCACGGGCAGCAGGCTGATGCCCAGTGGGGTGAGGGTGTAATCGACCCGTACCGGGACCGAGGGCGTGACGGAGCGAGAGACCAGGCCATCGCGTTCCAGGGTACGCAGGGTCTGGGTGAGCATCTTCTGACTGACACCGGCGATGGTACGAGACAGACTGCTGTAGCGCTGCGGGCCGTCGGCGAGCGCGGTGAGCAGGAGACTCACCCATTTGTCGCTGATCCGGTCGAGCAGTTGACGCGCTGGGCAGGTCGCGAGGTAGGCGTCGTAGGCGGTGCGCGCCTGCTCGCGCTGCTGAGCGGTGGTGCGGGTGGTCATTGCGCTCCTGTCCGTACGATAGGCACTTTGAGGTGCGTACTTCCCGCCAGAGAGTAGCTCTCCATATGGTTGTTCTCAAGTCCTGAAACCTTTGGAACGGGGAGATCTGATGCGCGCAGTTGTTGTCCGTGCTTTCGGCGGGCCTGAGGTCCTGCAGATCGCGGACGTGCCGATGCCGGTTGCGGCAGAAGGGCAAGTCCGGATCAGGGTCGAGGCCGCGACGGTCAATCCGGTCGATCTGGCCACTCGGTCCGGTGCGCTCACCGAGGCGGGCTTGCTGCCGGCGCGCGACGTGATCGGCATCGGGTGGGATGTCGCTGGAACCGTCGAGCAGACGGGCCCAGGGGTCACCGGTATCGCTCGCGGGGACCAGGTGATCGGCCTGTCCGACCGGCTGGATGTGCCGCTCGGCACTCAGGCCGAACACGTCGTACTCGACGCCGGTGCGGTCACAGCCGCGCCTGCGGGTGTCCCGCCCGTACAAGCCGCCACGCTGCCCCTGAACGGTCTCACCGCCGCGCAAGCGCTCGACGGACTCGACCTGAGCCACGGGCAGACTCTGCTGGTGACAGGGGCGGCCGGTGCCGTCGGCGGCTTCGCGATTCAACTGGCCGTCGCGCGTGGGCTCCGGGTGGTCGCGGTCGCCGGGGCCGATGATGAACCGCTCGTCCGCGGGCTTGGAGCCGAACTGTTCGTGCCACGCACGGCGCGGCTGGGCGAGGCGGTCCGTTCCCTCGTTCCGGGCGGTGTGCACGCAGCGCTGGACGCTGCCGTGGTCGGAGCGCCCGCCCTCGACGCGGTCCGGTCGGGGGGAGCCTTCGCCGCGCTGGTGGCGGGAGGAGCGCCGATTCCGCTGCGCGGCATCCGGGTCTTCAACCACTGGATCCGCGCTGACGGCGCCCTCCTCTCCAGGCTTGTCGCCCTGGTCGAAGCAGGTTCGCTCACCCTACGCGTAGCCGAGACCATGCCCATCGACCAAGTCGCCGCCGCCCACCAGCGCCTCGCCAAAGGCGGCCTCCGCGGTCGCCTCGTCCTCACTCTTTAAAGATCATTCTGTTAGGAGTTCTTAGCGGGGACCGTGTCGGCATCCGTGACACCGAGCGACCCGACCTGGAGTCGTGGGTGGTACGTGGCGGCGTCATTCGGGCTTTCGTGGCGGGCGCCAAGAAGGGCGAATTCGACTTCTAGCCCAACATGCAAGGCCTTCCCAAGCCTGGGGTCTTCTTATCCCTCCCTGTGACTACGCATCCGGCATGACCCGTTGACCGGACCACGGAGTGCGACACGCCCTGTTCGTCGGGGGGCTCGCGGGTCTGTGCCGGTAGGAAGTCACGCAGCCGAAGTGAAGGGGTCTGCGTGCTATTACCGAGTGATGTGGAGGGGGACGCCGAGGGCTTGCGCCTCCCAACTTGGGGGCGCGCGGTAGAGACCGTCGGCGTGGTTCCGTACGAGGTGCAGGACGTCGAAGGGCGAGTGATCGAGCCGATCCGTCGCTACCTGCGCGACTTTGTGGCGCGGGGACGGCGTTCGGGAAGCGTGCGGAGCTACGCCTATGATCTGCTGCGCTGGTGGCGGTGGCTCCAAGTCTTCGATCTTGGTTGGGACAAGGTGACCGCGTCAGAGGTTCGCGAGTTCGTGCTCTGGCTGCAGCGAACCACCAAGCCCCAGCAGGCCGCGCGGACGCGGTCGCCGGGGCCGCGGGAACGATTAACTCGATCACCCGGAAGCGGATCGCCAGTGGGACGCCCTGTTCGGTGCCCTGCGCTCCCACCGCGATGAGCTGCCAGCATGAGCACGCTTGTCTACTGTGCGCGCAATTGCATGTGAACCCGAAAATGCTGCCTCGTCTCGACAGCCCTCAGCGGCATGGCTGATGTCGTCGGCGGACATGGATGCCGCGTTCACCAGCGTGTGCGCTGCGGTGGCGCTGTGCGCGAGCTTGCAGGGCCGCTCTTCCGATCTTGCGGCAGATCGGAGGAGCGGCGGTGACTACGATCTTGCCAATCTGGCTGTTGGACTCCAGGTAGCGGGGGCCTGGACGATGTCGGCCAGGTCGAAGGCGCGGTCCGCCACGGGTCGGAAGGCGGCCGAGCGGTCGCCGCAGGGGCACGGATCGACGCCCTGACGGAACGGGTGCCGACAGCCCGAGTGATGCGCCACCAAAATCACATGGCCAGTGCTGCTGGCGGACCGTCCGACGAACGGGCTATGGGGGGCTTATGGCGGTGAGCATGTGGGCGAGCTTCCATGGCCGACGGCCCCAAGCGGCGAGCTTCCCTCCAAGAAGTGGTTTCCATATTGCTTGTCGGCCGATGAACACCAGCATGAGAGCCGGGGGGTCGGCAGAGATGTGGGCGTCAACGTCACGTGTGCCAGCCGCGTCGAGCGTCAACGAGCCGCCGTCGAAGTTCAGCACCGTGCGTCCACCTCCACGCAGGCGCAGTTCGAAGCGGGCTCGGAAGGACCCGGCCTTCTCCTGGTTCAAGAAGGCAGTGGGAGGCAGAGCCGCGATAAGCGGAAGCGCGGCGCCCTCGACCGCGAGTAGCGCGTGGTGACGCTGTATTGGCCACGGACGCCCTGTGGCTGTGGCAATGTCGTGGCCGTGGATCAGGCATTCCTCGAGCAGGTGACATGCCACCGCCGAAGGCGGAAGGCGGGCGCCTTGCAGCCAATCGACGGTGGCTGCTCGCGAACGCGACGCGACGTCGTCGAACTTGTTTGCAAGCGTGCCGATGCGATCTGCGAGGACGGCTGGGTCCCGTTCGCCGTCCTCGGCCAGCATCGTCGCGTTGGCCTCGGCCATTCCCGCCATCGTCACCATGGCGTCCGGGACCGGTCTTCCGGCGACGGCGTCGGTGTCGAAGCGAAAAACATGGGATAGGTGAGCCGCGACATCGCCCACCGTCCAAGTACCGACCCCTGCGGTGTTGGCGTCAGGAACGCTCCGCACAAGTGTGACGAGGCTGGGGACGACGTCCCGCAACGCCGCACGAGCCTGGGCCAGGGTTCGGATGCACCACTGCGCGTCGCAGCCGGAGCCATGTAGCACCTTTCTGGGCGTTAGAGACGGGGCTTTGCCTGCGGCAGGGGTGTCCGTCATCGATCTGGTCTCTTGGCGGGAGCATTTCTGGCGGTAGCTGTCACGATGGCGATCCATTGGGCCAGTTGACGCTTGGTGCGCAGGTCGTCGCCGTCGACGTGCAGCCAGCCCTGGACCGCTCGGCCCTTCATGTCCATCGGCCGTACGTTGGTGGTCGCGAGGAGACGGTCTGCGCGTGCGGGATCGACCCCCGCCAAGAGCCGCCTTGGCCGCTTGCCGCCACCGCTACCTTGCCGGCGACGAGGAAGGCGAGTCCTCCGAACAGCATCTGTTCGGTCACCGGCGAGCCGTCCACCAGCAGCTCCCCGGACACGGTCCGCCAGGCGCGCGTCGTAGGCCACTAAGACTCCGTTGGCGTTTCGCGCCGGGCGCCCCGGCGAGTCGGGGGTGTGCGCCGCCCGTCGGGTGCGGACCGCCAGTCACGGATCGCCGCCGCGAACAGGCCGGGCGCGTCGGACTGCACGAAGTGGCCAGCGCCTTCGAGGATCACGGTGTGGTGGTCGGCGAAGATCTGCTCCCATCGCTGTCGCTCCTTCTCCCGGAAAGCGAAATCGCCGTCGCCCCACACGATGAGCGTCGGGAGTGACGCGAGGGCGGGGAGCCCGGCCTCGACACAGGCGAGAAAGGCGCGGCTGGCGGTGATGCGCCGGGGGAGCACGGCCGACGCGTCACGCCGGTTGCGGGTGGCGAGAGCCTTTCGGTAATGGGCCATCTCGTCGGCAGTCGGCTTCCGCAGCCGGTGCCCGGCAGGGATCATCGCGTTGACGAACAGGTTGAACTGCCTGACCAGCAAGCGCCCCAGGGGGCCGCCCAGCAGGTGGGAGACGGCCTCGAAGGGGAGGTCGCCGGTGACCGGCCAGCCCCAGGTGTTGGCCAGCACAAGACCCTCGAAGGCGGCGGGCCGCTGTTCGACGGTGGCGAGGCCGATGGGGCCACCCCAGTCCTGGGCCACCAGGGTGACCCCGCTCAAGGCCAAGGCGTCGACGAAGGCGGTGACGACCTGGGCGTGCTCCTCGGGCAGATACCGGTAGCCCGGGCGGGGAGACGACAGCCCGAAGCCGGGGTAGTCGAGGGCGACGCAGCGGAACTCGTCCCGCAGGGCACGGATCGCGTCGCGATACACAAACGACCAGGTCGGATTGCCATGCAGCAGCAGTAGCGTCGGCCCCGATCCTTCGTCCACATAGTGGACGGTGTGCCCGTCGATGGCGACGAAGCGGCTCTCGAACGGGAACAGCTCGTCGTCGACCCACCTGGGCCTTCCCGTGCCAGCCACGGCTACTCTCCTTTCGCTGACTATGCTAGATATAGTCATACAAGCTTGAAATCATCAAGTAGGTGGAATGAGTCGAAGCTACGGCCAGTACTGCGGTCTCGCCCGGGCGCTCGATGTCGTGGGCGACCGGTGGAATCTGCTCATCGTCCGCCAGCTCCTCATGGCTCCCGCCCGCTACCGCGAGCTGCTCGATGGGCTCCCTGGCGTGGCCACCAACCTGCTCACCGACCGCCTCCGAGACCTCGAGACCGCCGGAGTGGTCGAGCGGCGCCTGGCCGAGGAGGGCAACGCCATCGTGTACGCCCTCACCCCGTGGGGCGCCGAGCTGCGGGAGCCGATCGAGAGCCTCATCCGCTGGTCCACGCCGCTCATGGCGCGCGGACCAGGCGGCGACAACTTCCGCGCCGAATGGCTCCTCCTCGCCCTTCCGGCCCTGCTCGCCGGCAAGGAGGCCGCATGCCGACCATCGACGGTGGGGATCGCGGTCGACGGCCGCCTGATTCAGGTGAGGACGACGGGCTCGGGTGTCGAGGTCAGCCTGCATGACGGTCGCAATCTCGATGCCGTCGTGCGCGCTGACGCCTCGATCGTTCTCGGCCTGGCAGCGGGTGTGCTCACGCTCAACGACACCCTTGGGCTCGTCGACATCGAAGGCGATGAAGCTGCCGTGCGAGGCGTCTTCAACCCCCGACGCGCCGAGGCCGGGGGCTCCGCGTCCCTATGACCGCTCGCCCCATCACGCACCCCCTACGGCACCCCTGCGCCCACGAACACGCCTGCTTCTCTGAACTATGGGGCCGTTCCGTCCCAAAGCCCCTGATCTGGAGCTCTCTGAAGCCGAATTGGTGATGCCAGAGGAATGACAGCGAGATCTTCCGGAGAGCGAGAGCCGCTCCGCCTGCCGCCTCAGTACTGTGACTTCGCATGACCGACACTGAGATCGAGATCACCGCAGACCTGGTCCGCGACTTGCTGCAGGAGCAACATCCAGACCTTGCAGGGCTGGCCATCCGCGAGGTGGTGGGCGGTTGGGGCAACCAAATGTGGCGCCTCGGGGACGAGTTGGCCGTGCGCATGCAGCGCATGGACCCCACCCCGGAGCTCCAGCTCAAGGAGCGGCGGTGGCTACCCGTGCTGGCCCCGCGCCTGCCGCTCCCGGTGCCGACCCCTGTGCGGTTCGGCGAACCGTCCGAGCGCTTCCCCAAGCACTGGACCGTGATGACGTGGGTTCCCGGCGAGCCGCTGGACCACGGCTCGATCAGCCGCGGCGCCCACGCGGCCGACACGCTGGCGGGCTTCCTCCAGGCGCTCCATGTGGAGGCGCCCGCCGAGGCGCCGATCGCTAAGGACCGCGGTGCCCACCCCAGGAACTGCACGGACGGCTTCGAGAACTTCTTCCAGGCCGTTGCCCCCGACGACATTGCTGCCGACGTCCGGGACGTCTGGGACGACGCCGTTGCGGCCCAGGCGTGGGAGGGCCCGCCGGTGTGGGTGCACGGCGACCTCCATCCCGCGAACGTCGTCGTCTCGGACGGAACGCTCTCGGGCATCATCGACTTCGGTGACATGTTCGCCGGCGATCCGGCGTGGGACCTTGCCGCTGCATGGGTGCTGCTACCCGCGGGCACGGCCTCACGGTTCTTCGACATGTACGGGCACGCGGACGAGGCGGCAATCCGGCGCGCCCGCGGGCTGGCCGCGATGAAGAGCCTCTTCCTGATGCTCATGGGGCAGAACGGAGATCGGGGCCTTCCCGGCGGCAAGCCGAACTGGGGACCTGCAGGCCGGGCGGCACTTGATCGTGTCCTGAAGGGCGTTTGATGCACACTTCTTCGACTTGTTCTCGATCTTGGTTGAGGGCCATGCGGCAGCCCACCTTCGTGGGGTTCATCGATCACCGCGCGTGGTGGGGATGCCAAGGTCCACGGCCGTATGCTGCCCGTGGCCCCGATCGAGCTGGCGGAGCCTCTCCTCGGCGCCAGCCAGGCTGACCGTCGAGCCCGATCCAGTGGTGCCCATCGCCGGAGAGGAGCACGATCGGCGACGGCATCTCCCACTCCTCGATCAAGTACGGGGTGTCAAGCAGCGAGGTCATGCGTTCGTGCCGACCAATACCCATCAAGTCGGTGAATGGGATGTGGTCTTCGCTCCACGAAGTCGGCTGGCTGGTGGCGAAGGCGTTCCATTCAGCCGCCACCCGGCCGCCGTTCTGAACGCGGAGAAGGTCAAGCAATGCGGAAGGAAGCGTCACACCAAGTTCGCGCTCGGCCTCCGTGATCGCCTTTTCCGTGACCGGCAGCTGGACGCCGTAGCCGCCGTCGCCCCAGAACGTTGCCTTGA
Source organism: Nonomuraea polychroma (assembly GCF_004011505.1). Taxonomy (NCBI): domain Bacteria; kingdom Bacillati; phylum Actinomycetota; class Actinomycetes; order Streptosporangiales; family Streptosporangiaceae; genus Nonomuraea; species Nonomuraea polychroma. The sequence goes on from NZ_SAUN01000001.1 coordinate 10,715,402, forward strand.
CGTCTTCGAATCGCGCCATGACCAGCAGCCTACGGCTCAACTGCTCCGACCATCCCAGCAAGATCGTTTCTTGGTTCGGAAAAGCGAGCTCATGTCGGTTTTGCTGGCTTGCTTGGCAGGTCACGTCCAGGGAGCGCGAGGGGACGGGAGTCCCCTCGCCCGGGGGGCTGGGGGCTTGCCCCCACAGAGCGCTGCCCGGAGTCTCATGGCGCGTAGCGCCGCTCATCGCGGAGGACCATGCTTTCGGCCCTGGGAGCCGTTAGAGGCCCAGGGTGGTAGAGAGGTCGGCTTTCAGGGCGTTGAGGTCCTGGGTGGCGCGGGCGCGGGCGTCCGACACCTCGCCCGTCACCGGCACCACCACTTCCAGGTAGCACTTCAGCTTGGGCTCCGTGCCCGAAGGGCGGACCACCACGCGGGAGTTCCCAGACAGCCGGTAGCGCAGGCCGTCGGTGGGTGGGAGGCCGCCTTCGCCCTTGTTCAGGTCGTCGATGTGCTCCACCGCGTGCCCACCGAGGACCGCCGGGGGGTTCGCACGCAGGCGGGACATGGCATCCGCGATCAGCGACAGGTCTGCTACGCGGAAGGACAGCTGCGACGTGGCGTGCAGGCCGTAGTGGCGGGCCTGGTCGTCCAGCAGGTCCAGCAAGGTACGGCCGTCGCGTTTGGCCGCCGCGGCGATGGCGGCCACCGTCAGGGCGGCGCCGATTCCGTCCTTGTCGTGAACCGGGAGGCCGGTGTCCGAGCCGACGCTGTAGCCGATGGCCTCCTCGTAGCCGAAGACCAGCCCGGGGCCGGCCTTGATGATCCATTTGAAGCCGGTCAGCGTCTCGCCGTAGCGGACTCCGTGCGCTTGGGCGATCTTGCTGAGGAGGGTGGAGGAGACGATGGTGGTGGCCACCATGCGGTCGCCGGTGGTGTGTGTGATCACGTGCTCGGCAAGCAGGCCGCCGACCTCGTCGCCGGTCAGCATGCGGCAGGTGCCGTCGGGCAGTGGTACGCCCACCGCGCACCGGTCGGCGTCCGGGTCGTTGGCCAGGACCAGGTCGGCGCCCTGTTTGGCGGCCAGGGCGATGGCCAGGTCCATCGCGCCCGGCTCCTCCGGGTTGGGGAAGGACACGGTGGGGAAGTCCGGGTCGGGGGCGCGTTGTTCCTCGACCGCCATGGGGCTGTCGAAGCCGGCGGCCAGGAAGGCGCCGGTCAACGTGGCCGCGCCTACGCCGTGCAGGGGCGTGTACGCCACTTTGAGGTCGCGGGCGTCGCCCAGCGGCAGGGACGTGACGGCCTCGATGTAGTCGTCGATGATGCCCTCGCCGAGCTCCGTCAGCGTGCCGGGGCCGTGCAGCGGCAGCTCGTCCACGCGGCCGACGGCGTCGATGGCGGCGGAGATCTCGCTGTCGATGGGCGGCACGATCTGGGAGCCGTCGCCCCAGTAGACCTTGTAGCCGTTGTCGCGGGGTGGGTTGTGGCTGGCCGTGACCGTCACCCCGGCGTCCGCCCGCAGGTGGCGGACCGCGAAGGCCAGGACCGGGGTGGGCAGGGGGCACGGCAGGAGGGAGGCGTGCAGGCCGGCGCCCGTCAGGACGGCCGCGGTGTCGCGGGCGAACACGTCGGACTTGTGCCTGGCGTCATAGCCGATGACCACGTGCTTGCCGGGGCCGAGGACCTTGGCCAGGCCGGCGGCGGCGCGCATGACGGTGACGCGGTTCATCCGGTTGGGGCCGGCTCCGAGCTCACCGCGCAGACCGGCGGTGCCGAACTCGAGCTTGGCGCCGAAGCGGTCCTGGAGGGCGGCCATGTCCTCGCGTTCCAGCAACGCGGTCAGCTCGGCGCGGGTGTCGGGGTCGGGGTCCTGGGCGAGCCATAGGCGGGCGGCCGCCATGAGGTCGGCGGCGTCGGACGCTGCGGGCGTGCCGGCCGGCGCGTGGGGCTCGTCTCTCACAGCCGGTCCACCACCTTGGCGAGCAGCACGCCCATGCGGGTCGCCGTGGCGCGGCCGACCTCGAGGACCTCCTCATGGTTGAGCGGCTCGCCCGACAGGCCCGCGCCTGGGTTGGTGACCAGGGAGATGCCGAGCACCTCCAGGTTCGCCTCGCGGGCGGCGATGGCCTCCAGGACAGTGGACATGCCGACCATGTCCCCGCCCAGCGTGCGCAGCATGCGGATCTCGGCCGGCGTCTCGTACGTCGGCCCGCGGAAGGCCACGTAGACGCCCTCGGCGAGAGTCGGGTCGATCTCCCTGACCAGCGCGCGCAGGCGGCGCGAGTAGACCTCGGTGAGGTCGATGAACGTGGTCCCCGTGATCGGGTTGGCGCCGGTCAGGTTGATGTGGTCACTGATCAGGACCGGGTCGCCGACACTCTGCGTCTCGGGCCGCAGGCCGCCGGCCGCGTTGGTGAGCACGACCGTACGGACGCCGGCCGCGGCGGCCGTACGCACACCGTGCACGACCGCGTCCACCCCGAGCCCTTCGTACAGGTGGGTGCGCCCGAGGAAGACGAGCGCGTGCCGCCCGCTGGAGGTGCGCACGACGCGGATCTTGCCGCCGTGCCCGGCCACGGCGGGGGCCTGGAAGCCGGGCAGCTCGATGAACGGGATCTCGCGCACCGTCTCGCCTATCGCGTCGGCGGCGGGCACCCACCCCGACCCCATGACGAGCGCCACGTCGAAGGTGTCGAGACCGGCGGCGTTGTGCAGTGCCGCAGCGGCCTCACTGGCCAGGGTGTACGCGTCGTTGCTCACAGCTCAGTAGTTTAGGAGCAGCCGGTCCAGCACCCGCACGCCGAACTGCAGCGCCTCCACCGGCACCCGCTCGTCCACGCCGTGGAACATCGACGCGAAGTCCATGTCCGCAGGCAGGCGCAGCGGCACGAACCCGAACCCGCGCACCCCCAGGTCGGCGAAGAACGTCTTGTTGTCGGTGCCGCCGGACATGCAGTACGGGATCGCCCGCGCCGTCGGGTCCTCGGCCTTGAGCGCCGCGATCATCGACTCCACGAGCGCCCCGTCGAACGTCGTCTCCAGCGCGATGTCGTGGTGCACGAACTCCCTCCGGACGCGCGGCCCGATCAGCGAGTCGATGGTCTTGAAGAACTCCTCCTCGAACCCCGGCAGGAACCGCCCGTCCACCACGGCCGTTGCCTGGCCGGGGATCACGTTGGACTTGTAGCCGGCGCCGAGCTGGGTCGGGTTCGTGGTGTGGCGCAGGGTCGCGCCCACGAAGCGCACCAGCGGCCCGATCTTGTCGAGGATCGGCTGCGGGTCCGACTCGTCGAAGGGAATGCCGAACGCGTCGGCGACCTCGGTGAGGAACTGCCGCACGGTCGGTGTGTACGTCAGCGGCCAGTCGTGCTCGCCGATCCTGGCCACCGCCTTGGCGATCTCGGTGACGGCGTTGTCGGAGTTGAGCATCGAGCCGTGCCCCGCCGTGCCGTCCGCGATCAGCTTCATCCAGGCCAGGCCCTTCTGGGCCGTCTCGATCAGGTAGAGCCGCAGCGACGGGTCCACCTCCAGCGAGTAGCCGCCGACCTCGCTGATCGACTCGGTGACGCCCTCGAACAGCCCGGGGTGGTGTGCGGTGAGGTATTTGGCGCCGTACACGCCGCCGGCCTCCTCGTCGGCCACCCACGCGAAGACGATGTCGCGGCGCGGCCGGCGGCCCTCGCGCTTCATCTGGCGCAGCACCGCCAGCATCATCGCGTCCATGTCCTTCATGTCCACGGCGCCGCGGCCCCAGATGTAGCCGTCGCGCACCTCGCCGCCGAAGGGGTCCACCGACCAGTCGGCGGCGTTGGCCGGAACCACGTCCAGGTGCCCGTGGACGAGCAGCGCGGGCAGCGACGGGTCCGTGCCCTCGACACGGGTGACCACGTTGCCGCGTCCGGGCTCGCTCTCGACGTAGGTGGGCTCGATCCCGACCTCGGCCAGCCTGGCCAGGACGACCTCGGCAGCCGCCCGCTCACCCGGGCCGCTGCCGTCCCCGTAGTTGCTGCTGTCGACGCGGATCAGCTCCACGCAGAGGTCGGCGACTTCCTTCTCGGCAGGTGTCATGGCGTTTTCTCCAGTGTGAGCAGTCCGGACTTGTGCAGGTGCCCGCGCTTGTAAGCGCGGGTGATGAGGGTGAGGTCGCTGTCGGTGACCTCGTCGAGGGATCCGACGACGCCGGTCATGAAACGGTAGAGGTCCGCCTCGTGGGCGGCCACCACCTGGACGATCAGGGAATGGGTGCCCGAGGTGGCCGCGCAGTAACGCACGTTCGGATGCCCGGCCAGCCGCTGCCCGACCTGGTCCAGCCCGTACGGGCGGACCTTCAGCCACAACATGGCCTCCACCTCCAGGCCGAGCAGGGCGGGCTCCACCTCCGCGCGCGGCAACAGCAGCCGGCGCTCGATCAGCGAGGTCACCCGGCGGCGCGCGGTGGGCACGGAGATGTTGAGGCGCTCGGCCACCGCCGTGAAGGCGATCCTGCCGTCGGCGGCGAGCAGTTCGGCGATCTCCTGCTCCAGAGGTGACAGGCCCTCCTCGTCGGGCAGGCCTTCAGGGGGCGGCGCCGGCTGCAGCTCGGCGACCTCCTGATCGGTGAGGTAAGGAGCGTGCCACTCCGCCACGGTCCTGAACGTGTGGAGGACGACTTGAGTCTGCGTCTGCGACACCCCGTCGATCGCGCTGATCTCCGCGGACAGGATGCGGTGCAGCGCCTCGCGCGACGGCGAGACCAGCTCGCAGCCGAGGTCGGCGACGCCGGTCAGCGCGTAGACCGAGCGCGTGTCGGGCCGGTCGGCCAGCGCCTTGGCCACCTGGGCCGCGCAGCCGGGGCGTACCTGGACGTCCAGGTGCACCGGGCGGCCGTGCCCGGTGCGCAGGTCGTCGTAGATCGCCGTGACCCGGACCACGCCGTCCGTGAGGAGCCGCTGCAGGCGGCGGGCCACGGTGCGCTCATGCTCGCCCACGGCCCGGCCGATCTCGCCCCATGAGGCGCGGGGGCTGACTTGGAGAGCGGCGACCAGGCGCCGGTCGAGAACGTCCACCTACACCCGTTTCCATGTCTGGAATGTAAATTCGCATCCGCAAATTTGACTGTTTCGGTCGTCTAATAGCAGAGTAAGGCATACCGCACATGTCAGCAAAGGAGCCTCCGTGGCGACCTCCCCCGTGACCCAATCCCCCCTCGGCATCCCCAAGAGCCGCTCCCGCCAGCTCATGGCGGCCAGCATCGGCAACGTTGTCGAGTGGTACGACTGGTACGCCTACACGTTCCTGGCCATCTACTTCTCCAAGCAGGTCTTCCCGGAAAGCGCGGGCAACAGCCTGGTGCCGCTGCTTAGCTCGTTCGCGGTCTTCGCGGTCGGTTTCTTCATGCGCCCGCTCGGCGGCCTGCTGGTCGGCGCGTTCGCCGACCGCTACGGGCGCAAGGCCGCGATGACGTTCACGATCATGCTGATGGGCGCGGGATCGCTGCTCGTCGGCCTGACCCCGACCTACGCGGCCGTGGGCGTCCTGGCGCCGGTCATCTTGACCCTGGCCCGCCTGATCCAGGGCCTGTCGGTCGGCGGTGAGTTCGCCGCCGCCACCACGTTCCTGGTGGAGTCGGCCCCGCCCGGCCGCCGCGGCCTGTTCTCGAGCTTCCAGTACGTCAGCACCACCATCGGCCAGCTGCTGGCCTCCGGACTGGCCGCGTTGCTGGCCACGGTGCTGATCGAGGCCGACATGAGCTCCTACGGCTGGCGTATCCCGTTCATCGTGGGCGCCGTGCTCAGCCTCGTGGGCCTGTGGATCCGCAAGGGCGCCGACGAGACGTCGGCCGTGGCCGGGGAGATCCAGCGGGGCGAGGCCGCGCGGCCGCAGATGTTCGACTTCCTCAAGCACCACCCGAGGTCCGCCCTCACGATCGTCGGCATCACCATCGCCGGCACCGTCGCGTACTACACCTGGACCAGTTTCCTGCCCACGTACGCGCAGATCACCGTGAACTTCGACAAGGCGGACTCGCTGCAGATCGGCACGATCTCGCTGGTCTTCTTCATGATCCTGCAGCCGCTGCTGGGCATGTTGTCGGACCGGATCGGGCGCAAGCCGATGCTGATCACCTTCGGCCTCGGATTCCTGATCCTGCCCGTGCCGCTGCTCGGCATGCTCACCGACGCGTACGGCAGCCTGCTGCTGGTGCAGCTCATCGGCATGGTCTTCCTCGGCTGCTTCACCTCGATCTCGGCGGCGGTGAACTCCGAGCTCTTCCCCACGCGGGTGCGGGCGGCCGGGGCCGGGTTCCCGTACTCCCTGACCGTGGCGCTCTTCGGCGGCACCGCCCCGCTGATCGGCACCGCGCTGCAGGAGGCCAAGAACCCGGGCCTGTTCCCGTGGTACATGTCGGCGCTCGCGCTGATCTCCACCCTGGTCTACATCTTCGTGCTGCGCGAGACCAAGGACCAGCCGCTCAGCTAGCCGAACGAGGTGCAGGGGCGCTCCCGCAACTCCTTGACGTAGTCGTCGGGGGCGCCCGCCCGCTCGGCCGCCTCGGCCAGGCTGCCCAGGTAGCGGGCCGAGGGCAGGCCGCCCTCGTAGCCGTCGAGCACGTAGAACCAGGCCAGGACCTCGCCCTCGAGGGTCTGCACCCGCAGCCGCACCTTGTGGTAGGCGCCGCGCACCGCGCCCTCCCACTGGTCCAGTGAGGTTTCCTCCCAGTCGGGCACGTCGTAGAGCACGACGAACACGTGCTCGTCCGGGTCCTCGACGATCGTGGCGAGCGCGCCGCCCCAGGCCGGATCGAATCCGCCGAACGTCAGGCGCCAACCGGTCAGCCAGCCGACACCCCGGATGGGGGAGTGCGGGGCGCGCATGGCCATCTGCTCAGGATCCATGTTGGAGCCGTACGCGGCATAAAGCCTGAGCTCATTGGGCTTTCCCGAATCTGAAAGCCACGCCACGATCCACCCCTCTCGCTGGGTGCTGCTCATCGTCCAGCTACCGCGCCATCCTGCCATGCCGAGGAGCCGAGTCGATCCATCATGAGGTTCAGGCGCAGCAGAAGGATCCGTCATCCTTCGTCGCTGAGCTGGATGGGACGCAGCCCGGTTACAGCTCGGTCGAGCTCGTACGGGAGAATGGGACACGTGACGAGGATCGTGATCATTGGTGGCGGACCCGGCGGCTACGAGGCGGCGCTGGTGGCCGCCCAGCTAGGCGCGCAAGTCACCATGGTCGAGCAGGACGGGCCGGGCGGCGCATGCGTGCTGACCGACTGCGTGCCCTCCAAGACGCTGATCGCGACCTCCGTGCGCAAGCAGGCCCTGCTCGACGCGCCCGGGCTGGGCATCTCGTTCGACGGCGGGCCCGACGGCGAGCCGGGGACGGTCGGGGTCGATCTGCCGCTGGTCAACAAGCGGGTGAAGGAGCTGGCGCAGGCTCAGTCCGCGGACATCGCGACCCGGGTCGAGGCCGAGGGCGTCGAGATCATCAAGGCCCGCGGGCGGCTGGTGGACCCGCAGGTGGTGCGGGCCGGGGACCGCACGATCCGGGCCGACGTCGTGCTCGTGGCCACCGGCGCCACTCCGCGCGTGCTGCCCGGGGCCGAGCCCGACGGCGAACGCATCCTCAACTGGCGCCAGCTCTACGACTTGGAGGAGCTGCCCGAGCATCTGATCGTGGTCGGGTCGGGCGTGACCGGGGCGGAGTTCGCCGGCGCCTATCGGTCCCTCGGCGCCGAGGTCACGCTGGTCTCCAGCCGGGACCGGATGATGCCCAACGAGGACGCCGACGGCGCCGAGGTGCTCGAAGAGGTCTACCGGCGGCGCGGCATGAACGTCATGGGGCGCTCGCGCGCGTCCTCCGTCAAGCGCACCGCCGACGGAGTGGTGGTGACCCTGGAGGACGGGCGCACGGCCGAGGGGTCCCACGCGCTGATGACGGTCGGCATGGTCCCCAACACCGCCGGGATCGGGCTGGAGGAGGCCGGGGTCCAGCTGGACCGGGGCGGCTTCATCAAGGTCGACAAGGTCTCGCGAACGTCCGCGCCGGGCGTCTACGCGGCCGGTGACTGCACGGGCGTTCTCATGCTGGCCTCGGTCGCCGCCATGCAGGGGCGGATCGCGGTCTGGCACGCGCTCGGGGAGGCCGTGCAGCCGCTGCGGCTGGCCACGGTCGCCTCCAACATCTTCACCGACCCGGAGATCGCGGCGGTCGGGGTCGCCCAGCGGGCCATCGAGGCGGGCGAGATCGAGGCCAACGTCGTCAAGCTGCCGCTCGCCACGAACGCGCGGGCCAAGATGCAGGGCTTCAACGACGGCTTCGTCAAGCTGTTCTGCCGGCCGCACACGGGGATCGTGCTGGGCGGGGTCGTGGTGGCGCCGCGGGCGTCGGAGCTGATCCTGGCGGTGTCGGTGGCCGTCCAGCAGCGGCTGACGGTCGATCATCTGGCGCACACGTTCGCGGTCTACCCGTCGCTGTCCGGCTCGATCACCGAGGCCGCCCGCCGCCTCATGCAGCCCCAGACGGCGAGCGGCATCTAGCCTCCCCTACGGCCGCGATCATCCGCCGGTCCGACGACGGCGTCGGCGGTGTCGCGCTACTTGTGGTGCGCCTGACGCATGCGCTCCCTGGCCACCTGCGGTGGACCTGATACGCCTGCCGTCGGCGCGGGCGCGTGCGGTGTTCACTGGCGTGCGCCCGCCGTAGTTGGGATGGAAAGCAAACTAAACGACGGGCTGTTGCCGTTGACGTTTGTTGGTATGGACAGCAAACTAATTCACGAGTTGGCGCAGCCGTTTCATAAGGAGCTTCCATGCCCTATCGCCCCCCACTGGTCGCGCACGAGTACTTCGTCGCGGACCCGCCCGAACTGCCGGTTCGCGCACGCGGCGAGGGCGGTCTGTCGGCGGTCACCGCGGCCGAGCTGGTCGCGGCCGACGGCGCCGAGGTGATGCTGAAGGCGGTCACCACGGCGGAGGAGATGCTCGTCGTGCAGGTGGGTGTGGCCGGCGAGGGCGTGATCCGGGTGCGGTTGTCACAGGACGCGGCCGCCAGGCCGCGGTCGGAAGGGGCCATCTCGCTGGTGACGCCCGGTACGTACTCAGGGGCCCGTGCCGGGGTCACTCCAGGTGAGCCGATTGTGATCGACGCGGGAGCGCTGCGGGCCGAGATCAGCCTCGCGCCGTGGCACCTGCGCTTCACCGACGCCTCCGGGGCCACGGTGCTGGAGCAGGACCGCGGGCACACCGACATCAGCGGAAGGTTGCGTACGCTGCCGTTCGGCCGCTCCAGCGCGGGCGGCGCGGCCGTGGCCTTCCACGAGAGTTTCGCCGCCGCCCCCGACGAGGCCTTCGCCGGGTTCGGGGAGTCGTTCACGCGGCTGGACAAGCGCGGCCAGCGGCCGCTCATGTGGAACTTCGACGCGTTCGGCGCCGAGTCGCAGCGCGCCTACAAGAACATCCCCCTGTACGTGTCGAGCCGCGGCTACGGCGTGCTGGTCGACAGCGGCGCGCCCACCGAGTTCGACGTGTGCCAGTCCACGCACAGCGTCGTGCAGATCCTGGTGCCCGACGACGTCATGGACTACTACGTGATCGCCGGGCCGACCCCGTCCGACGTTCTGGACCGTTACGACCGGCTCACGTGCCGCCCGTCGTTGCCGCCGAAGTGGGCGTTCGGGACGTGGATCTCCTCCGGGTTCTGCGTGGACAGCCAGGAGCGGGTGCTGGCCAGGGCGCGCACGATCAGGGAACGTGGCATCCCGTGCGACGTGCTGCACCTGGACACGTACTGGCAGACCGACGGGCACTGGTCTGACCTGCAGTGGGATCCTGCCAACTTCCCGCAGCCGGAGCAGATGCTGGGCGAGTTGCATGACATGGGGTTCAAGATCTGTCTTTGGATGAATCCCTACATTTCCCATCTCAGCCCGGCCTTCGAGGAGGCGGCCAGCGCCGGATTTTTCCTGAAGACCGAGGACGGGGAGGCTTACGTCGCTGACTGCTGGCACGGGTCGTTCCCGGCCTGCGGGATCGTGGACTTCACGAATCCGGCGGCGGCCGACTGGTTCAAGGGGCTGCTGAGGAACCTGCTGCGGCAGGGCGTGGACGCGTTCAAGACGGACTTCGCCGAAGGTGTGCCCGCGGACGCCATCGCCTACAACGGCATGAGCGGGACCGACCTGCACAACGTCTACACACTGCTCTTCAACGACGCGGTCGCCGAGGTCACCCGCGAGGTCAACGGGCACGAGCTGGTGTGGGCGCGGTCGTCGTACCTGGGCGGGCAGCGGCACAGCGCCCAGTGGAACGGCGACACCTACACCAGCTACGCCGCCATGGGCAGCACGATCAGGGGCGGGCTCGCGCACGGCCTGTCCGGGGTGCCGTTCTGGAGCCACGACGCGGGCGGGTTCACCGGCCGGCCGTCGGACGATCTGTACGTCCGCTGGACCCAGTTCGGCGCCCTGTCGCCGCTGGTACGGCTGCACGGCACGACCACCCGCGAGCCGTGGGAGTTCCCGGCCGTCGAGGCGCAGGCGGTGGAGGCGCTGAAGCTGCGCTACCGGCTGATGCCGTACATCTACTCGGCGGCCGTCGAGGCCGCGCGCACGGGGGCGCCGATGATGCGGGCGCTCTGCGTGGACTACCCGGACGACCCCGTTGCCTGGCAGGCGGACCTGGAGTACCTGTTCGGCCGCGACCTGCTCGTCGCGCCCATGGTCGCGCCTGAGGGCGTCAGGCAGGTGTACCTGCCGCAGGGCAGGTGGGTCGACTACTGGACGGGCGAGGTGCTGGAAGGCTCCCGCTATGTCGCGGTCCGCAAGCCGCTCGACCAGGTTCCCCTTTTCGTACGCGACGGCGCGCTCATCCCGGTCTCCGAGCAGGGAGACACGGTCGACGTGCCGCGAGAGATCACCCTCGTCGCCTTCGGGGGCGGCGACGGCACCACCGAGATCCACGACGAAGACGGCGTGACGGTCGCCGTCGCAACCAGGGACGGCGACGAACTACGTGTCGCCGTCACCGGCCCGAAGCGCGTCACCGCGGTGGAGATCGCCCCGGTGGCCGGAGCTCCCGCGCGGGCCGTCATCTCGTAACACCCCCTGGAGGGATCATGCGCAAACTCAGAGGCGCGGCGGCACTGGCCGCCGCGGTCCTGGTCCTGACGGCCTGCGGCTCCGGCGGCACCGAAAGTCCCCCGACGCAGGGCAACCAGCCCCGCGTGCTGAAGCTCTGGCACTACGAGTCGAAAGACAGCGCCATGGCCAAGGCCTGGGCGGAGGCCATCAAGAAGTTCGAGGCATCGCACCCGAACGTGACCGTCAAGTTCGAGGAGAAGGGCTTCGAGCAGATCCAGAAGACCGCGAGCATGGTGCTCAACTCCGACGAGGCGCCCGACATCATGGAGTACAACAAGGGCAACGCCACGGCCGGACTGCTGTCCAAGCAGGGTCTGCTGACGAACCTCACCGACGAGGCCACCAAGCGCGGCTGGGACAAGCTGCTGCCCGGCGGCCTGCAGACGACCGCCAAGTACGACGACCGGGGCGTCATGGGCGCCGGCAACTGGTACGGCGTGCCGAACTACGGCGAGTTCGTGATGGTCTATTACAACAAGGACCTGTTCGACAAGCACAAGGTCAAGGTCCCGACCACGTTCGAGGAGTTCACAGCCGGGCTGGACACGTTCGTCAAGGCCGGGGTGACGCCCATCGCGAACGCCGGTGCCGAGTACCCGGCCCAGCAGATCCTCTACCAGCTCGCGCTCACCAAGGCGCAGAAGCCGTGGTTGGACGCCTTCCAGTCCTACAAGGGCAAGGTGGACTTCCACGGCCCCGAGTTCACCTACGGCGTGGAGACCTTCGCCGACTGGGTGAAGAAGGGCTACATCGCCAAGAACTCGGCCGGGCTCAAGGCCGAGGACATGGGCGTGTCCTTCATGAACGGCAAGTTCCCCATCATGATCAGCGGTAGCTGGTGGTACGGCCGCGTGGCCTCCACGATCAAGGACTTCCAGTGGGGCCACTTCCTGTTCCCCGGCGCCACGATGTCGCCCGGTTCGAGCGGAAACCTCTGGGTCGTCCCCGAGAACTCCAAGAACAAGGACCTGGCCTACGACTTCATCGACATCACGATGAGCAAGGAGATCCAGAACATTCTGGGCAACTCCGGCGGCGTGCCCGTTGCCGCCGACCCGGCCGCGATCACCGACGCCAAGAGCAAGGAGCTCATCGAGTCCTTCAACAAACTGACCACCGCCGACGGCCTGGCCTTCTACCCCGACTGGCCGGCACCCGGCTACTACGACGTGCTGGTGGCCGGGGTCCAAGAGCTCATCAACGGCAGCAAGGCTCCCTCCGCGGTGCTGGACGAGATCGCCAAGCCCTACGAGGACAACCTCGCCGACATTGGTAACTAGATGAGAGTACGTACGAGGGGGTACTGGCTCTACCTCATCCCCAGCCTGCTGCTCTTCCTGGGCGTCATCGTCGTCCCGTTCCTCATGAACGTGGGCGCGAGCTTCACCCGTTGGTCCGGGGTGGGGACGCCCAGGTGGATCGGGTTCGACAACTACACCAGGCTGCTGCAGGACGAGCGGTTCTGGCAGTCGTTCCAGCACAACGTGGCGCTGATCGTGGCCATGGCGATCGTGCCGACCGCGATCGGCCTCGTGCTGGCGGCCGCGTTGTTCGACTACATCGGCAAACGCTTCGGGACCCGAACGGCCTCGGCGCTGCGCGCGATGTACTACCTGCCGCAGGTCCTGCCGGTGGCGGTGGCCGGCGTGGTGTGGGGCTGGATGTTGCACCCGTCGTACGGCGCGGTCAACCAGATCTTCGGGCTGGAGCTCGACTGGCTCGGCGATCCCGACCTGGCGCTGGCGACGGTCATGGCGGTCATGGTCTGGTTCCAGCTCGGCTACCCGGTCGTGATCTTCATGGCCGGGCTGCAGCGGGTGGATCCGGCCTACTACGAGGCGGCCGAGATCGACGGGGCCTCGTGGTGGCGCAAGTTCTGGCACATCACGATCCCGCAGATCCGGCCGGAGATCTTCGTGGTCCTGTTGACGTGCACGATCGCCGCGCTGAAGGTGTTCGGGCCGATCTTCGTGCTGACGCGGGGCGGACCGGGGAACGCCACCATGGTCCCCTCGTACTTCTCGTACCTGAATTTCTTCCAGAAGAGCAACGTCGGGTACGGCTCCGCGATCGCCACGGTGCTGGCGCTGATCATCATCGTGGTGACGTTCCTGTTCCTCCGTGTCCAGGAGCGTGAGCAATGAGGGGTCCAGGACGCTGGGCGGTGCTGTTCGCGCTGGTCGTGCTCGCGGTCGTGATGATGTTCCCGTTCGCGATCGTGGCGATGAACGCGGTCAAGTCGCCGGCCGAGTACAGCACGCAAGGGCCGCTGAGCCTGCCGGACGGGCTCTACCTCCAGGGCATCATCGACTTCTGGAACCGGGTCGACTTCGGCACGAAGCTCTGGAACAGCTTCATCATCAGCGCCTCCGTAGCGGTGGTGGCCGTCGTGCTGTCGGTGCTCAACGCGTACGCGCTGGGCATCGGCAGGGTGAAGGGCCGGTTGTCCATCCTGGTGTTGTTCCTGGTGGCCAACACGCTGCCGCAGGAGGCGCTGGCCTACCCGCTCTACTACCTGTCCAAGGCGGTCGGGCTCTACGACACGCAATTGGCCGTGATCATCGTCATGACCGTGATCCAGGCGGCGTTCGGCACGTACCTGCTGAGCGCGGTCCTGGGGCAGTTCCCGAAGGAGATCCTCGAGGCCGCGGCGATCGACGGCGCGGGGCGGCTGCGGTCGCTGTTGCGGATCGTGGTGCCGATCAGCAGGCCCACCCTGAACGTCCTGCTGATCTTCTTCTTCATCTGGACCTGGAACGAGTTCTTCCTGCCGCTGATCTTCCTGATCTCCAACGACACCCAGACGGTGCCCGTCGCGCTCGCCGTCCTGCAGGGCGAGAAGTTCATGGACGCCACCATGTCCAGCGCTTCGGCACTGCTCGGCGTCGTACCGGCGATCGCCTTCTTCCTGATCTTCCAGCGCACGCTGACCCGAGGAGTCACGGTCGGCGCCATCAAATGATGGAGACCTGTATGCGTTCAAGAATCCCGTTGTTAGCGACCCTCACCCTGGCGGCCTCGCTGCTCGCCGTGCCGCCCGCCCAGGCGGTGGACTACCCCTTCCAGAACCCGAGCCTGCCGCTGGAGCAGCGGGTGAACGACCTGCTCGGCCGGCTCACGCTGGACGAGAAGCTGAGCCTGCTGCACCAGTCGCAGCCGGCGATCCCGCGGCTCGGCATCGCCTATCACAAGAACGGCACCGAGGCGCTGCACGGCGTCGCCTGGTCCAACCACCTCAACGACAACTGGAACCAGAAGTTCGCCAGTGGCACGGTCTTCCCGCAGGCCATCGGGCTGGCCAGCACCTGGGACCCGGCGCTGATCAAGAACGTCGGCTCGGCCGTTGGTGACGAGACGCGCGGCTACAACGACGCCGATCCCGTCCTGTGGGGCCTGCAGGTGTGGGCGCCCGTGGTCGACCTGCTGCGCGACCCGCGGGCGGGCCGGAACGAGGAAGGCTATTCGGAGGATCCGTTCCTGACCGGGGTCATCTCGACGGCCTACGGCAAGGGTCTGCAGGGCGACGATCCCTTCTACCTGAAGACCGCGCCGGTGCTGAAGCACTACATGGCCTACAACAACGAGGAGAACCGCAGCCTCACCTCCTCCAACCTGACGCCGAAGCTCAAGCACGAGTACTACGAGCCGGCGTTCAAGGCCGCCATCTCGGCGAACGCCGCGACCGGTGTCATGGCCTCGTACAACGTGGTCAACGGGCGGCCCGCGCACGTCAACACCGACCTGAACACGGTGGTCAGGTCGTGGACGGACAAGACGCTCTACAACGTCAGCGATGCCTGGGGCCCGCACGCGCTCACCGACCTGCAGAAGTACTTCGACAGCAAGCCGGAGGCGTTCGCCGCCGTACTGAAGAGCGGGCAGGACAGCTTCACCATCGACGGCAGCGACATCACCACGATGGTGACGAATCTCAAGGCCGCGCTCGACCAGGGCCGGATCACCGAAGCCGATGTGGACAAGTCCGTGCGCAGCGTCCTTTCCATCAGGACCCGGCTCGGGCACTTCGACCCGGACGGGGGGCCGTACAAGAAGATCACCAAGGATGTGATCAACAGCGCGGCCAACCAGAAGCTCAACCGCGAGACCGCAGGCAAGGCGGCGGTGCTGCTCAAGAACTCCGGCCTGCTGCCGCTGGCCAAGCCGCAGAGTGCGGCCGTGGTGGGGCCGCTGTCGAACAAGCTCTACCAGGACTGGTACGCCGGCCAGATGCCCTACCAGGTGACCCCGCTCGCCGGGATCAAGGAGCGGGTGTCCGACGTCAGCACCGGTGAGGGCCTGGAGCGGATCGCGCTCAAGCACCTGGCCTCCGGCAAGTACATCACCGCCACCGGCACGGGCCCCAACGACAACGCGGCCCTGATCGACGCGGCCCCCACCGCGGCGTCCCAGTGGGACCTGACCGACTGGACCAGCGGCGTGTCCACGCTGCGCAACGCCGGCAACGGCAAGCTGCTCGGCGGTGACTGGCGCTCGCTCGACACCGACGACGACGAGCCCAACGGCTGGTATGTCCAGCAGCAGTTCGCCCTGGAGCGCCAGTCCGACGGCAGCTACCTGATCAGATACGCCGGTTACGAGAACGTCGAAGGCTGGTACAACCTGCCTGACCCGTACGTGACCGTGACCGCGGACGGCGCGCTCGGGCTGGCGCCGAAGGCGGGGGCGGCGAAGTTCGGCAAGGAGGTCGTCGCCGACGGCATCGCCGCGGCCGCCGCGCAGGCCGCCAAGGCCGAGGTCGCGGTCGTGGTGGTCGGCAGCCATCCGTACGTGGCCGGGCGCGAGTTCCACGACCGCGACAACCTGCAGCTCGGTGACGGGCAGCGGCGGCTGATCGAGGCCGTGCGCAAGGCCAACCCGAAGACCGTCGTGGTCCTGGAGACGAGCTACCCGGTGATCGTGGACGCGCCCACCCTGCTGTGGACCACGCACGCCGGCGCCGAGACCGGCCACGCGGTCGCCGACGTGCTGTTCGGTGATGTCAACCCGGCCGGTCGGCTCACCCAGACCTGGCCCGCGTCGGACAACCTGCCGAACAAGCTGGACTACGACCTGGCCAAGACCGGCATGACGTACCTGTACGGGAAGAGCAAGCCGCTCTACTCCTTCGGCCACGGGCTGAGCTACACCACGTTCGGCTACCAGGGCCTTCAGGTGCAGGGTGACAAGGTGAGCGTGAAGGTCACCAACACCGGCAAGGTCAAGGGCGACGAGGTCGTCCAGCTCTACACTCACCAGCAGCAATCCCGCTTCAAGCAGCCGGTCAAGCAGTTGCGCGGCTTCCAGCGGATCACGCTGAACCCGGGCGAGACCCGTACCGTCACCTTCCAGCTCAAGAAGCAGGATCTGGCCGCTTGGGACTACACCCGCAACAAGTGGGTCGTCGAGAACGCCACCCACGACGTCCTCGTCGGCTCCGCCTCCGACCGGATCCGCCAGGCCACCACCCTGCGCGTGTCCGGCGAGACCGTCCCGGTCCGCGACCTGGCCAAGACGACCAGGGCGATGGACTTCGACGACTACTCGGGCGTCTTCTTCGCCGACGAGTCCAAGGTGAGCGGCGAGGTCGTGGAGGGCTCGGCGGGTGACTGGATCTCCTTCACCGGCGCTTCCTGGGGCCCCCGTCTCACGGCGTCGGTGGCCTCGGCGAACGGCGGCTCGGTCGAGCTGCGCCTCGGCTCGCCGACGGGCACGTTGCTCGGCACCCTCCAGGCGCCCGCCACCGGAGGGATCTACCAGTACGGCACGGCGACCGCGACCGTGAAGGCGGGCACCGGCAACCTCTACCTGGTGTTCAAGGGCGACCTGCGGATCAAGGACTTCGCCCTCGCCCGGTGATCACGTCGTGATCGGCGTCCGGAAGAATCTGCGATCCACTCCGCGCCCATAAAGGAGATCCATGAAGCGGATGATCGCAGGCGCCGTCGTGGCGGCCATGGCCGTGCTCATGGCCGCCACTCCCGCCGAAGCGTCCGACCCCCTTGCCGCGCTCAAGTCCAAGCTGCGCGCCGGCAAGGGGGTGACGTTCACTGAGGCCACGTCCCACGTGGACGACACCGGGACGACGACGTTTCTCAAGCGCACCGGGAAGATGCAGTTCGGCAAGTCCGGCATCGTGGCGTCCGACATCACCGCCGACTTCAAGCGGTACCAGGGCGGCATCTTCGACCACATGTACCGGTTGCGCTCGGGACGCACGATCTGGGTCGGCGGCAAGACCTACAGCACGGCCCCGATGCTCCACGAGGTCCCCGAAGGCAAGAAGTGGGTCAGAGAGCCGCTGGGCACGACCGGCGGCTGGCTCGGCACCTTCGCACAGGTGGTCAACCCGGCCGAGCCGGCGACGCTGAAGGTGCTGCTCAAGGGGAAGAAGCAGGGCCGGACGTACTCCGGGAAGATCACCTACAGCGCGCTCGCGAAGGTGTCGCCGTGGTTCCGCGTGTCGTCGCCGTTCAGCGAGAAAGAGAAGACGGTGATCGAGTACAAGCTCACGCTCGGAGCCGACAATCTGCCCAAGAAGCTCGTCACCTCCCACCTGGCGTCCAGTCACGTCGCCGAGGGCGTCGAGGTCGGGGACGGCAAGTTCAGCACCGAGACCCGCTACGAGCGCTGGGGCGCTCGGGTGAGCATCTCCGCCCCACCGAAGAGCCAAGTCGCGAGCTGATGAAATAAGCCTTTCCTCCCAAGCGGTTGGATAGTATCGTTATCCAACTGCAGGATAGTCCTGCTATCTAAAGGGGGAAGTGAATGACCGTCATCGTTCTGCTGGTCGCCACGCTGGTGTTCCGCCTCCTCGGCGTGCTGGGCGTGGCCCGGTTCACCACCTGGCGGGTCAGCGCCGCGCACGGGCTGGCCGTCATGCTCGTCATGACGGCCAGTGCCCATTTCGTCCCGGCGGGCGTCACCTTCATGCCCAACCACGGCGACATGGTGGCCATGGTGCCGCCGTTCGTGCCGTTCCCCGCCTTCATGGTCTACCTGACCGGTGTGCTGGAGCTGGCCGGGGCCGTGGGGCTGATGCTCGAAAGGACCCGCAAAGCCGCCGGCGTCTGCCTGGCGGTGCTCTTCGTGGCCATGCTTCCGGCGAACGTGCACGCCGCGCTCAATGACGTCACCCTCGGCGGCGAGCCTGCGTCGCCGCTGTGGCAGCGTGTCCCGGAGCAGGTGCTCTACATCGGGATCGCGTTGTGGGCTGCCCGGACGCGTACCCAGTCGACCGTGAACTCCTTCGGGTAGGCGCCTCCCGGCTCGAACTCGTAGATGTTGAGCATCAGCTGCATCGGATACGCCGGCGACTGGTTCACCGTCCGCACGTGTCGCCCGTCCACGAAGAAGGACACGCGGCCGGGCGTCCAGTCGGCGGCGTAGACGTGGAACTCGCGGGCGTCGATGGGCAGCGTCTCCACCGTGAAGTCATCGGTGATGTCCGGATCGCCGAACGGGTGCAGGCCCATGCCGATCCGCGCCTCGGCCGGCGTGACGTCGCGGCCGAAGATCTCCGCGACGCAGATCTCGGCTGAGTGCTCGGGCACGTCCTCGAAACCGATCAGCCACAGGGCCACCATGCAGTTCGGGTCGTCGATCGCCTTCGCACGCATCTCGATCCGGCCGTACTGCGGGGTGTAAAGCCTGACCTCGGGTTGTTCCTCGCGGACCACGGCGCCGCGCCCGTGCTGTCCGATCCGGCTGCCCACCGGACCGGAGAAGAGTCCCGTCTGGAGGGAGGACACCCGCAGGTCGCCCTCCAGGTCGGGTGCCCATGGCGGCTGGTCCTCCTCGATCAGCAGGGTCAGATGGCCGTCACCGAGCCGGTAGCGGGCCGCGGCGGCGGCCCGGGTGGTCCACTGCGGCAGGTAGGAGGGGATCCACTTCGTCTCGTCGAGGCGGTCGCCCTCGAAGGTGTCCTCGAAGTCGCTCATCGAACCGTCCAGCCTCCGTCCACGACCAGCGTGTGCCCGGTGACCAGGGAGGCGGCGGGGGAGACCAGGAACAACACGGCCCCGGCCACGTCCATGGGCTCGCCGATGCGGTGCAGCGCCGCGATCCGCTCGATCACGTCCGCCTCGAACGCCGGGTCGGACAGGGCCTCGGCGGTGCCCGGCGTGCGGATGAACGTCGGCGCGACGTTGTTGACCGTGATCCCGTGCGGTCCCCACTCGACCGCGAGGCAGCGGGTGAGGTGGGCGATCGCCGCCTTCGTCATGCAATAGATGGATTCGCCGGGCAGGGCGACCTCGCCGGCCTGGGATCCGACGTTGACGATCCTGCCGTGCCGCTGCCCGATCATGACCCGGCCCACGGCCTGGGTGGCCAGGAAGGTGCCCTTGAGGTTGACCGCGAGCGTGCGGTCGAAGTCCTCCTCGGTGACCTCCTCCGCCGGGTTGCCCGGCGCGATGCCGGCGTTGTTGACCAGGATGTCGATCCTGCCGAACCGGTCCACCACGTCCCGCACCGCCCCGGCGATCTGCTCCGGGACGGTCATGTCCATCTGGAGAGGCAGCGTGGCGCGCCCCATGCCGGTGATCTCGCCGGCCAGCCCGTCGTCGTCGCCGGCGTCCCGCAGACCGATGGCGACGTCAGCCCCGGCGTTGGCCAGCGCCAGTGAGATGGCCCGGCCGAGGCCGCGCGCCGCCCCTGTGACCAGGGCGACCTCTCCGTCGACCCGAAACTCGGGAAACACTGCCCTCACCCCTTAATTCGTTGTATATCCAAACTATTGACCTTCGCCTCACCCTTGTGTGAGCCTTCTAATTGAGCTCATGCGCGAAGGCGCGGTGACGGTCAGGGTCCTGCAATCTGATCGTGCATGGCGGTCATCTGACGCCTTTGGGGCGCCTGTTGGCGTGCCTGGAAAGGGAGAGCCGCGCATGCGAAGAAGATTATTCGTCATGCTGGCGACCGCCGCCGTGCTGCTGGTGGCGGCTGTCGTGAGGATGTCGCCGGTCTCGGCCGTCGCCTCGGATCCGTACGCGTACAAGAACGTCAGGATCGACGGTGGCGGTTTCGTACCGGGGATCATCTTCAACCAGACGGAGCGGAACCTCATCTACGCCCGCACCGACATCGGCGGGGCATACCGCTGGAACCAGTCCACCAAATCCTGGACCCCCTTGCTCGACTGGGTCGGCTGGGACAAGTGGGGCTACAACGGCGTGATCAGCCTAGCCACCGACCCCGTGCAGACCAACCGCGTGTACGCCGCCGTCGGCATGTACACCAACAGCTGGGACCCGAACAACGGCGCGATCCTGCGCTCGACCGACAAGGGCGACACCTGGCAGGCCACGGCGCTGCCGTTCAAGCTCGGCGGCAACATGCCCGGCCGCGGCATGGGCGAGGCGCTGTCCGTCGACCCGAACGACAACCGCGTGCTCTACTTCGGCGCGCCCAACGGCAACGGCCTGTGGCGCAGCACCGACTACGGCGCGACCTGGGCCAAGGTGGCGAGCTTCCCCAACCCTGGCAACTACGCCCAGGACCCGAACGACCCCAATGGCTACCTGAGCCACAAGCCGGGCGTGGTGTGGGTGACCTACGACCCGCGCTCGTCCACCCGCGGAACGCCTACCAAGACCATCTACGTCGGCGTCGCCGACAAGGAGAACACCGTCTACCGCACCACCGACGGGGGCGCCACCTGGTCGCGGCTGGCCGGTCAGCCCACGGGCTATCTGGCGCACAAGGGCGTGCTCGACACGGTCAACGGCTACCTCTACATCGCCACCAGCGACACCGGCGGCCCGTACGACGGCGCCAAGGGCGACGTGTGGCGCTACGCCACCGCGACCGGCACCTGGACCCAGATCAGCCCCGTCCCGTCCTCCAGCAGCGACGACTACTTCGGCTACAGCGGCCTGACCATCGACAGGCAGAACCCGGGCACGATCATGGTGGCCACGCAGATCTCGTGGTGGCCTGACGTGATCTTCTTCCGCTCCACCGACTCCGGTGCCACGTGGACCCGGGTGTGGGACTGGACCTCGTACCCGAACCGCAGCTTCCGCTACAAGATGGACATCACGGAGAACCCGTGGCTGACGTTCGGCGGCAACCCGCAGCCGCCGGAGGTCACGCCGAAGCTCGGCTGGATGACCGAGTCGCTGGAGATCGACCCGTTCGACTCCAACAGGATGATGTACGGCACCGGCGCCACGATCTACGGCACCGAGAACCTCACGCAATGGGACGTGGCGGGTGGCCAGTTCACCATCAAGCCCATGGCGAAGGGCCTGGAGGAGACGGCCGTGCTCGACCTGATCAGCCCGCCCAGCGGCGCGCCTCTGGTCAGCGGTCTGGGTGACATCGGCGGCTTCCGGCACACGAACCTGGACGCCGTACCGCCGATGATGTTCACCCAGCCGAACTTCACCTCCACCACGAGCCTCGACTACGCCGAGAAGTCGCCGTCGATCATGGTGCGGGCCGGCAACTTCACCGACGCCGACCGCCCGAACGACAGCCACGTGGCCTTCTCCACCGACGGTGGCGCGAACTGGTTCCAGGGCTCGGAGCCGGGCGGCATCAACGAGGGCGGCACGGTGGCGGCGGCGGCCGACGGCTCCCGCTTCGTGTGGGCGCCTCGCGGGGTGACCCCGGTCTATTCGGTCGGCTACGGCAACTCCTGGCAGCAGGCCTCCGGCCTGCCCACCGACGCCGTCGTGGAGTCCGACCGGGTCAACCCGATGAAGTTCTACGGCCTCAGCGGCGGCCGCCTGTACGTCAGCACCAACGGCGGCGCCACCTTCACCGCCACCGCGGCCACGGGCCTGCCCACCAGCGGCAAGTTCAAGGCGGTCCCGGGCATCGAGGGCGACCTCTGGCTGGCCGGCGACGGCGGCCTGTGGCACTCCACCAACAGCGGCGCCTCCTTCACGAAGGTGTCCGGGATCACCAAGTCCGTGAACGTCGGTTTCGGCAAGGCCGCACCCGGCGGGAACTACATGGCGATCTTCGCGGTGGCCACGATCGACGGCGTCACCGGCCTGTACCGCTCGGACGACGCCGGGTCGAGCTGGCTGCGCATCAACGACGACAAGCACCAGTGGGGCAACATGGGCGAGGCGCTGACCGGCGACCCGCGCGTGTACGGCCGCGTCTACCTGGGCACCAACGGCCGCGGCATCATCTACGGCGACCGCACCGGCCCCCCGGTCACGGTCACCCCGACAGTCACCCCCACCGTCACCGTAAGCCCGACGGTCACCCCGACCGTGACCCCCACCGTCACCCCGACGACGGGCACGGGCTGCGCCGCCACCTACAAACCCGGCAACCAGTGGCAGGGCGGCTTCCAGGCGGAGGTGTCGGTCCAGAACACCGGCTCGTCGGCGATCACCGGCTGGAAGGTCACCTGGACGTGGCCGGGTGACCAGAAGATCACCCAGCTGTGGAACGGCACCCCGACCCAGACGGGCGCCAACGTCAGTGTGACGAACGCCAGTTACAACGGCAACCTGGCGGCGAACGCGTCCACGTCGTTCGGCTTCACCGGCTCCGGCGCCGCGGCCACACCCACCACCGTCACCTGCACTCCGGCTTAAGTCGCGAGATTGGGGGGCGCCACCAACGGTGCCCCCCAATGGGAGCCGGACGGCGAACCGTCCCGCAGGCCGGGCAGTCACCCTGCGCGAAGTGTGCAGTCCCGCGGCGCCGGCTTCCGCGGGAACCGCGCCGTCGGGCGACGGCGGCTGCAACGGAATTCTGTTGAAGCGTCGGCTGGCGGCGCGTGCCGCCGCGAGGACTGTTTCCTTTCACGAAGACCGGGGCGATGAAAGGATACGGGTTATCCTTTCATCCCGACGCGCGCTCCTGTCCATACTCGGCGGTTCTGATCCTCTTTCTTGCGCTTGCGGGCCTACGAGCAGTGTGGGCCACCCCCGTTGCTCTGCAGTGACCCGGGGCAGGCCTTTTCGGATGGTAATCGCCCCATCCGCCCGTCTACGACCTCGCCCAATGCAGCACAATCTGACGCTTGCTGGGTATCCACAGCTTGGGCTGGATTTATGCCGTGACATCGCGCTCTGCGCAGATGCGCAAGTCAAAGAAATCATTGATCGATCGGCCAAGTGGGATCGCATTTCCGGACATTCGCGTTGCTCGTGAGAATGTAGAGCCATGCTCCGGCGCCACCAGAGGCGATGCGGATGTGCCGCCCGTTGGAACCGTGATCTGCTCCCGTACCAGGTCAGACGCCGGTGAGAAAGGCAGGGTTGGAAGCAGCAACGCCCTGGTGCCGAGGAGTCCGATGCCCGCGGGATTGACGGGACATGTGGTCCGTTCGTAGCGTTTCTATCGCGATTCTGCCAACGCGCAGAAGCATTACCTGCACGACTCACACGACCGCCACGGAGGAGCTTTCGGCATGCCCGAAACAGGCCGACGCGATACCGGTGAGGCACGGCCCGATTGACGCCTCAGGAAGTCTGCAACGTACTGGCGAGCAGCGCAGAAATCGACAGGCGCGCCTAGCCGTCGCCCTGCTCTATGTGATCATGAGCATGCCCATCGGCGGGTGGGCTGCCCGAGTCCCCGACGTGCGCCGACAGGTGGGTGCGGACGACACTATCTGGGGCTTGGCGAACACCGTGCCGAGCGTCGGAAACATCATCGGCCTCTGCACGATCGTCCTCTTGGCAGGGCGGGTCGGTAGCCGTCTCCTTGCTGTCGTCGGGGCTGGGCTCGTCCTCCTGACCGTGCCTCTCATGGCGTGGTCGGCCAACTTCGCGGCGGTGGTGCTCGGCTTGACGACGTGGGCTCTGGTCGCCCACATCATGGACATCCCCATGGGCGCACTCGCGCTCGAGGTCCAACGCCGCTACCGCAGACCCCTCATGGGCAGTTTCGATGCCTGCTTCGGAGCAGGGACGCTGATCGGCGGAATAGCCGGCACGTTGTCGGCGGCCTTGGGAGTGCCCCCGTGGGTACAGTTCGCCGTCACGAGTGGACTGCTCGTGCTGTGCTTGGCGGCGGTGGCTCGATGGTTGCCTGAGGAGATCAGGGAGGGAAACGGGACGCTCCGGACGTCGCTGCGGAGAAGGTTCAACCGCCGGATGCTCCCGATCACTGCGATGGCCTTCCTGTCCGGATACGTGTCCGAGTCGGCGATCCTCTGGAACGCCATCTACGTCTCCGAAACCATGGGCGCGGGCTCCGTTGCCGGCGGCATCTCCTACACCGCTGCCGCTACTGCGGGCACCGTGGCGTTGCTGGCCGTGGACCGAGCCACGGCACGCCTGGGCATTGTCCGCCTCGTGCGGACGTCCACCTTATTTGCGGCGGCAGGATTCGGCGTCTGTCTCGTGATCAGTAGTCCTGCGGCGGCGATCATCGGATTCGTTCTCCTCGCGGCAGGGATGTCAGCCGTGAATCCGAGCGTCTACACCCTTGCCGGGAACCAGGAGGGCCTGTCGTCAAGCGAGGGCGTCTCAATGGTGGAGATCGGGCAGATGCCGGGAGCGTCGATCGTCGCGCCGGCGTTGATCGGTGCCTTGAGCGGCGCGATCGGACTCCGCTTCGCTTTGACGTCCATCGTCATCGCGGTGTTGCTGCTAAGCGTGCTGGTGGGACGAGTCCGCTATGCCAATTGCCAGGGGTAATGTGGCGGTCATCGTGGCGATGGCGCCGCACGGTGGCTTCTCTCGCCGGCACAGCGGCGCCGGTCGCGGCAACCGTGTCTTGCAGACGTCCGTGAGTGGCGCAAGGGCCCACAGGATGACGACGTTGAGCGGGCAGTGAAGGCCAAGCGCATCTGTGAAGAGGCCCACCTCGACCGCGCGACCCACATGTTCGAGAGGAAGGGCTGATGTCGGCACACAGCAGATGGAAGACGATTAAGGCAGCTCGGCTGCGTGAAGACGTGGTCGAACATTCCGAGTATGCGCAGGCGGGGCTGGATCTGCGGCTGGGCGACATGGTGCGGGCGCGGCGGATCGAGTTGGGCCTGACTCAGGCTGAGGTGGCGCAGCGTGCGCAGATCGGCCAGCCCGCTCTGTCCCGGATCGAGGGCGGCGGTGGTGTGCCGACGCTTGCCATGCTGGATCGGCTGGCCCGGGCAATGGGTACGACGTTCACGATCACCGTCGGACAGGATGCGACCTGAAACCCCGCTTGTGGTTCATGCGCCAGCGAACGGGGGACAAGGGCGCGGAGGCTGGTTGTGCTGTGGTGAGGATTCGGCAGGTTCACGGCCTGTCGGCCAAGGCCGGGAGAGCGCGAGAGGGCTGGAAAGCCCTCTCGCCCGGGATCGGGGCGAAGCCCCGATCCGGATGAGTACGCCCGAGCGTCAGCGAGGACCGCTCAGGGCGGGATCCCGCCAGCCCACTTGGTAATCGGGCAACGGGTGGGTGCTTGTAAGGGGGTCGAAGGGAGCGGAGCCCCCTGGGAAGCACGTCTGGAGTCACGCCCGCGAAGCGGCTCTTGTGGAAGGCCTTGCCTTTTAGCCCTTGATGGCCCCCACGATGACGCCCTTGGTGAAGTGGCGTTGGACGAAGGGGTAGATGATCAAGGCGGGCACGACGGCGATCACGACGATCGCCATCTTGATCGCCAGGGTCGGGGGTGCGTCGCCTGTCACCCCCGCCGTCGCCGCCGGCAGCGGGTTCGAGTCCACCACGTACTGCCGCAGGATCAACGCCAGGGGCCATTTACGCGTGTCGTCGATGTACAACATGGCGTTGAACCAGGCGTTCCAGTAGCCCACCGCGTAGAACATCGCGACGACGGCCGTGACCGCCTTCGACATGGGCAACACGATGCGCCACAGGATGCGGAACTCGCCGGCTCCGTCGATGCGCGCGCTGTCCAGGACCTCCCCGGGGATGTTCATGAAGAACGAGCGCAGCACCACCACGTTGAACGCGGAGACGGCCGTCGGGAGGATCAGCGACCAGTACGTGTCCTTCAGGCCCAGACCGCTCACCATCAAATACACGGGGATGATGCCGGGGAAGAACACGAACATCAGCAGGATGCTGAACAGCAGCGGCCGGTGCAGGAACGAGCCGGGGCGTGACAGCGAGTACGCCCCCAGGATGCTGACCGCGGTGCTGGCCAGCGTCCCGATGACGGTCACCCCGGTGCTGACCAGTACGGCCCTGCTGACCACGGTGTCGGAGAAGATCTGCCGGTACGCCTCGAACGTGATCCCGTCGGGCACCAGCACGAGCCCGCCGGCGCGGTTGACGGTGGCCGACGAGCTGAGACTGGTCAGCACGATCGTGTAGAGGGGGCCGAGCACGGCCAGGACGATCAACGTCACCAGCGTGCCCTTGCCCACCTGGCCGACCGGCGAGCGCCGCTCCTCCCAAGGCGCCAGCTTCGACGGTTTCCTGGACGTCAGAGCTGTCATGATCGCGAATACACCCCTCGCTCGCCCATCGCGTGCGCGACCCGGTTGGCCGCCAGGATCAGCAGCAGCCCGACCAGGCCCTTGAACAACCCGGCCGCCGCCCCGTACCCGAGGTCCCCGGTACGCAGGCCCTGCCAGTAGACGAACGTGTCGAACACTTCGGACGCCCCGCTGCCGACGGCGCTGCGTTGCAGCATGAACTGCTCGAACCCGACGTTCAGCGCGTCACCCAGGCGCAGGATCAGCAGCAGCACGATCACCGGGCGCAGCCCGGGCAGCGTGATGTGCCACATGCGCCGCCACCTGCGGGCCCCGTCCACGGCGGCGGCCTCGTACAGGTTGGGGTCGATGGTGCTCAGCGCGGCCAGGAAGATGATCGCGCCCCAGCCGGCGTCCTTCCAGATGGTCTGGCTGGTGATGAGCAGGATGAACGTGTCGGAGTTCGTCATCCAGTCGACGCCCTCGTGGCCGCGCTCGCGCAGGATCTGCGCGAGCAGGCCGGCCCCGCCGAACATCTGCTGGAAGATGGCCACGACCAGCACCCAGGAGAAGAAGTACGGCATGTAGACGACGCCCTGCACGAACGCCCTCAGCCTGGCCGAGACGATGCTGTTGAGCAGCAACGCCAGCATGATCGGCACGGGGAAGTAGAAGGCGAGCTGGAAGGCCGTGATCGACAGCGTGTTCGCGATCGCCCGCAGGAACTGCGGGTCCTGGAAGAGCAGCGCGAAGTTGGTGAAGCCGATGATCGGGCTGCCGGTGATGCCGCCGGTGTAGGGGTTGTAGTCCTGGAAGGCGATGACGTTGCCGAGCGCCGGGATCCACCAGAAGGCGAGCACCAGCAGGAACATCGGCAGGTTCATCACCAGCAGCGGCCAGTCCCTGCGTAGCTTGGCCTGCCAGGTTATTTTCACCTGTTCAGCGGTGGGGGCCGGGCCGGGCTTGACCGGCCGCTTGGCCGTGACTACCCCCATGAAGCGCTCCTCACAGCCTGCCGTTCTCCCGCGCGACCTTCATGTAGAACTCACGCGCCTCGTTGCCGCCGCCGTCCTGCCACTCCTTGACGATCTTCGCCCACTCGGAGACGGGCCGCTTGCCGCGGAAGATCTCCTGCATCTTGTCCTCTGTGGGCTGCGCCAGGCCGGCCATCTTGGAGGGCACCTCCACGCGGATCCCGACGAACGGGTCGTTCTCCAGGAGCTTCGCGGCCTGCGTCTGCCAGTCGTACAGGGCCTGGACGAGGCCTTTGTACTGGACCTTCTCGTTCGCCGGCGGCCGGCCGGACAGGAACATGTACGTGGGCGCGACCTCCTTGCGGCCCAGCGCGGTCTGCTCGACCTTGCCGTCCTTGACGTTGTAGTGCTTGCCCTCGACGCCGTTGGTGACCAGCTCGTACTCCTGCGTGCCGAAAGGTGCCGAGGTCCAGTTGGACAGCGCGAGCAGCTCGCGCGTG
Source organism: Nonomuraea polychroma (assembly GCF_004011505.1). Lineage (NCBI taxonomy): Bacteria > Bacillati > Actinomycetota > Actinomycetes > Streptosporangiales > Streptosporangiaceae > Nonomuraea > Nonomuraea polychroma. Next base: position 10,743,320 of record NZ_SAUN01000001.1, read on the forward strand.
CGGGCGTCGCCCAGACCCTTCTTGATGAAGACGAACATGCCGGCGGGCTCGTTTCGCCACATGATCGTCTTGCCGCCGGGCTTGGCCGGGTAGGGGACGACGGCCTGCATGTCGAACTTGGGGTTGTCGGTCTGGAAGCGGCCGAGGTTCTCGTGCCAGGCGCCGAGACCGTCCCGGTAGATGATCATCTGGCCGCTGCCGAAGGGGCCCTTCATGTCGGCGTCCTTGTTGGCCACGAGGTCGGGATGCATGTACCCGGCCTCGAAGAGCTTGACCATGAACTCGATCGAGGCGGCAAATTCGGCGGTCTCGTACTTGTACTCGAGCGTGCCGTCGCTCTTCTTGCGCCACTCGCGCGGCGCGCCGAAGGCCCGCTGCATCTCCTGCTCCATGCCGCCGCCGAAGGCCCAGCGCTTCTTCTTCGCGTCGGTGATGGCCTTGCCGAGCACGAGTAGGTCGTCGCCGCTCTTGGGGTGCTGCAGGCCCAGCTCTTCCATGATGTCCTGGCGGACGAACGTGGCGAACGGGAACGGCTCGTTCTGCCAGGGGATGCCCTGGAGGATGCCGCCGAAGACGCCGTACTGCCAGGCCGCGGTGTCGTAGTTGGCCAGCAGCGGGAACTCCTTGGCCTTGTCCCCGGCCAGGTAGGGCCCCAGATCGGCGAAGAGCTTGTTGGCCGCCTCGGTGAAACGGGCGATCTTGATGAGTTCCCAGCCCGGGACCATGACCATCTCGGGTACGTCGCCGCTGGCCAGGGTGGTGCTGAGCTTCTCGTGGTAGGTGTTGCCGTCCGAGATGTTGAAGCGGACGGTGCCGCCCAGACGCTCGTTCATGTACTCGTAGTAGGAGTTTTCGCCCAGCCCGGGCGGCACGGTCCCCCACAGTGGCGTCATCGCGGTCACTTCCTTGCCGCTGGTCAGCGGCTTGGTAGTGACGGCCTGCACCATGTTGGCCGGTCGGGTCAGGAAGCCGGGCGCGACGAACTCGCTGCCAGGAAGGTCCGGCTTGAGCCCGGGGATCTCGAACGGGATCCGCGTCGGTACCAGGCTCTTGAGCTTGTCCGCCGCCACGGCGGTGCCCTTGGAGGTTGCTTTTTTCTCGGCGCAGCCCGCCACCAGAACGCTTGCGCCTACCAGGCCGAGGAACCCGCGGCGAGTCGTGTTGGTCGCCATGGATCTCTCCCTTCTCCGAGTGGGGGATGGCCTATTAAAATTAGTTGGTATTGCGACCAAACAAATTAGTAGAGTGTTGTCCTGACCACAAGGGATCGTTACGGTCACAGGTTGGTGAAGGAGGCCCGGGAATGCGGCATGCTGGGGTCGTCTCTTGGCGGGAACGGGGCTGATATTGATCACTTCTACGACCGGCCCGCAGCCGGCCGACTTCGCCGACGTACGGGCCACCAACCTAGCGGTCGTGCTGCGGTTCGTACGCGAGCACGCCCCCTGCTCGCGCGCCGACATCGCGGCCTCCACGGGCCTCAACAAGGCCACCGTGTCGAGCCTGGTCGCCGACCTCATCGACCGGCGGCTGGTCCGCGAGACCGGCCTGACGGAAAACCGCGTGGGCCGGCCGGCCACGATGCTGGTCCTGGACGGTTCGCCGTACGCGGCCATCGGAGTCGAGATCAACGTCGACCACGTGTCGGCCGTGGCCACCGGTCTCGCGGGGGAGCGGCTGCTGACGTGGCGGCGCTCGTTCTCGACCGGCGACTCGGTCAACCAGGGGGTGGCCAGCGTCGGGGCGATCATCAGGCGGGTGGTCAACCGCATGGCCAAGGAGGAGCGCCAGGTGCTCGGCCTGGCCGTGGCCGTGCCGGGGCTGGTCGACGTGCAGGGCACCGTTCGCCTGGCGCCCAACCTCGGCTGGCGTGACGCCGACATCGGCGGGGACCTGGCCAAGGCGCTGCGCGATCCCGGCTTCCCCATCCAGGTGGACAACGACGCCAACCTCGCGGCCCTGGCCGAGCAGCGTTTCGGGGCCCACGCCGGCGCCTCCGACCTGGTCTACCTGACCGGCGAGATGGGCGTGGGCGCGGGCATCATCCTCGACGGGCGGCTGCGCCGCGGCGGCCTCGGCTACAGCGGCGAGATCGGCCATGTGCAGCTGGATCCCGAGGGCCCCGAGTGCCACTGCGGCCGGCGCGGTTGCCTGGAGGTCATGGCGGGGATCGGCGCCGTGTTGCGCAAGGTCCCTTCCCCCGCCGAGATCCAGATCGAGATAGAGGAGTCGGTGCGCCTGGCCCGGGCCGGAGACGCCGACACCCTGGCCCTGCTGGATTCGGTCGGCCGGAGCCTGGGCCGGGGAGTGTCCGTTCTGGCCAACCTGCTCAATCCCGAGGTGGTGATCCTCGGTGGCTACTACGTGCCGCTCGCGCCGTGGTTGTTGCCGGCCGTCCACGACGAGCTGAGCGACCGCGCCATCGCCTCCGAAGCAGGGGGATGCCAGGTCGTGGCCTCGACGTTGGGCCACGACGCGGCCGCCCTGGGCGGCGCGGCAAGAGTCCTCGATTCCATTGATTCGGGAAGATTGCCCGGGGGATTGTCGCGAATCCCTTGACCTCGGTCACCGGGAAGTGCACCCTTCAGTCAACCCACCGAAATGTCCGCGTAACTTCCCCAGGCCGGTCGTCGAAGCGCTTCGACACTCTTAGAGGGATGACCATGCACGAACCCCCCTTCCGCGACCCCTCGGTTCCCCTGACCGACCGGATCGACGACCTGGTGCGCAGGCTCACGCTCGAGGAGAAGGTCGGGCTGCTGCACCAGTACCAGGCGCCCGTCGAGCGCGTGGGCCTCGGCGCGTTCCGTACCGGCACCGAGGCGCTCCACGGCCTGGCCTGGCTCGGCCCGGCCACCGTGTTTCCCCAGGCCATCGGACTGGCCTCGACGTGGGACCTCGATCTCATGAGACGCGTCGGCGAGGCCACCAGCGACGAGGTGCTGGCCTTTCACCACAAGGACCCGGCCGGGGCGGGGCTCAACGTGTGGGCGCCCGTGGTCAACCCGCTGCGTGACCCTCGGTGGGGGCGCAACGAGGAGGGTTACTCCGAGGATCCGTGGTTGACCGGAGTCATGGCCACCGCCTACGCGCGCGGACTTCGTGGGAGCGCTCCCGAAGTTCTCAAGACCGCCCCCACGCTCAAGCATTTCCTCGCCTACAACAACGAGACCGATCGCTGCACGACCTCCAGCAGCATGCCGCCGCGGGTGCTGCACGAATACGAGCTGCCCGCGTTCCGGCCGGCCATCGAGCAGGGCGTGGCCGTGGCCGTCATGCCGTCCTACAACCTGGTCAACGGCCGGCCGGCCCACCTCAGCCCGCTGATCAACAGCGTGCTGCGGACGTGGGCGCCGGACGACCTGCTGGTCGTCAGCGACGCGTACGCGCCGGGCAACCTCACCTCGCTGCAGGGCTACCACGACACGCTGCCGGAGGCGTACGCCCACGCGGTCAAGGCCGGGCTGGACAGCTTCACCCAGGACGACGACCGCAGCGAGGCCACGCTCGGGCATCTCCGGCACGCGTTGGAGCAGGGCCTCCTGGCCGAGGAGGACGTCGACGCGGCCGTGCGGCACGCGTTGTCGATCCGGCTCAGGCTCGGCGAGTTCGACCCCGCGACGCCGTACGACGACATCGACGAGAGCGTGGTCAACTGCCCCGACCACCAGGCGCTGGCCAGGGAGGCGGCGCGGCGCTCATTCGTGTTGCTGAAGAACGACGGCCTGCTGCCGCTGGCGGACGTGACCAGGATCGCGGTGATCGGGCAGCTCGGTGACACGCTCATGGAGGACTGGTACAGCGGCACCCTGCCCTACGCCGTGACCGCCCGCGCCGGGCTGGCCGAGCGGTGCGAGACCGTCTTCTGCGAGGCCGTGGACCGCGTGACGCTGACCGCCGACGCGGGACCGGTCATCGCCGACCCCGCCGGCGGGCCGCTGCAGATCAGGACGGCGGAGGCCGGCGCGTTCGACCTGTTCGACTGGGGCGGCGGCGCGTACGCGCTGCGCTCCGTGACGACCGGCCGGTTCGTGTCCGTGGTCGACGGAACGCTGGTGAACGACCAGCCGGGGCCGAACGGGTGGGAGGTGCGCGAGACCTTCCGCATGGAGGAACGGCCGCGCGGCACGCTCGCCCTGCGCCACATCTCGACCGGCTGCTACGTCGGCGCGGGCGAGGACGGCGTGCTGCGCCTGGTCGACGACGCCGACCAGGCCGTGTGGCTGGCCATGGAGGTGCTCAGGAGCGGCACCGACCAGGCCGCCCGCCTGGCCGCGGACGCCGACGTGGCGGTCGTGGTGGTCGGCGACCATCCGCTGGTCAACGGCCGCGAGACCGAGGACCGCATGACGCTGGCCCTCGCCTCCGCTCAGGACGCCGTGGTCGCGGCCGTGCGCAAGGCCAACCCCCGCACCGTCATGGTCATCACCAGCGGCTACCCGCTCACCTGGACCGACGACGAGGTGCCCGCCGTGCTCTGGTCGGCCCACGGCGGCCAGGAGTACGGCCACGCCCTGGCCGAGGTGCTCTTCGGCGACGCGGACCCGGAGGGCCGCCTCACCCAGACCTGGTACCGCTCCGAGCAGGAGCTTCCCGACCTGCTCGACTACGACATCATCGCCGCGGACGCCACCTACCTGTACTTCCGCGGCACCCCGCTGCACCCCTTCGGCCACGGCCTCAGCTACACCACGTTCGAGTACGCCGACCTGCGCGTCCGGAACGCGGACGGCGTGATCACCGCCGAGGTCACGGTGACGAACACGGGGGACCGGCCCGGTGTGGAGGTCGTCCAGTTCTACACCCATCAGCAACGCTCCCGCGTCAAGCAGCCGGTGCGCCGCCTGCGCGGGTTCGACAAGGCCCGCCTCGCACCCGGCGAGAGCCGGACCGTGACCCTGGAAATACCCGTGTCCGAGCTGGCCTTCTGGGACGTGACCAGGAACAGGTTCGTGGTGGAGAGCGCGCCGCACCAGCTCATGGTCGGCCGCAGCGCCACCGACCTGCGCCTGAGCGCCCGCTTCGAGGTCGAAGGGGAGGCCATCCCGCCGCAAGCAGGGCTGCTGCGCGCGGCCGGCCACGACGAGTACGACGCGATCACGTTCGTGGACGAGACCAGGGTGGACGGCGACGCGGTGCGGTCGGACGAGGAAGGCGCCTGGATCCTGTTCCGGCAGGTGGACCTCACCGGCGTCACGGCCTGCGTGGCCACGGCCGGCAGCAGCGAAGGCGGCATGATCACGATCCGCCGCGGCGACCCGCTCTACGGCCAGGCCCTGGCGACCTTCCCGGTGCCCAGAACGGACCGTTACGACTATCACGCCATCACGGCACCCCTTGCGGCCCCCGACGGGGTGCAGGATCTTTATGTGGTGTTCGAGAACGACGGCGTGACGTTGGTCCAGCTCGACTTCGGAGCCGGGGCTTGAGCCGGCGCACGGTCACGATCTCCGAGGTCGCCAAGCACGCGGGCGTGGCCGTCAGCACGGTCTCGTACGTGCTCAGCGGCAAGCGGACGATCTCGGCCGACACCAGGCGGCGGGTGCTCGACAGCATCAGCGCGCTCGGCTACCACCCCAACGCCGGCGCCCGGGCCCTGGCGAGCAAGCGCTCCAACGTGATCGCGCTGGTGCTGCCGCTGCGGGCAGGCATGCACGTGCCCGTGCTGATGCGCTTCGCCAGCGCCGTCGTCACGGCCGCCCGCCGCTTCGACCACGACGTGCTGCTGCTGACCGCCGACGAGGGCGCCGCCGGCATCCGCCGGGTGGCCGCGAGCGCGCTGGTGGACGCGCTGGTCCTCATGGACGTGGAGCTGGACGACCGCCGGGTGCCGCTGCTGCGCGAGCTGGCCGAGCCGAGCGTGCTCATCGGCTTCCCCGCCGAGCCGGCCGGGCTGACCTGCGTCGACCTCGACTTCCACGCGGCCGGGGCGCGCTGCGTGGAGCACCTGGCCGAGCGCGGGCACGGGGAGATCGCCCTGCTCGGGGCGCCTTCCGTGGTGTACGACCGCGGCACCGGCTTCGCCACCCGCACCCGCGAGGGCTTCGAGGCCGCCATGGCCGACCACGGGCTCAAGGGTGTGGCGCTGCCCTGCGAGGAGACGTTCGACGAGGTCTACGAGACCGTGCGCGACCTGCTCCTCGACCATCCTGGCCTGTCCGGGCTGGTGGTGCACAACGAGGCCGCGGTGGGGCACGTGATGGCGGCGTTGCGCCAGCTGAACCGGCGAGTGCCGCACGACATGGCCGTGGTGGCGATCTGCCCCGAGGACGTGGCCGAGCGCGCCAGCCCGGCCCTGACCTCGGTGCTGATCCCGGCCGAGGAGGTCGGCAGGGAGGCGGTGCGCCTCGTCATGGACAAGCTGGAAGGGCGCGCCGTGCCGGACTCCACCCTCCTCACCCCGCTGCTGGCCGTCCGCAGCAGCACCTGAGGGGCCTACAAGGCCCGCACGGCGATGCCGGGATAGTCCAGGACGAAACCCGCCTTGTCGTAGACCAGGCGGCAGGAGAACCCGTCGCCCGGCGAGACGTAGTCGTAGCTCTCGCCGTCGACCCGGGCATAGTGCTGTTCGAGGCGCTCGACGGCGAGGTCCAGGGAACGGACGTAGGCGGCGGGGGCTTCGGACGCGGCGCCCACGGCCAGCCGCATGCGGTGCACGGGGAACGCGTTGGTCATCGCCGACGACTCCAGGTCGACGTCGAAACAGCCGTCCAGGTGCGGGGCGGGTGCGCCGTCGACCAGCCAGTGGCCGTCCCCGTCGCTCTCCAGGGTGGTGCGCCGGGACCCGGTCACCCACCGTCCCGTGACCTCGGCGCGTCTCGTGATCCACCGCGAGTCGACGTCGATGGCGTAGCCGACGATCCAGGTCCGGCCCTCTTCGACGCCGGTCGTACAACCCTCGATGCGGTACCAGTCGCCCAGCGGACGGAAGTAGACCACCTCGAAGCCCGTTTGCACGTCGGCGTGCCGCCAGGCGGCGGTCTTCGGCGGAGGTGTGAAGGTCACGAACCGATCCTGCCAGGCTGTTGAGAAGGACGGCCACTCGCCACGGCCCCACGTGGGCCGCCTCGAGCTCGGGCGGCGGGTGTCTCACGCTCTCCGTCTGGCCCGGTAGGCGCTGGCTTTGGCGCGGTTCTGGCAGGACAGATCGCAGAAGCGGCGGGAAGCATTGCGCGTGGTGTCGAAGAAGACCAGGGAACACTTGCCGGCCTGACAGGCGCCGAGGCGAATGGACTGGCCGACACCGATGACCATGGCCAGTGCCGTGCCCATGTCCGCGGCCCAGGCGTCCACCAGGCCGGCATCGGCCCGGTGGAAGGCCAGTGTCGGGGGCCGGTCAGGATGGTCGTGCAGGTTGGCGACGGCCTGGTGGCGGATCAGCAGATCATTGAGCTGTGCCACGACGGCGAGGATGCGATCGCCCGCACCGAAGACCGGGCGTAGCTGCCCGGCGACCTCCGCCAGCCGGTCGGCGTCGGCGACGGTGAGCGCGCTGGGCGGGCGACCGGCCGCGGCCAGCTGGGCGTTGATGGCGGCGCGCCGTTCCTCCCCGGATTGCGGCGGCGTGACGGGCCTGCCATGTGCCGTGGTGACAGCCAGGCAGTTGACCAGAAGGACCGCCAGCTCGACCCTTCCCCCAACATAACTGTCTATTTCAGGTTGACCAGTGATGCGCCACGGATCTATCGTCACTGGCATAGTTTATATAGACAGTGAGGTGTGTGATGAGTTTCGGATCGCTCGCGCGGCAGATGTGGCATCAGATCGAGCCGGTGCATGCGACGCTCTACTTCAGCCCTGAGGCCTTCGAGGAGGCGGCGGGACTCGGCTACGACGTCATCTCGCGCTGGCCGAGCTACTTCGCCTGGCGCACGGCGCCGCTCGGCGCCGCCGGCTCGAGGCTGGTCGCCGCCACCTACTACAGTTTCAGCCCCGCGATGATCGCCGACCATGTGCCCGGCATCTGGGCCACCGCGACGCCCCAGCAGGTGCTCGACGCCCGCCTGCGCGCGATGGACCGTACGATCCACGCGTTGCCCGGCGACCTGCCCGACCTGAAAGAGGCGGCTGAGCTGGCCGTCAGGACCGCGGAGAGCATCCAAATCGGCCACCGGCCGCTGGCCGCGGCCAACCTCGACCTGCCCTGGCCGGACGAGCCGCATCTGGCCCTGTGGCAGGCGTACACGGTGCTGCGTGAACATCGCGGCGACGGACACCTGACCGCCTTGCAGGCCGTCGGCCTGGACGCCTGCGAGGCTCTGGTCTCCTTCGCCTCGGTCGGAGCCGCCCCCGTCGCCAACTTCGCCGGACGGGGCTGGAGCCCCGAGGAATGGGCAGCCGCGCGGGAACGGCTCGCGAGCCGCGGCCTCATCGATGCCGAAGGATCGGCCACCGCGGCCGGACAGGCCCTGCGCGACCAGGTCGAGCGGCTCACCGACGACCTGGCCGCCGAGCCGTGGCGAGTCCTCGGCGAGGCGAAGGCCGAGCGCCTGGCCGATCTCAACCGGCCCTTGCTCGGCGCGGTCTTCGAGTCAGGCCTGCTACCGGCGACGAGCACCCTGGGCATCGGCAAGGTACGGGTACCCGCATGAAGCTCGAACGACTCACCGGACCGGAGGCACTCGCCCGCACCGCCCAACTGGTCGACATCTACCGCACCGCATTCAGCGGCTCACCCTGGTATGAGGACGGGTACGGCGCCGCCGACTTCGCCGAGCGCCTGACCGCAGACGTCAACCGCCCTGGGTTCGCGGCGGTGCTGGCCGGCCACGACGGTGTGCCCGCGGGATTAGGCACGGCATGGCCGACCCAGAGCCCCTTTCCCACGGGTCGCGCCTACGATCGGGTACGCGCGGAGCTCGGCGACGAGGTGGAAGCGCGCCTGGTCGGGGCGCTGGAGGTCGACGAGCTCGCGGTGAGTCCGCACGCGCGCGGCCAGGGACTGGCGGGACGCATCCTCGACCTGCTGTGCGATGGCGCCGACGCCTGCTGGCTGCTCACCGCCCCGGCGGCGGTCGATGCGATCAGACTCTACGAAAAGCTGGGCTGGCAGCGCCTGACCAGGCCGGAGGCCGACATCGTGGTATTCACCCGCTGATCCCGAGCGAGACCGCCAGCGACCTCCGCGGGTCTCACCGCCGACGGATGGCGTCGTCACTTCGGCGACGACATCCTCTACACCACGCCGTGCGAGTGATCGCCGGAGAGCTCGATGCGGAACTCGGCGCCACGTCGTGGAAGGTCAGCTCGCTTCACGAACTGGTCATGATCTCGGCGCGCTTGTCCGACCATGCCTTGCGCTCGCCCATATCGATCAGCTCAGTTCACCGGCCAGATCAGATCTCTTGACCGGTCCTGCCACTCGTGGGCCCGGCGGGCCCGTGAGTCGGTCGGCCGGCCCGCATGTCCTGCCAGACCGGCCTGCCCATGAGCCTGGGCGAGGCCATCACCCACGGCACCGTGTGGGCGATGCGCCACCCGTTCAGACCATTTCCGCGGTGATGGCCCAACGCTCGTGGTCGCGCCACGCGCCGTCGATGAACTGGAAGTTGGGTGAGTAGCCCTCGCGCTGGAACCCGGCACGTTTGATCAGGTTGAGTGAGGCGGTGTTCGACGGCTGGATGTTCGCCTCCAGGCGGTGCAGCGCGAGCTCGCCGAAGGCGTACTGGACGAGCAGCCGCAGGCCCTCGGTCATGTAACCGCGGCCGGCTGTGGTCGCGTAGGCGTTGTAACCGAGGGTCCCGGCCTGATGGGTGCCCCGGATGATGTTGTTGATGTTGGCCCGCCCGGCGATCGCGCCGGTGTCCAGGCGGCAGATCACGAACCCGTCGTGCGCGGGGCCGATGAAGCGCTCGATGTAGGCGTCGAAGGCCTCAGGTGTGGTGATGGGCGTGCCGGGCATCCACGGGGCGAGGAACTCCGCGCTCTCCCTGTTCAAGGCCAGGAACTCGGAGCGGTCCCGGCGGGAGACACGGCGGATGCCGACACGGCTGCCCACGGCCAGGTAGGTCATTCAGGTGATCTTACGCCTTGATGCCGAGCTGCCCTCGTGACACGGGGACACGAGCCGGGTTTGAATCGCCTCATGGATAAGGTGCTCCCTGCGACGCTGCAGCCCGCGCTCAAGGATCTCTACGCGAACTGCGCGGTGCGGCCCACCGTCCGCTTGGCCGATGTTCGAAGCTGGGAAGAGCCGTTCGTCTGGCTGCACGCTCCCGACGGCAGCGGGCAGGGCGTGCAGATCCGCCGCGGTGGCGACACCCCGCATCAAGTGGCCGATCTCGCTGATCAGGTGCAGGAGTGGGCCGTCGAAGCCCTGTGGCTGGAGGGTTTGCCGGCAGTCTGGCCGGAATGCCCGGCGCATCCGGACACCCACCCGCTGAGCGCCACGGTCACGGGCGGCGTCGCCGTGTGGGCGTGCCCGCAGACGAAGACGGTCATCGCCGCCATCGGCGGGCTGCCCGAACGGAACGGCTGAGCAACAAGAAGCGCTCCCCGCGGGGACGGTCGTCCCGGGGGAGCGCTTTGTGATGATTGATCGGCTACCAGTCGCCGCCGAAGTCTCCGCCTCCGAAGTCTCCGCCGCCGCCGCCGAAGTCGCCCCAGCCGCCGTCTCCGCCGCCGAAGTCGCCCGCGCCGGCGTCAGCGGCGCCCTCGGCGTAGCCGGCGCCGTAGCCGCCCATGCCCCAGCCGCCGCTCAGCATGCTGCCCATCATGGTGCCGATGAACATGCCGGTCATGATGTCGCCGAAGCCACCGTAGTAGCCGTACGCGTAGGGCTGGTAGGCCGGGCCCGCGTCGTAGTAGGGCCGGCGCTGGCCGTCGACCATGACCTCGCGCATCTGCGGGTCGAAGCCGCGCTCCACGGCCTCGGCGTCCGCACGGCAGGCGGGCACGTCGCGGACGGCGCCGCCGGGCGGGGCCCAGCGCACGTCGCGGGCCGACGGGCCGTGCTGCGGGTTGAAGAAGCAGGGCGCGCGCCGCTCGGGGACCGGCTCGTTGTTGACCTTGGCCTTGACCACGGCCAGCGCGTAGCGGCCGTCCTCGAGGGTCTGGGTGACCTCGCGGACCTGGTCGACACGCTCGATGGTGGCCAGCTGGGTCTTGGCCTTCTCGTAGGAGTCCAGCGCCGTCTGCCACTCGTCGATGTGCTTGCCGCCCTCACCGGAGAGGGTGACGTCGGCGTCGACAGCGGTGATCTCCTCACCGAGCTTGGTGACGTCCTCGTCCACGGTCTGCTTGACCGCGGCCAGGTCCTTGGCCTCCTGGATGGCGCGCTTCTTCTTCTTGTTGCTGGAGTAGAGGAAGTAGCCGCCACCGCCGACCAGGGCCAGCACGCCCAGGCCGACCAGCGCGGCGGTGCCGCCGGCGCCCGGGTTGGCCTGGCTGCCGGTGTCGAGAGCCGTGCGCGTCTTGCCCGCGACGGCGGCGTCGACCCGGTTGACGAAGTCCTTCATCCCGTCGACGACGTCAGAGTTGGCAGTGACGGCGCGATTGGCCAGCTCGCCCGCCATGCCGCTCCGGCGGATGGCGCTCGAGGCGGCGAACAACGTCTGGCCGTCGAGCACCGCGATGGTGGCGCGGGGCCGGCCCGCCGCGGTCAGCGCGGAGTTGAGCGAGCTCATGAACGGCGCAATGGTGGAGTTGTCCACGGTCCCGTCGGGAAGCGCCACAGCGTAGATCTTGCTGTCGGCTCCCTTCAGCGCGTCACTGATCTCACTCTGCTGGTCCGACGTCAAGGGGGAGCCGGACACCACGTAAAGCGGATTGTTCTTCCAGTTGGACACCACCGACTGAGCGTCAGGGGGAGCCGCCGCCGCGTTGGCGGCAGGGGACAGCGCAAGAACGACGAATAGACCGACGATCAGAGCCGCGATCGCGGCCCCTGCTCGGCGCAGCGAATGGGTCATTGGCAGCAAGCCTCCTTCGCCCTTGAGGACGAATGGGCGGTCGGCAAAGTTCCTCACTGCGCACGTTACCCGCAGGAAAGCCCGCAGGCGCACACCCTCGACGAAGATCCTGGGGCTGCGAATTCTCTTACCCATCCCATTGACGTCAAGTCAAGGTCACGTGCGGTGGGTCAGGAGTCCTTGATCTCGCAGATCACCGCGCCTGACGTCACCGTCTGGCCCACGGCCGCCGTGAGACCGGTGATCGTGCCGGACTTGTGCGCGGCCAGCGGCTGCTCCATCTTCATGGCTTCCAGCACGACGACCGTGTCGCCCTCGTGCACCGTGTCCCCGTCGGCGGCCACCAGCTTGACGATCGTGCCCTGCATCGGGCTCACCAGCGAGTCCCCGCCCGCCGCGGACTTCTTGGCCGCGCCGCCGCCGCGCCGATGCGGCGCCTTGTTCGCCGCAGGCGTAGCGGCGGACGTGCCGAGCCCCGCGGGCAGGACCACCTCCAGGCGTTTGCCGCCGACCTCGACCGTCACCGTCTCGCGCGACGGGGCCTCGGTCGCGGCCACCTCCTCCGCGTATGGCGGGATCGTGTTGTCCCACTCGGTCTCGATCCACCGCGTGTGCACGGAGAACGGCGCGGACGTGAAAGCCGGGTCGGCGACGACCGCCCGGTGGAACGGCAGCACCGTCGGCATCCCGGAGATCTCGAACTCCGCCAGCGCCCGCCGCGAGCGCTCCAACGCCTCCTGCCGGGTGCGCCCGGTCACGATCAACTTGGCCAGCAGCGAGTCGAACGCTCCGGGCACCGTCTCGCCCTGCTCATAACCGGAGTCCAGGCGCACGCCGGGACCGGAGGGAGCGCGCCAGCCGGTGATGGTGCCGGGGGCGGGCAGGAAGCCCCGCCCGGCGTCCTCGGCGTTGACGCGGAACTCGATGGAGTGGCCGCGCAGGGGCGGGTCGTCGTAGCCCAGGGGCTCGCCGTCGGCGATGCGGAACATCTCCCGTACGAGGTCGATGCCGACGACCTCCTCGGTCACCGGGTGCTCGACCTGCAGGCGGGTGTTGACCTCCAGGAACGAGACCGTGCCGTCCTGGCCGACGAGGAACTCGCACGTCCCGGCCCCGACATATCCCGCCTCCCGCAGGATGGCCTTGGAGCTGTCGCGCAGCAGCGCTTCCTGCTCGGCCGACAGGAACGGCGCCGGCGCCTCCTCCACCAGCTTCTGGTGGCGGCGCTGCAGCGAGCAGTCGCGGGTGGAGACCACGACCACGGAGCCGTGCGCGTCGGCCAGGCACTGGGTCTCGACGTGGCGGGGCCGGTCCAGGTAACGCTCGACGAAGCACTCGCCGCGCCCGAAGGCCGCCACCGCCTCGCGTACCGCGCTGTCGTACAGGTCGGGGATCTCCTCCAGGGTCCGGGCGACCTTCAGCCCGCGCCCGCCGCCGCCGTACGCGGCCTTGATCGCGATCGGCAGCCCGTGCTCCTCGGCGAACGCCACCACCTCGCCGACCCCGGACACCGGGTCCTTGGTGCCCGCGACGAGCGGCGCGCCGACCTTCTGCGCGATGTGCCTGGCCTGCACCTTGTCCCCGAGCGCGGCGATCGCGGCCGGGGGCGGCCCGATCCAGATCAGGCCCGCGTCGATGACGGCCTCGGCGAAGGCGGCGTTCTCGGCCAGGAAGCCGTACCCGGGATGCACGGCCTCGGCGCCCGAGCGGGACGCCACGTCGAGCAGCTTGGCGATGTCGAGGTAGGTCTCGGCAGGGGACTGTCCACCCAGCGCGTAGGCCTCATCGGCCACCCTGGCGTGCAGTGCGTCGAGGTCCTGGTCGGCGTAGACCGCCACGCTGGCGATGCCGGCGTCCTTGCACGCACGGGCCACCCGTACGGCGATCTCGCCGCGGTTGGCGATCAGAACCTTCCGCACCGATGTCCGTCCTTCCTGTGAGAGTCAGCGGCCCAGGTACGCGCCGCCGTTGACGTGGAGCACCTGCCCGGTGACGTGCCCGGCTCCCGCGGAGGCCAGGTACAGAACGGTATCCGCCACGTCAGATGGAGTGCCAGGCCGGCCGTTACGCGTGTTCTCCACGCGGGCCCTGATGCCGTCCTCCGTGAGGCGGCCGCGGAAGAACTCGGTGTCCAGGACCAGGCCGGGGGAGACGACGTTCGCGGTGATGCCCCTGGGGCCCAGCTCGGCGGCCAGGTCGGCGGTCCAGGACTCGATGGCGGCCTTGGCGGCGCCGTAGGAGCCGGAGCCCGTGCCGCGGGCGGCGATCGAGCCGATCGACACGATCCGGCCGCCCTTGCTCATGCGCGGCGCCAGCGCGGTCGTGACCAGCACGGCGGACATCAGGTTGGCGTTGAGATTGGCCCACCACGCCTCGGCCACGTCCATCAGGTCGTCCGGCTGCCTGCGGTCGAGGTTGGTGTTGCCGCCGGCGTTGTTGACGAGCACGTCCACGCGCGACGGCAGGCTGTCGAGCGCCTCCTTGACGGCGACGGGGCTGGCGGCGTTGAAGGCCGCGTACGCCGCGCCGAGCCGTTCGGCGGCCTCTTTCAGCACGTGCTCGCGGCGGCCGGTGATCGTGACGTGGTCGCCCAGCGAGGAGAACGCCGCGGCGATCGCGTAGCCGATCCCGGTGCCGCCGCCGGTCACCACAACCTCGCGCATGCCCGGACAGCTCCCGTCAAATCCGAATCTTCCTCTGGAAGACCATAGCCGCTCGGTATAACCACGACGACGCCCGGTGTACCCCCTTTAGTGTGATGGCGCTTTCACACGGTCAGGAGGTTTGCATGAGCCAGAGTATGCTCGGCGGCGATCCCGCGGAAATGCAGCAGATGGCCAGCCAGTTCACGCAGCAGTCGGAGGCGGTCCGCACCACGATGACCGCGCTCGACCGCGAGGCCGCCAAGGTCGGCACGGCGTGGACGGGTCCCGGAGCGCAGCGTTTCCAGCAGGCCTGGCAGAACTACCGCACGGCCTTCCAGCGCATGACGGAGGAGCTCGCGGAGGCTTCTCGCGTCATCGGCACCTACCGGCAGAACATCGAGTCCGCGACGAAATGATCAACGGAACGGAGCCCTGGCGACGCGCCGCTGGGGCTTCTTTCCGTTGAACCGGGCAACGCGCCGAATCGGGCAAGCTACGCTTTTCCGCCATGATTGGTCGCGCCCTTGTGGCGAGCGTGCTCGCCCTGCAGGTTCCGCTGGCGCCCGCGACGGCCGCTCGTGAGCCCTGCAACCCGCCCAGGGGCGTCCTGGAGAGCAGCGAGTCCTGGGCGCAGAAACGGCTCGACCCCAAACGTGTCTGGTCGCTGTCCACCGGCGCCGGCGTGCGTGTGGCGATCATCGACAGCGGCGTCGACCTGCAACATCCGCAGATCCGCCTGGCAGGCAGAGCCGACCTCACCGGCACCGGCTACCGCGACTGCGTAGGGCACGGGACCGCGGTGGCGGGCATCATCGGCGCACAATACATGCAGGGCGTGCTCTTCTACGGCATGGCGCCGGGCGCGCGGCTGCTGTCGTACAAGCAGACCAACGCCGAGCGGTCCGAGGGGCTCGACCTGCTTGTGAGGGCCATCAAGTCGGCCGCCGACCAGGGGGCCGAGGTCATCAACGTGTCGATCTCGACGACGGACCAGCCCTCGCTCAAGGCGGCCGTGGACTACGCGCTCGCCAAGGACGCCGTCATCGTGGCCGCCGCGGGCAACATCAAGAGCGAGGACGGCACCCCTGTCCGCGACTACCCGGCGTCCTACGAGGGCGTCCTGGCGGTGGGCGCGGCCGGGCCGAACGGCCTCCTGTCCGAATTCTCCAACCCCAAGACGCCTGTCGCCGTGCTCGGTCCGGGCCAGGGCATCACCTCGACCTGGCCGGGAGGTTCCTACTACAAGGACCTCAAGGGGACCAGCTACGCGGCCCCGTACGTGTCCGGGGTGGCGGCGCTCGTCCGGGCCCGCTTCCCCACCCTGGACCAGGCCCAGGTGCGGCAGCGCATCATCGCGACGGCCGACGGCGCCACCGGCGCGGGGAAGGGCGCCGGCATGGTCAACCCCATGCAGGCGCTCAGCGCCGTCCTTCCCTTCGAGCCCGCGAACGCCCCCGTGGTCGCCCCGCCTCCGGCCAGCCCGCTCCCGCGTGGAGCCGTGGCAAAGGTCCCGCCCGTGGACCAGAACGCGGTCGACCTCGCCCTCATCATCGCCGGGTCGGCGCTGGGACTGGCGCTGCTCGTGGCCGCCGCCCGCGTCGTGATCCCCATGGGCCGGCGCAGGGGCTGGCGGCCCGGACGCGCCGAGTGACGGGCCTCACAGCGTCTGCAAGGAAACGGGACTGTGAATTGTCGAGTGGGGCGGCAAACAACTGATGCTGATGTGACAGATCTGGTTCAATGTGACGAGATCATGCTTTGCTGTGAAAGGTCTGGTCATGAACCCTTTGCGCCCTGGTGATCCAGAGCAGATCGGCGAGTACGCCATCGTCGGTCTCCTGGGAGAGGGGCCGCGGGGCGAGGTTTTCCTCGGACGGGAATCCGAAGACGCGCCCATCGTCGCCATCAAGCTGCTCCCGTCCGACCCTGAGACCGGCCCGGACGCGCTGGCCAAATACCTGCGCGCCAAGCGGGTGTCGAGTTCCTACGTGGCCAGGGTGCTGGGCGCCGGCCGGCTGGAGGATCGTCCGTACGTCGTCCGCGAGTACGTCGAGGGCAAGAGCCTCGCCCAGGTGGTGGCGGACGACGGGGCGCTGAGCGGTGACGCGCTCGAGCGGGTCGCGGTCGGGGTGCTGACCGCGCTGTCGGCCGTGCACCTCGCCGGGCTGTCGCACGGATCGCTGACGCCGCACAACGTGATCCTCGGCGCCGACGGTCCGAGAGTGACCGACGCCGCGCTCGGCGAGCCCGTCGGCGAGGTCGTCTACCAGGCTCCCGAGCAGCTCGCCGGCCTGCAGTACGGTCCGTACGCGGACGTGTTCGCCTGGGCCTCGATCATCGCCTTCGCGGGGTCCGGCCGTCCGCCGTTCGACGGGCGGGAGGCGGTGCTGAACGCCGAGCCCGAGGTGGACGTCGAGGCCGAGCCGATGCGCAGGGTGCTGCTGTCGGCACTGGCGAAGGAGGTCGGGCAGCGGCCGACCACGTACAGCGCGCTCATGCAGGTGCTCGGCGACGCCGGCGCCGCCCGGCCGCCGGCCGCACCGGAGACGGTGATCGAAGGCGTTCCGGTCCCAGGCGTGCCGATCCCCGACCAGGGTCAGCCCACGCTCATCGAGGGTGCTCCGCCGATCCACATCCCGCTGGCGCAGGGCCCGATCCAGGGCCCGCCCCCGCAGGGTCCTCCCATGCAGGGCCCTCCGCTGCAGGGTCCGCCCATGCAGAGCCCTCCGCTGCAGGGTCCTCCTATGCAGGGGCCCCCGCTGCAGGGTCCTCCCATACAAGGTCCCCCGCTGCAGGGGCCGCCGGTGCAAGGTCCGCCCATGGAGGGGTACCCGCCCGTGCCGGGGCCGCTGGTGCAGGGGCCACCCGTGCACGGTGCGCCCGTTCAGGGGCCGCCGCCGATGCAGGGCATGAGCGTGCCGCCCCCGGTGCCGCAGCAGCCCGAGGCGCCCATGTGGGGACCGCCGGAGCAGGACCCGCAGCCGCCGCACCAGATCAGGCTGGAGGCGATGCCCGCCGGGTCCGCCGCCCAGACACCGCGCCGGGGCTTCCCCGTGGCGCTGGTCGCCGGCGTCGGAGTGGTGGTGCTCCTGTCCGGCCTGGGCCTGTGGGGCGCCAACAGGTACGTGAAGTTGGAGCCGGTCAACCCTGCCTCCGTGGCTCAGGCCAACGCGGACCAGGTCCCGGTGCCCGCCGGCACCTCGGTGGCTCCCGTGCCGCAGGGCTCCAACCCCGTCGGCGCCGACCCGCAGCAGACGCAGCCCGATGTCCCGGTTCCCTGGAACACCACGGGCAGCACTGACGATTCGGGCATCGGCCCGATGATCCTGCCCACCGACGACACGTCGGCCTCGCCCCCGGTGCCCGAGCTCACGACCATGCCCCCCACGCCGGCCCCGGTGCCCACGCAGCCGATCCCCACCACGCAGCCCACCGCGACGGGATCGGCCCCGGTCCGGGCGACGCCCACCAAGAAGCGCAAGCACACGCCCACGGCCACCGTCACCAAGACGGTGAAGCCGAGCACGACCCCCACCCAGGAGCCCACGCCGACGGAGGAGCCGACGCCGACGCCCACGAAGACGACGGCCAAGCCGACCCCGACGAAGACCACGGCGAAGCCCACTCCCACGAAGACGACGGCCAAGCCGACCCCCACGAAGACCACGGCGAAGCCCACGCCGACCAAGACGACGGCCAAGCCCACGCAGCCGCCGGCGAAGAACCCGTACACGCCTCAGCAGGTGTGCGGGGCCGGCTTCTCCATCCAGCGCTCCAGCGTGTTCACCGGCGGCACCACGTACCAGCTGTGGAACAACAGCACCGGCCAGAACTGCGTGGTCACCATGAAGTCCGCGGACGTGGGCAAGAAGACCCCGGTCAGCGCCACCCTGGACGTCCAGGGCGGGGGCTCGGCCACGGACTCGGGCAACTTCGAGTACTACGCGGGGCCGGTCAAGCTGCCCGCCAAGGGCAAGTGCGTGAAGTTCTCCGGCAGCGTCGGCTCGCAGCGCACCAGCGTCGGCTGGGCCAACTGCGGCTGAGCCGTCCCAGGGCCCGGACCTCGCGTCCGGGCCCTGAACGCCGGTCAGTAGCCGACGTAGTCCAGGCCGTTCTTGGTGTTGACCACACCCGGCACGTTCGACACCGATCCGTAGCGTGAGATCGCGTACCGAACGCCCGCGATGATGTTGTCGACGGGGTCGTAGATGTTTCCGTGACCGGGCAGTTTGTGGGCGTTGAACGTGGGGTCGATGGTCTGCATCAGGCCCTTGGACGGCGTGCCGCGGTCCGCGTTCGAGTCCCAGTTGTTGATCGCGTTGGGGTTCCCGCCGGACTCGTGCTGGATGATCATCCAGATGTCGTTGGCGTTCATCTTCGAGGCGGGCACGCCGTGCCGGGTCAGGATCTCGATGGCCTGCTCGATCCACTCCTTGACCTGGCCCGTCGGCGCGGGCCCGCCGCCGGGCGGGGGCGGACCGCTCGGGCCGTACCCGCCGTAGCCGCCTGTGGAGCCGCCGCCGCCCGCAGAGCCGCCGCCTCGGTGACCTTCGAGGGAGGTGCGGTCCTGTGTCTGGTAGCCGGGGTCGGGCTTCCACTCGATCTTCCGTCCGGGCGCCGGCGTGAACTCCTGGAGCGTCACGTCCGGGATGTCGCGGAAGAGCAGCTCGCGTTCGGTGAGGAACCGGTTGATGTCGCCCTGGGCCTTGTGCACGGCGCTCTTCGCCTTGTTCAGCCACGGCCGGGCCTCGCCGAGCGCCTCGTTCACCATCCTGCGCAGCTCCGGCTTCACGTCCTCCTCGGTCGCCTCGGAGTTGTTCGCGAAGTAGCGGACCTCGTAGTTGTGCGCGTTGGTGACCAGGTCCTTGCGGATGGCGCTGATCTCGGTGCGCGCCTCGCGCAGCGCGCTCGCGACGCCGTCCAGCGAGGACGCGCAGCTGGACAGGGCCCCCTTCAGTTCCTCGGCGGCCCTGCCGTACTTGCGCATGTAGGTGTCGAACTGGTCGGCCGAGCGGCCCTTCCAGGCGTCGTCCACGACCTCGACCGCCGCCCCCAACTCTCCGGCGAACTCGTTGAGGTCGCCGGAGGCACTCCGCCACGCGCCGGCCAGCGACGTGATCTTGTCCGGGTCGCCGGTCACCTTCCTGAGCATCTCCATGAGCTGCTGGTACTCCGGCAGGTCGGAGACGCTCACGAGGTCCCTCGGTGCGCGGCGCGAATGTTCTCCTCGACGCTGCTGAGGCCGCGTTCGGTGCCGTCGAGCTTGCGGTAGGCCTGGTCCATTTCCCTGGCCAGCGTGGTCCAGACGTTGTCGGCGGCCGCGGCCAGCAGGCCGGAGTCGGGCAGGTCGCCGAAGATCTCCTCGTTGACCGGGGTGCGGTTGTTACGCAGGTTGCCGTGCTCGTCGTAGCTCTGCTTGCCGGGGTTGCGCTCGCGCAGGGTGTCCTCGTACTGGCCGGCCGCCTTGTTGATGGCCTGCCGGCATCGGTCCAGTGCGGAGAGGTGAATGTCAAGATCCGCCACGTTCGCCTCCTGACGGTCCGGTGTCCAGGTACGCGGTCTGCATCAGGCGCGCGCCGAACCGCCTGTCCACGAGGTGACCGCGCCCCTGTGGCAGCGTCTGGGGGCGCACGTTGCCGAAGAGGAAACCTTCGTCCTTGCTGCCGGACATGAGCAGCGCCGGGGTCGCCATGTCCTTCATGCGCTGGATCACCGGGTCGAACATGGCGCGGCCTGCGCCGCCCATCTGGCGGGCCAGCACCAGGTGCAGGCCGATGTCGCGGGCCTGCGGCAGCAGCTCGACCAGCGGCAGCAGCGGGTTGGACGAGGTCGCGACCAGGTCGTAGTCGTCGACGAAGATGTACAGGTCCGAGCCCTGCCACCAGCTGCGGTCGCGGAGTTGCTCGGGTGTCAGGTTCGCCGGCGGCAGGCGGCTCAGCAGGGCGCCCCTGGCGTCGTTGATCAGCTCGGTGGCGGCCGCGCTGGAGGCCGCGTAGCCGATGCGGTGCTCGGTGGCCGCCGAGTCCAGCAGCGACCTGCGGTAGTCGATCACGATCATCATGGCTTCACTCGGCTGCTTCCTGCGTACCAGCCCCTCGGCGATGAGGCGCAGCAGGTTCGACTTGCCGCTCTCGTTCTCGCCGAACACCACGAAGTGGGGGTCGGCGTCGAAGTCCAGCGCCACGGGAGACAGGGAGGCCTCGTCGATGCCGATCGGGATGCGGTCCGGGTCGTCGGGCAGCGCCGAGACGGACAACACCGGCGGGAGCAGCCGGACCGGGGGCGCCACCGGGCCGTGCCAGGAGTCGCGGACGGCCTGCACCAGCCCGCGCGCCCCGGCCGCGAGATCCGTCGCGTTCTGCACGCCGTCGATCCTGGGCAGCGCGGACAGGAAGTGGAAGCCGTCCTTGGTCAGCCCGCGCCCGGGAGCGCCCTCGGGGACAGCGAGGGCCTTCTTCCTGCTGACCTCGGACTCGTACGCGTCGCCGAGCTTGAGCTCGATCTTGGTGCCGAGCAGGTCGCGGATGCTGGGCCGGAACTCCGACCACTTGTTGGTCGCGGCGACGAGGTGGATGCCGTAGCCGAGCCCGCGTGCCGCGATGTCGGTGATCGTCGGCTCCAGCGAGTCGAAATCCTGCCGGAGCGTCAGCCACCCGTCCACGACCAGGAACACGTCGCCCCAGCCGTCGCCCTCGATGGCGCCCTCCTCGAGCAGCCGCCGGTACGTCACGATCGACTCGATGCCGTGCTCGCCGAAGTCCCGTTCGCGCTGCTCCAGGATCGCGCCGACCTCGGCCACCGTGCGGCGCACGCGCTCGGCGTCGAGCCTGGTGGCCACACCGCCCACGTGCGGCAGCCCCTCCAACGAGGCCAGCGCGCCGCCGCCGAAGTCCAGGCAGTAGAACTGCACCTCGCGCGGCGTGTGCATGAGCGCCATGCTCGCGATCAGCGTTCGCACCACGGTGCTCTTGCCGCTCTGCGTGCCGCCGGCCACGCCCACGTGGCCCGCGGCGCCGGACACGTCCAGCCAGAACGGGTCGCGCCGCTGCTCGAAGGGCTTGTCGATGATGCCGATGACGGCGTGCAGCTTGCCCCGCCCGGCCCAGCCCGCAGTGGTCAGGCCGTGCTCTTGCGTGACGGACAGCGGCGGCATGAGGTGGGCGAGGGTGGGCGGCTCGGACAGCGGCGGCAGCCAGATGCGGTGGGCCGCCGGCCCGTGCCCGGCCAGCCGGCCGACCACGACGTCGAGCAGGCTGCGCTGGTTGCGGCTCGCGGGCTCGTCATCCTCCTGCGGTGTGGTCTGGACGGGCGTGGTGATCTCGGGCAGCGGCATGAACGCGGGCCCGTACTCGACGATCTCGCGCAGCGGCGCCTGACCGTCCGCGGCGACGGCCTGGGCCGGGTCCTCGTGGTGGGCGCCGGAGACGTAGGCGGCCTTGAACCTGGTCATGCCGCTCGTGTCGTACTTCAGGTAGCCGTTGCCCGGCGCGGACGGCAGCTCGTACGCGTCCGCCACGCCCAGCACCACCCGGCTCTCCATGGCGGAGAACGTCCGCAGGCCGATCCGGTACGACAGGTGCGTGTCCAGACCGCGCAGCCGCCCCTCCTCCAGCCGCTGCGAGGCCAGCAGCAGGTGCACGCCGAGCGAGCGGCCCAGCCGGCCGATCATCACGAACAGGTCGATGAACTCCGGCTTGGCCGCCAGCAGCTCGCTGAACTCGTCCAGCACGATGAACAACGTCGGCATCGGCCGCAGGTCCGCGCCCTGCTCGCGAGCCCGCTCGTAGTCGCGCAGCGAGGCGTAGTTGCCGGCCGCGCGCAGCAGCTCCTGCCTGCGCACCATCTCGCCGTGCAGCGCGTCGTGCATGCGGTCGACCAGGGGGAGCTCGTCCTCCAGGTTGGTGATCACGGCGGAGACGTGCGACAGCGTGTCCAGGCCGAGGAACGTCGCGCCACCTTTGAAGTCGACCAGGACGAAGTTGAGGATCTCGGACGAGTGCGTGATCGCGAGCCCGAGGACGAGCGTGCGCAGCAGCTCCGACTTGCCCGAGCCGGTCGCGCCGATGACCAGCCCGTGCGGGCCCATGCCGCCCTGTGCCGACTCCTTGATGTCCAGCTCGACCACCCTGCCGTCGCCGCCCAGGCCGATCGGCACGCGGAACCTGTTGCGGCCGGCCCTCGGCTGCCAGGTGACCGCGGGCTGGAGCCTGGCGGGGTCGCCGACGCCGAGCAGGTCGGTCAGCGTGGTGTTGGTGCTCAGCAGGTCCTGCGACTCGCCGCCCGAGCCTGCCGAGGCCCGCAGCGGCGCGAGCTGCCTGGCCAGCCCCTCGGCGCGGGGGTAGTCCAGCGAGTCGGGGTCGCCCAGCCGGGTCGTGGAGCGTTTGCCGGCGTGGTCGATCTTCACCATGTGGAAGCCGTCGGGCCGGATGTCCAGCCGCAGCGTGCTGGCCTCCTCGACCGGCCCGGTCGCGTCCGACAGGTCGATCACCGTGACGCCCTGGATGGCGTCGGTGCCGAGCTGGGAGTCGTGCGGCACGTGCCCGCCGTCCACGATCACCACGTGGTACGGCAACGCGTCCGTCGAGGTGCCCGGCCGGAACCTGGCCCGTTCCTTCAGCTCGTCGCCCACGAGCTGGTCGAGCTGCCCCAGGTTCTCGCCCATCAGCCGCACCTGGCCGGCCGCGTCCACCTCCTCGGGGTGCAGCGCGTGCGGCAGCCATTTCACCCAGTCCCAGTGCGGCATCCACTCCTTGCTCGCGCACACGAGGATGCGCATGTCGTCGGGGGAGTGGAAGGTGGCCAGCTGGGCGATCATCGCCCGGACGAGGCCGCGGACGGCACGCGGGTCGCCGCTGAGGTGGATGCGGGCGAAGGAGTTGAGCGCGACCGCGACCGGCAGCCCGGCCACGGTGGAGTGGGCCCTGACGAACCTGCGCAGCGCGCCCGCCGTCAACGCGTCGAGGTCCTCGATCGGCTTGGAGTCGGGCGGGATGAGCTGCACGGCGAGCTTCTGCACGCCCGTGCCCAGGCGTACGGTGCCGAAGTCGTCGTCGCGGGGCCTGCGCTCCCACAGGCGCGGCCCCATGGCCACCCACCACAGGGTGTCGGGGGCCGGGCCGCTCCACTCGAGGGCCTCGCGTTGCTGGACGGCAGCCTTGCGGACCCTCTTGCGGATCTGGGAGAGGTAACGGAAGTAGTCCCGGCGCAGGCCGTTGAGCCGGTTCTTGCGCTCGCTGGCGTTGCGGCCGAACTGGCCGGCGGTCATGCCCAGCATCGAGACGGCGAACAGTCCGCTGGCCACGTACATGATCGGGCTGGAGTGGCCGCCCGCGGTGAACATCAGCCCCATGGCCGCCCCACCGGCCAGCATCGGGACGTACATGAGGACGCCGCCGAGCCCGGCCGGCTGGACCTCGGGAATCTCCGGCGGAGACTCCAGCAGGATCTCCCCGCGCGGTGGCTGGGGGCTCGGACGGCGCTCAGGACGCCGGACGACAACAATGCTCACTGACGGGACAACCCTCCTGTCACCTGAAACACTTTCTTACCAGATGCGCCATCCTTATATGTGGCCGTCCCTATATGTTCGCCATGTCGGTCGTGTCGTTTTAAGCCAGCCGGATCTGGAGTGGTCGTGACCTCGCTCGCCCATCCGCCCATGCAGCCCATGCCGCCGGTGCCCCCGGTCCCGCACGGCGCGCCGGGCCGGGCGCCGCTGGCGCCGCTGTGCCATGTCACGATCGTCGCCCCGCGCCGCCGGGTGGATCTGGCGCTGCCTGCCGACATCCCGCTGCCGCACGTGCTGCCGGGGTTGTTGCGCGCGGTCGGTGAGGCGAGCGGTGACGCGGCCGGCGCGCCCGGCTGGGTGCTCCAGCGGCTCGGTGGCCAGCCGTTCGATCTGGGACAGACGCTGTCCTCGCTCGGGGTGCTGGATGGGGAGCTCCTCTACCTACGGCCCCGCGAGTTCACGTTGCCGCCCGCCCTGTACGACGACGTGGCCGACGTCGTGGCCACCGGCGTGAAGCAGAGCACCGGCAAATGGGAATCCCGCCACACCAAGGCCATGGGCACGGGCGCGTCGGCCGTCCTGCTCGCGCTCGGCGCCCCCGCGCTGGTCCTGTCCGGCAGCGCGCCGCTGGGCGTGACCGTGGTCGCGGGCATGCTCGCGCTGCTGCTGCTCGGCGTCAGCGCCGCGCTGTCCAGGGCGGTCGGCGACTCGTCCGCCGGCGCCCTCATCGGATACGCCGCCCTCCCGTACGCCTTCCTGGCCGGCCTGTACGGCCTGGTCAGCGGCTCCACCCTGGCCGGGATCGGCGCCCCGCACCTGCTGGCCGCGCTCACCTGCACCGCACTGGTCGCCACGGTCGGAGGCACCCTGGTCGCGGACGGTGTGGCGGGATTCCTGGGCACGGCCATCGCGACGGTGGCAGGCGCGGTGGCCGCGGCCGTGGTCATGGTGTTCGGTGTGCCCGCAGTGGGCGTCGCCGCCATGACGGTCACGATCCTGATCTCGCTCAGCCCGCTGATCCCGTCCCTGTCGTTCCGGATCGCCCGGGTGCCGCTGCCCGCCCTGCCCGCCAACGCCGAAGAGTTGCGTGCCGACAACCAGCGGCTGGACAGCGACGCCGTGCTCAGCCGGACCGCACAGGCCGGCCGGTACGCCACCGGCATGGTCGTCGGCATCGCGCTGACCGCCATCGGGGCGCTGGCGTACCTGATCACCGCCGCCACCTGGATGGCGGTCTCGATGGCCATCGTGCTCTCTTTGGTGCTGCTGCTGCGTGCCCGCGTCTTCCACGGGCTCGGTCAGCGGCTCTGGCTGCTGGGCACGGGGCTCGCCGGTCTGGTGGCGGTGGCGATCGCGCTGGCCGCGGGCGCCGGCACGGTGGCGGCCGCGGCCGTGGTGATGGGGCTGCTCTGGCTGGCCATGCTGGTCGTCGGGCTCGGGCTGTGGTTGCCGTCCGGGCGGCTCTCGCCGTTCTGGGGGCGTGCGGGCGAGGTCGTGGACGTCATCCTGCTCATCGCGCTCTTCCCGCTGGCGCTCGGCGTGCTCGAGGTCTACACCTGGATCCGGGGCCTGGCCGGCTAAGTGGTGGTCTTCACATCCGGTGCGATCCACTCGAAGTCCTGGTGGCCGACGGGCAATTGCCCCGGGGCGGGTGGCTCCTGGAACGAGGGCAGGTCGCGGGTGTCGATGGTGGCATGGGAGAAGTCGATGGCCGCGCCCCCTCCCGGGAACACGAACCCGAACTGGTGCTGCTTCTTGACCAGGGACCCGAGGACCTGCATGCCCTCCTTGAGCATGTTTCCCAGCATGCCGGCGAAGATCGCCGTGGCGCTGAGCATCATCGATCCGACAAGCCGCTCCATGATCATGCCGGCCGCCGACACCGTGGGTACCGGTGAGAACTTCATCCGAAGGGCCGCGACGAGCAGCGAGCCCGCCGTCAGCACCGTCCCCCCGAGCTCGAGCCAGAAGCTGCGGAACCCGGCGGCGACCTCGTCGATCACACCCCCGACCTCGCTGAACGTGTTGCGCAGCGCGCCGATCTCCCGATGGAAGATCCCCTGTGCCCGCGCGAACGCCTCCTGGTCCTCCGCGATCCAGCCGCTCTTGGACGCCGCGACGATCCGGGGCATGACGTTCTTGACGCCGTCGTCGAGACGGGACGCCATGCCGAACTTCCACGTGGCGGCGGCCGCCGCCATGGCCGGTTCGTCGGCCGCGGCCATGGTCGCCACCGCGACGACCGGGATCATGTAGGGCGACAGCCTGGCGAGCCCGCGCAGAGCGCTGAGAACCCTGGCGCTGAGGGACTCCGCGGAGCGGGCGGCCATGGGCGCCACCCGGCCGAGCGTCGGGCTGGGCGAGGGCGGGCGCGCCGGGCGGAGCGGGGAGCGTCTGTTGACCGCATCCAGGTACGGGTCGCGTGTGGGTCCCCTGCCCTTATTGATCGCATCCAGATATGGGTCACGGCTCATGCGCGGTATCTCACGATGCTGGCATCCTCGGCGGCCCGCCAGTTGCGCTGACAGTTGGTCAGCGCCCGATTCCAGCCGTCGAGCGTGGTCTCGGCATCCTTCAGCAGCTCGTCGGCCCGCTGCATGATGCCTCCGTACGTGCCCCCGAGGATCATGTCGCCCAAGACGCCGAACCCGAGACCTGACAGCGCCGTCTCCGGGACCAGGCCCTTGACGAAGCCGATCATGTCGTTCTTGAGCTCGAGCTCCACCATGTTCCGCGTTTTGGCGATACAGGACGAGGTGATGTGGATTTCACGATTAGCTGCCACGATGCCCGATTCTCGCGGTGCTTTGCCCCTGTTTCATCACCTAGAACAGGATTTAGTGATCACTTCAGTGGTCGGAAAGCCGCTGCTCCCGGAGCGTTAACCTAGGAGCGGTGGCGTGTCGGAATGAACTCCAGCCACTTCCACCCCGACGATCTCGACCGCGTCCTGCAGGAGAGTGAAAGCTCGATCCGCGCGCTGGCCGGCGCCCTGCACGAGCTGGGCGCAGTCACCGGAGAGGGCGAGAGTCTCAGCGGCGTGGTCCGTGCCCGGGTGGATGCCAACGGTTGGCTCGATGACCTGCGGCTGAGCGCGAGGGCCTCCAGGATGGAGCTGGACGAACTGACCGCGGAGATCGTCCAGGCGGTCCGCGCCGCCCAGGACGACCAGGCGCGCAAGGCCTTGGAGCTGATGCCCCAGCAGTCCTTCCCCGGCATGTCCTTCGATGAGGTCAGCCGCCAGTTCCAGGAACTCCAGGATGACTTCTCCCGGCAGATGAGCGAGCGGCTCGACGGCCTGGAGACCATCCGCCGCCGCGTTGATTCCGGCGACCACTAGCCGGACATCCCTGCCCCCGCCAACCCTTGAGGATAGGGTTGTGACCAAAGCGTCTTTTGTGGCATGTGGGGTATGCGGATGATCGAGCGGGAGTTCGGCGCGCTGGATTTCGACAGGATCCTGAAGAACGCCGACGAGCAGATGTCACGCGTGGCCGAGTTGCGGACCTCCATGACCGAGCTGGTCGGCCAGGCCGAGGACGAGGACGGCCTCGTCACCGTGGAGTTCTCCGGCGGCGGGCTCAAGGAGCTGGTCCTCCACCCGAAGGCCATGCGCCTGACCTCGGGCGAGCTCGCCGAGCGCATCAAGCTCACCGTCGCCGAGGCCGCCGCGGACCTGCGGCGGCAGATGGGAGAGGCGATGGAGGAGGCCTTCGGCGAGGACAACCCGATGCGCTTCGGCACCGACTCCGACGCCGCCATGGAACAGGTACGCCAGGCGCAGGCCGCCTACAACCGGACCTTCGAGGATCTGATGGGGCAGCTCGACCGGATCCGCCAGCGCATGGAGGGCTGAGAGGCCGGCCCAGAGCGCCTTCATGGGCCGGCCTCGCCCAGAGCGCCTTCATGGGCCGGCCCACAACCTTTATGGGCCGACCGCGCCCGGGTCAGCCGATCTTCTCCGGGCCTGCCTCATGGGGGACGGACCAGACGCCGGGCTCCGGGTCGTAGATCTCGCGGGTGCGCTCGTCTCCCTCGTTGCCGGCCGCCGCGCCCATGCCCACCCCCGGGGGGTAGGTCATGAAGCCCGAGCCTGGAGTGGCCGTCCCGCCCCTGAGCACGGCCGGGGTGGCCGCCGGAGCCGTGCCGTTCGTGCCGTACCACGTGGCCGCGCCCGGCTGAGCGGACGCGTACGGGTTGGGGGTGCTCGCCGGGGGCTGGGTGGTCGGGATGATCGTCCCGTTCGGCGTGGTCGTCTGGTACGGGTTCGTGGTCGTGCCGGGCGGCGTCGTGGTGGTCGGGTTCCCGGCGTCCGCGAGCTGGGTCTGGTCCTTGTTGTCGGCGCCGATGACCGGGGGAACGTCCTGCTGCTGGTCGGCGCCGTCCTGGCCCTGGTTCTGGCCGGGAGGCTGTTGTTGCTCGCCGGGGCCGCCGGGCTGCTCCGGGGTGGAAGGATCCTGCGGGTCCGTGGACGGGTCGTCCCGGCCCTGCTCGGGATCCGTCCGGTCGGGGTCCTGCGGCGTGTCCTCGCCGCTCTCCGGACCGTTTCCGGTGTCGCCCCCACCGGTGCCGCCGCCTGATCCCGAACCGGCACCTGATCCTGGACCGCCGCCGTCCGTGCCGCCGCCGTTCCAGTACGTGGTCGTGCCCGTGGACGTCCTGGACCCGCTGCCGGGGTCGAGCTTGTCCTGCTTCTGCAGGTCCACCTCGAGAGGGGTGATGTCGGGCATCTGGAAGGCGAGGCCCTCGGCCAGCTGGCTGTTCAGACTGGCGATCTTGACGTTGAGGTCCTCCAGGTCCTTCCTCGCCTGCGCGTCCACCTGGGCCGCCGGCGGCAGCAACGGGGTGTTCGGCAGGCTGCCGTTGCCGGTGATCAGCGGCGGCGCGGTCTGGCCGGTTCCAAGGCCCGAGCCGCCGTAGGCGCCGTAGTTGCCGCCGTTGGTGAAGAGCCTGTCGTTGGACAGCAGGGGGGCGCTGTTCGCCGGGGCGGCCACCTTCTCGCGGGTGGTCCTGACCTCTCTGGCGTAGTCGGTCATCGGCCGGCCGGTGTCGTGCATGGCGTCGGCGAGCGCGCCCGCGCTGGCGTACAGCAGCCGCAGCGCCTTCAGCGCCTTGGTGGCGTCCTCGCCCCGCCATGCGCGCGACAACCCGTTGGCGGCGGTCATGATGGCGTCCTGGACGCCGCCCTCGTCCCGGATCAGCTTGGCCGCCTGCAGGTAGCTCTGGCCGGCGGACTCGATCCGGTCCGGATCGGTGGCCTCCAGCCAAGCGACGATCTGCTGCTTGGTGGTGTCGCAGTCGGGTGCGGTGACGCCGACCTCATAGACCCTGATCGGCTCCCAGTGATCGGCCATCGCTCATCCCTGCCGGTTCTCACGCACTGCTGTCCTGATGGAATCTCTCGTAGTTGGCGATGGCCTTCTCCACCGCGTTGGCCCACTTCTCGACGTGCTCGATGAGCAGCGCATAGCTGTTGTCGAACGCGCCGTAGGCGAAGTGGATGTTGTTGCCGAAGGCGGAGGCCGCCTCCCACTGGCCGGCCTCCTGCGGCCCCACGTTGCCCAGGTAGGACACCTCGTTGACGGTGCCGGGCCCGGTCCAGGTGGCGCTCATGTTCGGCATCGTTTCGCCGCGCAGCGCGCCGAGGCTCTCGCGCAGCGCCGAGATGACGCTCTTGACCTCCTGGTGATCGATGAAGGGGCCGCCGCCGTCGTCCTCGCCGAGCCCGGGGAAGCCGCTGGGCAGCTCCAACTCCGGCGGCGGGCTGCCGCTTTCCGGGGGCCTGCTCATGCTTTGCCTTTCGAATCACCGCGGAGGTAGGGAATCGTGGTCGCCTCGTCGCTCATGAAGTAGTCCTCGTCCTCGAGAAGCCACGTGGTCCGGGTCGATTCCTGTCCCTCCTGCTGGCCGCCTCGGCCTGCCGGCGGGATCAACGGAATCATCGGGGACCTGTTGCCCGTGCCGCGCATGGCGGCGGCCGCGTTCGCGGCGCTCGCCATTCCGTTGCCCGGGCCTGTGCCGCCGCCGCCGCCGTACGGGCTGCCGATGCCGCTGGTGCTCGGCGTGCTCGGCGTGTTCGGCGTGCCCGGCGTGTTCGCGGCGGACGTGGTGGGCAGGGACGTCGACGGGTCGGGCAGGCCCGCCAGGGAGGTCCGCGGGGCATTCACGTCAGTGCCGGGGGCGTCGGGGGTGTTCGCCGAGGGGGTGTTGAGGTTCGGGCCGTCGGGCATCCCTGCGCCGTTCAGGTCCGTGCCGGGGTCGGGGACCGCGCCCGTGCCGGCGTCCGTGCCGGGGCCGCCGGGGAACCTGCTGCTCGGGTCGGTGTTGCCGAGGCCGGGGATCTGGTGGAGGCCTGGATCCCGCAGGCCGTCCTGGTCCGGATGGCCCAGACCGTTCAGATCGGTGTTCGGGGAGGTGAAGGACTGGTTGAGGCCGGCCGGCGCCGTGCCGTCGAACCCGCCGCCGCCGTTGAACGGGATCTTGGGGATCTTGGGCGCGAGCGGATCGAACTGCGGGATGTCGGTCTGCAGCTGAGCCGGGAAGGCCCGGTTGTTCTGCTCGGTCGCCTCGGTGAGCAGCCGGATGTGCTCCTTTGCTGCCTTCCTGTCCTGCTCCTCCTTGGAATCGCCGACGAGGTTGGCGAAGGGGCCGTCGGTGAACAGGGCGGTGACGCCTCCGGCCAGCGTGCCGACGACGGCGCCGATCACCATTCCCGGCGGGCCGCCTATGAGTCCGCCTCCGATGGTGCCGGCCACGCCGCCCTGGAATGCGCCCTCGAGGAAGTTGACGTCCTTGTCCGCGGACTCCGGCACGTTCTTGCCGCTGAACGCCGACAACGTGTGGGCCTGCAGGAGGAGCGCGGGGGCGACGCCGGACGGGTTGGCGAGGCACTGGTTCGCGTCGGGGTCGAGGGTCTGCTCGCTGATCGTGGTGGACACGTCCGCGGCCGACTCGCGCAGCCTGCGGAGCCCGGCCTTCACCGTCCTGGCGTCCTCGCCGACGGTCCAGTGCTGGTCCAGCTCCCTCAGATGGCGGTCGATCACTCCCACCAGGTTGTCGAGGCGCCGCTTGGCGGTGAGAAGCTCAGAGGCCGCGTTGCGCAACAGTTCGGGCTTGTTGTTGGCCAGATCCTCCCGGAGCATCTCGAGGTTCGCGTCCTCGACCTCCTCGGTGTTGATCGGCGCCCTGATCGCATGCGTTTCCTGAGCCATCAGACCCGCACCTGACCGGATCGGTCCCCGCTGTCCACTTCGACGCCGTCGTAGTTGCGCAACGCCTGGTCGAACAGCTCGAGGAGGGTCTGCAACTGCAGGACGATGCTGTTGTACGACGTGGTCACGGCCCTGATGCCGTTGCTCGCGCTCTCGTGGAAGTTCATGGCCGCCGGCCAGGTGAAGCCGATGGCCGAGAAGTCGGCGGACAACTCGGCCGCCACGCCCTCCGGCCTGAGCACAGGTGTGGCGGTGCCGCCCTTCTCCCTGTCAGGGCTCAGAAGCGCGAGCGCCTCCGCCAGGTCGTTCCTGGCGGTCTGGATCGCTCGCCTGCTGAGGTCCACTCCACGATCGGTGCCCATGCTCCCCCTTCGCTGTCAGGGCTCCGGCGGTCTCGCCTCGCGTGTTCCTACCTGCCGTCGAAGATCTGCGAGTTGATCCTCTCTACCTGCTGCATGTTCATGTTCGTGATGTTGATGTTCTGCTTCAACAGGCTGACGAACTGCGACATGTCGTTGGCCTCGCGGTTCCAGAGCTGTCGTTCCTGATCGAAGACGGTCTTGGTCTGGCCCTGCCAGATCGCGCTCTGGGCCAGCAGCTTCTGCTCCAGCTGCTCCAAAGTGTCGATCATCCCGTTGAGCGCGGTGGCGAAGGCTTCCTCGCCCTTGTCCAGACCGGCGTAGTTGACCTTTGTGATGTCGAAGATGTCTTCCGCGGGCATCGCGGCCTCCTGTGCTGCTAGATGCGGGAGTTGAACTGGCCGCTGATCATCGCGGCGATCTGGTTCATCGCCTCAGTCCGCTCTCTGTTGAACTCCGTGTAGTTCGTGTTGCTCGTGGTGATGGCCTGCGCCAGGCGCTGCAGGCTTTCGAGGACCTTGTCCATCCGCTCGTGCCACTTCCTGTGCACGGCGTCGAAGGCATACTCCGACTGGCCGACCCAGTTGTGCTTGAGCTCCACGCCGGCGGTGTCGAGGTTCCGCTGGATCGTGCGCAGGCGTGTGGCCGCGTCCTCAATGGCGATGACGGCGGCCTTGAGATCGGCTTCACTTACTTGAGTCTGCGGTTCGGCCCCCATAGGGTCTCCCTCCCTTGCTGGTTGGCTGACTCAGGCCGACGGCGACATGTCGGCCTGATTGGTCACATTAGTGAACAACTGTCGCTAGCGTCGCATGTGATCCAGTTAATTTTCCATATCCTCGGGGTGGCTCGTGGGTGTATCGCCCAGAACAGTGCCTCTGATTCGGGTGCGTCCGTAATGCCGTTGGCGTAGCGTATGTGGCGTACGTGACAAGGGGGGCGCGTGTCCAACTCATCCTCGTCCAGCGGCAGTCCCTTCGCCGGCGCCTACGGCAATCTGGGCGCCGGCAACCTCGGCGCCAATCTCGACCCGCGGTCCATCGACCCGAAGTTCACGATGCGCCACTCCAGGGTCAGGACGCTGGGCACCAACGTGGGCGGCTACGGCCAGGACCTGACGGAGATGAGCGACAAGACCAGGGCCATCGACATCCACACCATGGCCTTCGGCACGATCGGCGGCGGCCTGAACGTGGTGCACCGCTCGGTGCGGGACGGCGCGGCCGACGCGCTGAAGCAGGCCAAGGACGTGCTGGACTCCTGGAAGAAGGCGCTCAACACGGCCGCCGACAACACCGAGGCGGCCGAAGAGGCCGGCAAGGGGGGCAAGAAGCCGCCAGGCCCGGGGGGTCCTGGCGGCGGCGGGCCGGGCAAGATACCGGGCGGCGGGCTGGGCAAGATGCCGAAGATCGGCGGCATGGGAGATCCCGGCGGCGTCGATCCGAGCAAGCTGGGCGACCCTTCGATTGACCGGCCGTCCATCCCCAAGCCCGACACGGGGCACATCAAGCAGCCGGACCTCGACACGCCGGACCTCGACACGCCGGACCCCGGCGACATCGAGCGGCCGGACCT
The DNA here is from genome assembly GCF_004011505.1 of Nonomuraea polychroma. Taxonomy (NCBI): domain Bacteria; kingdom Bacillati; phylum Actinomycetota; class Actinomycetes; order Streptosporangiales; family Streptosporangiaceae; genus Nonomuraea; species Nonomuraea polychroma. Next base: position 10,776,527 of record NZ_SAUN01000001.1, read on the forward strand.
GAACACCCCGAACCCGGGCGACATCCAGCAGCCCAACCTCAACAGCCCTGACCTCAACAATCCGGACCTGAACAATCCCGGCGTCAACACCCCGGACCTCAGCGGCGTGGAGAAGCCCGACACCGACCTGGCGGCGGTGAATCCCAACCTGCCGACCGGCACCACCCCGCGGATCTCCGTGCCGGACACCTCGGCGTTCGACCCGCGTGCCTCCATGGCCCGTCCCGCGGTCGGCTATCCGGAGGGCCCCCTGGGACCCGGCGGGCCGTCGGCGGGCGGTGGCGTGGCGCCGGGCAGCATCGCCCGCGCGCTGAACACCGGCATACCGCCGATCTACCCTCCCGGCGCCATGGGCGGGGCGAGCCCCGGCAACGGGGACAACGACCGCGAGCGCGGCCCGCATCTCGCCGAGGAAGAGGGCGTCTGGGGGATGGACGAGGACGTCGCGCCGGCGGTGCTCGGCAAGGAAGAGATATAGGGGCAGGCAGATGGCGGGTTACGAGACGGATTTCGATGGCTTCGTCACCGCGTTGGGGCTCGCCACCGCGGCGGCCGTGGTCATGCCGTACGCCTGGCCGATCGTCGGGCTCATGGGGCTGATGGTCGCGGACCCGTTCGCGCAGGACCAGGCGGCCGACCAGTGGCTCAACCCCCACTCCGTCAACATCTCACCCGCCTCGGCGTCACCGCTCTTCGCCGGTGGCGGGCAGCAGGAGTGGCGCCCGCCGATGGCGGCGCCCGCCGCCAGTGACATCGCCGCCCTGCGCGGCGAGTTGCAGCGGCTGACCAAGGAGATCGGCGAGGCCGGGGATTGGGAGGGCCGGGCCTACCAGTCGTTCAAGGACAAGGTCGACGTCCTTGATGGCCACCTCGCCACGCTCGACGAGAACAGGACCGGTTGCGGGAACACCCTCAGGTGCACGGCGCAGGGCTACCACGTGCTGATGTCCGTGTGCATCATCGTCGGGGCCTTCCTGGAGGCGCTGGCGGTGTTCGTCCTGGCGTGCCGGATGTCGGTGGCGGGCGCACTGCAGGGCGAGGCGGCGGCGATGCGCGCGGTGGTGGGGCTGCACAATTCGGTGTCCACGGTCTTCAAGAACCACTGGAAGCTCATCATGAAGGCCACCGGCATCCTGGGGATCGCAGGCATCGCCTACAACCAGTTCGCCAAGGACCTGCCGGGGCTGCAGGCCGTGTCGGCGAGCAAGCCGAACCTGATGGAGGCGAGCGCGATCTACGATGCCGCCTCGCTGGACATGGTCGACTCCCCGGAGAGCAAGTTCGACACCGGCCAGTTCGAGCAGCCGTCGCTCATGCCTGGCTGGTAGCCGGCCACGGGGGCAGGCGAGTGCACGCTGGGTAGAAGCACGGCATCGGGCGGGCACGACCGGCGATGGAGCGGGTGCCCGAACACAGGCAGGGGGTCCGATGTCGTCTTCAGGGAAACCGGTGTGGGAGGCGATCTACGGTCTCTCACGCTTCGCGGCGCTGGCGGCGGTGGCCGAGCTCGGCTGCGCCGATCATCTCGCGGACGGCCCTCGCAGGGTGGACGAACTGGCCGACCTGTGCGGGGCGGACGCGCCGTCGTTGCATCGTGCCTTGCGTGAGGTGGCGAGCATGGGAATCGTGCGCTCCACTGACGACGGCTACGAGCTCACCGAACACGGAATGACCTTGCGCTCCGGAGCGCCCGGGTCGTTGCGTCCCGCCGTGCGGGCGATCGCCCAGGAGGGGCTCTGGTACGCGATAGGCGCCCTGACCCGGACGGTGCGGACCGGCAGGAGCGCGTTCGCCGAGCGGTACGGGAGCTTTTATGCGTACCTCGACCGCGACCCGGCGCTCAGGACGCTCTTCGACGAGTACATGATCGCGCGTACGCGGCCGTACCTCGGGACGATAGCCGCGAGTTATGACTTCTCCAGATTCCACACACTTGTTGATGTCGGCGGCGGGCGAGGGCATCTGCTGGCCGCGGTGCTGGCCGGGCATCCGCGGCTCAAGGGCGTGCTCTTCGACCTCGACCATGTCGTTCCGGGCGCCGCACGTGCCCTGGGCGAGCGCGGCGTGGCGGACCGATGCCGGCTCGTGGCGGGAGACTTCTTCGACAGTGTCCCGCCAGGTGCCGATGCGTACCTGCTGGCCAGCGTCCTGCACAACTGGTCGGACCAGGAGGCCGTACGGATCCTCCGCAACGTCCGGTCGGCGATGAGCCCGGGCGGGACGCTGTTCGTGCTCGAAATGGTGCTGCCGGACGACGACAGCCCGCATCCTGGCAAGGACATGGACATCAGGATGCTCGCGGTGTTCGACGGCGGGATGGAGCGCACGCGCCAGGAGTACACCACGTTGCTGCGGGCGGCCGGCTTCCGGCTCGCCGAGGTCATCCCCCTGCCCGGGAGCTTCGCTCTCGTCGTGGCCGACGGCGACCCCGGCGGCTGAGACGGGCCTACCTGCCGGCCACCGTCACCGGCACCATGGCGGCCGCCAGGTCGAGCGTCGGGCCCTGCGGGATCGACTGCATGATGCTCGCCGGCACCGGAGCGATGTCGGCGGCGTCGTAGCCGAGCTTGGTGAGCACATCCGCCGACGGCACTGGAAAGCGCACGCCCTGGTCGGTGATCAGTGACAGCGCGCCGGCCACCGCGTTGAGCTGACCCTCGCCGGGCAGCACGCCGGCCACCACGGCGCTTCCCGGCGGGAGCAGGACCTGGTCGAAGCGGTTCTGGACGCTCGAGTTCGCCGGCGTCGGAATGGTGATCCTGCTGCCGACGGTCACCTTCGCCGCGACGGAGCCCGCCGCCGTGTTGGCGTACACCGAGCAGAGCGGTGCCGAGCCCGGCACGTTGATCACGTTCGGCATGGCCGGCGGCAGGCTGGTGTCCATGACGTTCTGGCGCGACGGTGCCGCGTTGGCCGACGCGGCGTCGATCTGGATGGGCTGCACCGGGCGGTTGCCGTAGGCCTTCTTGCTGGCCGGATCCTCCAGCAGCAACCTGGCCTGGACGGCGGTGATGGGCGCCAAGCCGTCGTCGAGCAGGACGTACCAGCGCGCCGCGGTGCCCGGCAGGGCCGGCACCGTGAACACCTGCCCGACCACCGCTGTGGCCTGGCCTCCGGCGCGTAGCTTCTTCCCCCGGTTCGCCACGTCGGGGCCCTTGAAGTCGCGGCCGACCGGCAGCGCGGTCAGCCAGGCGGTGGGCACCTTCCTGGGCTGCGCGTTGAGCGCGCGCACGCCCGGCTCGCCGACGCGCATGCGCCGGTCGCCCCAGATGACCCAGTTCTGCTGTCCGTCGGAGACCACCATGGCACTCGTGCCCACGGGCTTCCCGCCGACGTCGGTCCCCCCGACCAGCGTCGTGTACGGCCTGCGCCCGGTCAGGTTGTCGGGCACGTCCACGACGCACACCGACCACGGGGCCTTGACCAGCTTCTCCCTGACCGGCAGCGAGTCGGGTGCGCCGGGAATGCCGATGAGCGGCCCACGGCTGAGCCCCGCCAGGGAGGCGGCGGTCACGCTCCGCGTCGTGATCTCCCCGGCGTCCAGCACCAACCGCGCGGACACGTAGTTCGCGACCGGCAACAGCCGCTGCTGCTGCTGGCTGTAGACGAACGTGGCCCCGGTCTCCTCCTCGACCAGCAGTTGGCCCGGGTCGGTCAGCTTGGTGGCGTTGCCGGGCTTGACCAGCCCCCAGATCCCGAACACCGCCATGACCAGGACTCCGACCAGGATCCCGCCGAACGTTGCCACGTTCTGCCGCCGCATCGGGGACTCGGGCACGTCCGGCTCCGCCTGCAGGAGCGCCATCCCGAGCCGCTGCTGCATCAGGCGGTGGGCCTGATAGAGGTCTTTCTTGGTCTGCACAGTCCCTCCCGCCCCTCCCGCGCGTCACAGCCCGCGCATCAGCATAAAGGCCCTTGTTTCCCGAACGTCCCTAAAGCACCATATCCACCTGTGGCCTCGTGACTGCCGGAGTCACGAGGCCGACGTCCGGCTTCTCAGCCGCAGTGTTCGAAGGGGCTGTCGTACGTGACGGAGCCGATGGCGCCGCCCCACTTGACGCAGGTGCGGACGGCCTTGGCCCGGATCGGACCCGCGTAGAACTGGAAGCTGCCCGCGCCCGTCTTCCTCGGCTGGCCCTTGACCTCCAGGTACGCCCGCATGGCCGCCTTTCCTGCGACGTTGTTACGCAGCGTGACGACGCAGTTCTCGCCGCTGGCCGCCGAGTAGAGCAGGACCACCCGCCCCACCGTGCCGAGGGCGGCCGAGTCGATCTGCTTGAAACCGGAACCGCAGACCTGCGTGGCCGAGTACGGGTTCTTCGTGCCGCCGGTGGCCGGGGGCGGCGTGGTGGGCTGGCTGCCGCCGCAGTTCTTCGAGGTCAGCGTCTGGTTCGGGTAGCGGAACCTGACGCCGTTGAACGTGGCCGCGACGATCGTCCCCGCGGACGTGCGCTGCTCGTAGTGGAGGTGAGCCAGCATCTTGTACTTCTTGGACGTCTTGCCCACGGTGCCGATCTTCTGCCCCTGCCGCACTGTCGCGCCCTTGCTGACCAGCAGGTCGTTCAGGTGGGCGTACAAGGTGACGGAGCCATCGGAATGCCGGATCTTGATCACTTTGCCGAAGCCGTCCGTGGTCCGGAACTCCGACATCACGACCGTGCCCGCGGCCGCCGCCACGACAGTCCTGCCCAGGTCCCTGTCGCCGTCGCCGGCGCTCCCGTTGAAGTCGATCTCGTAACCGGCGGTGTGCGCTGAGCTCTTGTTGCTGCCCACCCAGGTCTCTCCGCAGGGGAACGGGAGCTGGAACGTGGGTCCTGCCGATACCGCGGAGGCGCTCGCCGCGTTGACGCCGCCGAGGGAAAGCACGGCCATGCCGCAGAGGCCGGCTAATAGGGTCTTGATCCGCATGGCGGAACATTGTCAGCCGGATCATCGGCCCGTCCAGATCTTCGCGGACTATTCAGAAACCGTACATTCACCCCGCGCCCCACCAGGGCTATTCGCCGTCCGGGAGAGCCGCTTGGATCGGAGTGATGGTGCCGGTCGTCACGAGGATCCCGCGCCCGGGCGGACCTCCGGTCGCCCCACGGGGCAGGCGAATGGTGAAGATGTCACCGTCGTTCTGGCCCTGGACCGACAGCAGCACACCCGTACGGGATTTCCGGGTCTCCGCCGCGAACCCGCGGTAGGCGACGGCCAGATCCCCTGTCGTGCCCGCGATCAGCAGCGCGTGATCGCCGTCTCTCCCCGACTTGAGCACCTCCTCCAGCGCCATCCCCAGCGGACCGTCCGCGTTGATCAGCTCGGCGTCGTCGACCAGCACGACATAGTGGTGCAGATCCGCGACGAGCTCGGCCAGGTTCGTGGCGTTGCCGTCCAGCACGGCCCGCGCTCCGGCCAGCTCTCGTAGCGGGCTGCGTCTCGGCGCGACGGCGATGACGGGCGTCCCTCGTGCGATCAGCGAATGAGCGGCCGCCAGCAGGGTCGACGAGCGGCCCGAGCGCGCCGGGCCCGCGATCACGGCCCCGGGTCCGTGAGCCAGCAGGTCGAGCCCGAGCGGCGCGAGCGCGTCGCCGCCCGCACCCACCAGCGCCCACAGCGGCGACGGAGGACTGAAGGACGGGTCCAGCGCGAGCGCCTGGCTCGCGGTGATGCGCATCGGAAGGGCGTCGACGCGCAGCGGCGGCTCCCCGTGCCAATGCCAGCCACTCCGGCCGGCCGCATGGGCGGGCCAGGGCTGGGCCCGCCCAGCCGGGGGAGCGCACGGGGCGGTGGCGGCGGCCCGGGCCAGTGCCTGGAGGGTCGCCACCTGCGCGGGGCCGGCGGGATCGGGGGAGAGCAGCGCGATGTGGTGCTCCACGATGCCGTGATCGCCCATGGACAGAGCGCGGCCCGCAGGCATGGAGGACGGCAGGCCCTTGAGCGGGAATCCTGCCAGACCGTAGTCGGAGGAGTCGGCGAGGCGCAGGAGCAGGCGGTCGTCGAACACCGTGGACACCTGGCCCAGCAGCCCCGACCGGTCGCTGGTGATCACCGCCCTGAATCCCACCGCCGGTCCTTCACGCAGCAACTGGAGCAGCGACTCGATCAGGCGGCCGTAGTCGTAACCCTCGAACGCGGCCACGAAGCCTTCCCAACGGTCGAGCATGAACACCAGCCAGGGAATCCGGTGGCCCGCCTGCCGGTATTCGGCCAGCGAGGCGTGCCCGGCCTCGGCCAGTAACTGCTGGCGGCGCCCGATCTCGACGCGGAGCCGGGTGAGCAGGCGTTCGACCCGGTCGAGCTGGTCACGGGTCACCACCGCCCCGCAGTGCGGCATCGCCACCAGCGGCAACAGCGCGCCCGAGCCACAGTCGACCGCATGGAGATGTACGTCGCCGGGAGAGGCATGGGCCGCGATCGACCCCGCGATCGTCCGCAACGCCGTCGACCTGCCGCTGCGCGCGGCGCCCGCGATGAGCAGGTGTCCTCCGTGGGCCAGGTCCAGAGCGAGAGGCCGCCGATCCTGCGCCCACGGACGGTCCGTCAGCCCGAAAGGCAGTGGCGCCACCTCGGCGAATGCGCCAGCTCCGGCGGGTTCCGGCGACAGGCCCACACCCGGCTCCGATGGCGGGAGGGCCCCGAATCCCGCAGGCGGGGCAGCCTTCGGAAACGTGCCCAACGGCGCTTTCACGCGGGCCTGGAGGGGATTGCCGCGGAAGGGAAGCCCGGACGCGCTGAGGGGAACGGCTTCCACCGCGCTCGGCGTCTCGGGACCTGCGCCGTCAGACGTCGCGGGATCGGACGCTTCGGGGGTGAGCGTGGGCGAGACAGGTGCGCTCGAGTCGGGGAGGTCCAGGACGAAATGGGTGGGGAGGGGGTCCAGCCAGGGGCTCGGCTGGGTGGGGACGCCGGCCAGCCGGGCGGCCTCGATGAGGGCGTCGGCGACCAGCGTGAGGTCCGTGACCGCCGATTCCTCCTCCGGCTCCGGCGGAGGTGGGAGGGATTTGCCGAGGGAACGCCAGGTTACGTCGAGCACCCGGACGGTCGCCGCATGGTCGGCTCCGCTCGGCGACGTGGCCGGTCTCGCCGGGCTGCGGCCTCCGACTCTGGCCGTTTGCACCGCGGTGGCCGCGCCCACCCCCGAACGCACGTAACAGCGGCCCGGTGTGGACTTCGAGATGTGGGCCGCGTCAGGCAGGTCGATGACGTCCGACGACTCGGCGGGCTCGGTCACGCGAAGTGCGATCCGCAGGGACGTGTTGGCCTGGATGTCGGCCGTCACCACGCCCGCCGGGCGCTGGGTGGCCAGGATCAGGTGGATGCCCAGTGAGCGGCCTCTGCGGGCGATGTCCACGAGGCCGGCGACGAAGTCGGGCAACTCGGCCACCAGAGCGGCGAACTCGTCGATGATCAGCACCAGCCGCGGCAGCGGGACGTCGCCCGCGTAGTCGTCGATGTCCTTGGCCCCGGCCTTCAGCAGCAGTCGCTCCCTGCGCCGGATCTCCGCCGCCAGCGAGTCGAGCGCCCGTTGCGTCAGGTGGCCGTCGAGGTCGCTGACCATGCCGACCGTGTGCGGCAGGCGTACGCACTCCTTGAACGCGGCCCCGCCCTTGTAGTCGATCAACACGAACGTCAGCTGGTCCGGCCGGTTGGCCACCGCCAGCGTGCAGATCAGCGTCTGCAGCAGCTCCGACTTGCCCGCGCCCGTGGTGCCGGCGATCAGGCCGTGCGGCCCGTCGAGCTTGAGGTCCACCGAGAACGGTCCCTCGGGGCCGACGCCGATCAGCGCGCGGGTGGTGCCATGGTCGCGCCACCGGGAGGCCAGCTCCTTGCCCGACGGGTCGGGCATGCCCATCAGGTCGAGCAGGCGGACCGCCCCGGGCAGGTTGCCCGCAGGGTCGTCCCTGCTCACGTCGCGGATCGGAGCCAGTGACCTGGCCAAGCGGTCGCACCAGGCGCCCGACACGAAATCGCCCAGCACCGGGCCGATGACGTCGAGGCCGCCGCCCCGCAGGTGCACGAGGCCGTCGCCGCCGCACGCGGCCACTGTCTGACACTCCTCCGGCAGCAGGCGCTGGTCGTCGTCGATGGCGAGCGTGTACACCCCGGCGCGGGGTCCCTGGCGCAGCACCTGCGGCATGTTGGGCAGGCCGCGCAGCACCTGGGCGCCGTCGAGGATCACCAGCACGTCGTAAGGGCGCACGTCGTAGGAGGAGAACGTGGGCTTCTCGGATCCGCCGAGGTCGTCCCAGCCGCTCGGGACCTTGCCGAGCTCGGGGATCTTGGTGTTCTGGCGCTCGTCGATGAGGGCGGCGAGCTCGGAGACGCGGCGCGCGGCCGACTCGGGGTCGGTGCCGACCAGCGCCACGCACTCCTCGCCGGCACGTGGCGCACAGTGCGGCAGCCAGCGCATCCAGCCCCAGCGGTGCTCGGCGTCGGCGTGCGCCGACACCACCACGATGGCCAGGTCGCGGGGGCTGTGGAGGGTCGCGGCCTGGGCGATCAGCCAGCTCGCCAGGGCGGCCGCGGCGCCTCGCGGACCGGTGACCCCCGCCACTCCCAGCCGCCGCATCGGCAGTGCCACGGGCACGGAACGGCAGATCGGTGGATCGATGGGTCCGCCCTGCTCCTCTGACAGCTGCAGATCGGCGGGCAGGTCGGCGAGACCGACCCGCAGCCGGAGCGCGTCGGAGTCGTGGATCCTGCGCTCCCACAGCCGCCTGCGCGGCCCCGTGGCTGTGAGCAGCACCTGGGCCGGGTCTGGAGCGTCGGCTCTACGGGCGGCCTCGTCGGCGACCCTGGCCTGCTCGACCACCTCGTCGAATTTCTGGAGCCGTTCCTTGTATTCCTTGATCGCCTTCTTGTGCTGTTTCTTGCCGTGGCGGCGGTCGCTCCACCATTGGCCGATCATGATGATCGGCGTCATGAAGGCGATGAGCAGGTAGTACCACTGCCCCAGGGCGATCGCCAGCGTCAGCCCCAGCGCGGCGGGCAGGAGCGCGGCCAGCAACTGCAGGCGCAGCCCTTCGTTCCTGCTCGGCTCCTTCGGCTTCACGAACGTGCGCTCCGGCTCGGGGCGGCGCAGCCTGGGCGGGCGGTTGTACGCCACGCCGCCCTCGCTCCTGGGCGTCAGGTGCGCGTCCTTGGCCTCGATCGACGTCAGGACGAAGACCGAGGAACCACAGGTCAGCACCGCCTGGTCGATCCATTGGACGGGCTCGGTGAGCGGCCGGCCGTCGAGCTCGGGCACCTCGCCGTAGCCGGCCGCGAGCTCGGCCGCCTCCCGCTCGGCGACCCGTGCCGTCAGCTCGGCGACCTCCTCGGCCCATCGGCCCTTGAGTTTGAGCTTGGGCGCGTCGCCCGGCTGCTGCCACGTGCGCTCCACGGTGATCGCATCCGGCGTCACGCGTACGGTCACCGCCTCCGGGGCGAGCGCCGGATCGGCGGCGGCGATCGCGCACATCGGATCGGAGCCGATGATGTACGTCCCCAGCCCCAGCCGGTGCACCGCCCCTGCCGCGGGCCCGCCCACCACCCGCACCTCGGCCACCCCGCCCGGCTCTTCGACCACCGTGGCCCGGGCCAGGCGAGGGTCGAGCGTGATCTTGTCGCCGTCCCGCAGCACGGAGGTGGCCGGGGCGCGCGGGTCGAGCGGGCGGCCGTCACGCCATATGACCGGCTCCTGCCCGCCCGGCATAGCCGGCTCCTGACCGCCCGGCGTGACAGCAGCCTGCCCGCCTGGCATGGCCGCCTCGTGCCGGCCGGGCCTGCCGGCGCGGTCAGGCCGGCGCGGGCGGGGCACGTGCAGCCCGGCGTCGTCGGGCGCAGGCCCGCGTCCGGCGGACATGCCGTAGGGCGCTCTGGCTCTGGGCAGCCGGACGACCGTCGCGAGCGGCCCGGCGTCGCTGAGCGCCGCACTCACCCTGGCCACTGTGGTGTGGTCGTCGCCGTCGATCACGACGTCACGGTCGCCCTGCCCGCCGAGCACGGTGAGCATGATCCGCATGGTGCCGTCTCCTCGCTCGACTTCGGCCGCCAAGGTAGCGCCCGAAGCGGGGCGAGACCGGCCGGTTGACATCAATGGCATGACCGACCGGCCATTCGTCGGTATGAATCCGTAAAAGCAGTTGATCCTGTGCCTGATGTGACGCCAGTGGTAATCGCGCGGAACTAGCCGGAAAAATCCCCATCCGTCAACTCGATAGAAACAATAAGCATCGGTTATTTCCCGTTGACATACCGTCACCTGCGAAACGAGCATTGGTCCTCGCATTTCGCCCCCGCCGTTCGGACCAGCCCCACATAATGGCGTGGATTCCACAATTCACATTGGGAGCCCCCCACCCATGAGGACCAGTGAAAAGCCTGCCGTCAACGCGGCGGCGGGGTTGTCCGGCCCGGCCTCGCGCAAGCTCCCCGTGCCACCCCGCGAACGCAAGCCGGCCCTGGCCGCGCTCGCCGTCCTGCTCATCCTCGGCGGCGCGCTGGCCACGACCCTGCTCGTGCTCAACAGCGGCGACCGCGTCTCCGCCATCAGGGTCACCCAGCAGATCGGCGCAGGTCAGAAGTTCCCGCCCGAGGCGCTCGAAGAGGTGAAGATCGCCGAGACGGGCATCGACTACGTCAGCTGGTCGCAGCGCCAGCAGGTCGTCAACAGCTTCGCGGCCGTCACGATCCTCCCCGGCACCCTGCTGACGAACCAGATGGGCGTCCGGGCCAGCACCGAGCTCGGCGAGGGAAAGGCGACGGTCGGATTGGCGCTCAAGCCAGGGCAAATGCCCGCCGGCATCCAACAAGGCGACCGCGTCCAGGTGATATTCGTGCCGAGCCGCTCGAGCCAGGGACAAACACGCGTCCTGGCGTCCAGCGCGCTCGTCTTCGCCTCGGGCGACAAGTCCAGATCTGGAAATTCCGGCCAGATCACGGTGGTCGTGGATTCGGCGGCCGCGGCGGAAATAGCGGCGTTCGCCTCCACCGGTGAGATCGCGGTGGCCGAGCTGCCGGGGGCACGCTGACGTGGGACTGATCGTGCTGGCCGCCGACAAGGGCGCGCCGGGGGTGACGACGGCCGCGACGGCCATGGCCGCGGTCTGGCCGCGGCCGGTGCTGCTGGCCGAGTGCGACCCGGCCGGCGGCGACCTCGCCTACCGTCTGCCCGCCGCCGACGGCGGCGTGCTCAACCCGGGCAAGGGCCTGCTCACGCTGGGCGCGACGGCCCGGCGCGGCCTGGAACCCGCCCAGATACACCAGCACACGCAGAAGATCATCGGTGGGCTGGACGTGCTGGCCGGGCTCACCCACGGCGAGCAGGCCGCGGGTCTCACCTGGTTGTGGGGCCCGCTCGGCAGGTCGCTCGCCGGGATCCCGAACGCCGACGTGATCGCCGACTGCGGCCGCCTAGGAGCGTACCCGCAGCTCGGCGACCTGCTGGCCGAGGCCGAGCAGGTCGTGCTGCTGACCAGAGCGACCCTCGACCACGTCGCCCACCTGCGCGAACGCCTCCAGATCACCAAGGCCCACGGCGTGGTGGTGATCGCCGACCCGCGCGCCTACCGCGCCTCGATCGAGGACGTCCGCAGGATCGTCGGCCCCAGCGTGCAGTTCGTCCACGGCCTCGCGTACGACCCCAAGGGCGCCGAGCTCCTGCGCGGCCAGTGGGGCGGCCGCCTGGACCGCTCGCTCCTCATCCGTACGGCTCGCGACCTGGCGGCGAGGCTGGTGAGCCACCGATGATCGATCACTCGCTGGTCAAGCGGTTCCGCCAGGAGGTCGGCGACCGCCTGGCCCATCAGCGCAGGCTCGACCAGGCCAACGGCCTGCCCGCGATGACGGGGGAGGACGAGCGCCAGTTCGCCAGGGCGCTGATCTCCCAGGTCCTCGAGGAGCACGCGCGCAGCGAGATCGGCCTCGGCCGCACGCCCCCCACGGTGGAGGAGGAGGAGGCGCTCGCGGCCGGCATCCATGCCGCGTTGTTCGGCGTGGGCCGCCTGCAGCCGCTGCTCGACGACCCCGAGGTCGAGAACATCGACATCAACGGCTGCGACAAGGTGTTCGTCAGCTACGCCGACGGCCAGGAGCTCATGCACGACCCGGTCGCCGAGTCCGACGACGAGCTGATCGAGCTGATCCAGATTCTGGCGGCGTACTCGGGCCTGTCGAGCAGGCCGTTCGACACCGCCAACCCACAGCTCGACCTGCGCCTTCCGGACGGCTCCCGGCTGAGCGCGGTCATGGACGTCACGGTGAGGCCGGCGGTGTCGATCCGCCGCGCCCGCCTGGGCAAGGTCTTCATGTCCGATCTAGTCGGCAACGGCACGATAAGTCCGGACGTGGGGAGGTTCTTGAGCGCGGCCGTCGCCGCCCGCAAAAACCTCATGATCGCCGGCTCCACCAACGCCGGCAAGACCACCCTGCTGCGGGCCCTGGCCAACGAGATCCCGCCCAGCGAGCGCCTCATCACCGTCGAGCGCGCCTTGGAGCTCGGCCTCGACCAGTTCCCCGAGCTCCACCCGAACGTCGTCGCCTTCGAGCAGCGCCTGCCCAACTCCGAGGGGCAGGGCGAGATCTCCATGGCCGAGCTGGTCAGGAGGTCGCTCCGGATGAACCCCAGCCGCGTCATCGTCGGCGAGGTCCTCGGCGACGAGATCGTCACCATGCTCAACGCGATGACCCAGGGCAACGACGGCTCCCTGTCGACCATCCACGCCAACTCCAGCATGGAGGTCTTCAACCGCATCGCCACCTACGCCCTGCAGGCCAGCGAGCGCCTGCCCATCGACGCCACCCACATGCTCATCGCGGGCGCCATCGACTTCGTGGTCTTCATCGAGAAGCGCAACGACTACCACCGCGGCGGCACCCTGCGCCGCTACGTCTCCAGCATCCGCGAGGTCAACGGCTGCGACGGGCGCGTGTTGTCGAGCGAGGTGTTCGTCCCGGGACCCGGCGGCGGCGCCGTCCCGCATGCCCCGGTCTCCTGCCTGGACGAGCTCATGGCGCACGGCTACACGCCGGGGGGATGGTGACGGATGCCGCTCACGTTCGACCCGCTCGCCCTGCTGGCCGGCGCCGTGGCCGGCGGCGGCCTGTTCCTGTTCGTCCTTTCCCTGTACGGCCTGCGCCCCCGCCCGCCGCAACCCAAGCGGCACCTGGTCAAGATGTTGACCACGCGCGCCGCGATCGCCGCCGTGGCCGCCACCGTCGTCTTGGTGATCACCCGCTGGCCGGTCATGGCGGTGGGGACGGTGCTGCTGGTGTTCGCCTGGCGCGGCCTGTCGGGCGGCGCGGCCGAGGAACGCGCGGCCATGCGCCGCCTCGAAGGGCTCGCCGCCTGGACCGAGTCGCTGCGTGACACGATCGCCGGCGCGGCCGGGCTCGAACAGGCCATCCCGTCGTCCATCAGGGCCGCCGCGCCCACGCTCAGGCCCCACCTGCGGGCCATGATCGACCGGTTGCACACCAGGATGGCGCTGCCCGAGGCGCTCGCCCTCTTCGCCGACGAGCTCGACGACCCTTCGGCCGACCTGGTGGTGGCCGCGCTCATCCTCAACTCCAAGCTTCGCGGCCCCGGTCTGCGCGACGTGCTCGGCGCGCTGGCCGTCTCGGCCCGCGAGGAGCTCGACATGCGCCGCCGCGTCGAGGCCGAACGCCGCTCGACCAGGCGCAGCGTGCAGATCGTCGTGATCACGGCGCTGCTCTTCGCCGGGATCCTCGTCGTGTTCAACCCCTCCTACGTCGCCGAGTACGAAGGCCTCCTCGGCCAGGCCGTGCTCGTGGTCGTGGCCGGGCTGTTCGGGGCGGGGTTCGCGTGGATGAGACGGCTGGCCAGGTTCGACAAACCGACGCGGCTGCTGACGGGAGGGGGCGGCAATGGTTGAGGGCGCGCTGGCCGGCGCCGTACTGGGGCTCGGCCTGTTCGTGTTCCTGCGGGCGCTGTTCCCGGCCCGCCCCGGGCTGGTGGCGCGGCTGCTGGCGCTGGACGCCGTACGCGAGGACGCCGGCGCCCCGCGTATCCAGCTCGTGCTGCCGGACGAGGAGGTCAGCGCGTTCCGCCGCGGCCTCGGCGCGCGGCTCGCCCGCCTCTACGGCGCCCGCGGCTGGGAGGCGAGATCGGCCAGAGCGGACCTGGCCTTGCTGGGACGGTCGTTCGAGGCGTTCCTCGCCACCAAGGCGCTGCTGGGTGCCAGTGGCCTGCTGGCCTTCCCGCTGCTGCTCGGCTGGCTGGTGCTCATGGAGTGGGGCGCCTCGCTGACCATCCCGTTCTGGACCTCCGTGCTCGTGGCGATCCTGTTCTTCTTCCTGCCCGACCTGCAGGTGAAGAAGGAGGCGGCGGCGAGGAGACGCGACTTCCGCCACGCCGTGAGCGCGTTCCTCGACCTCGTCTCCATGAACCTGGCCGGCGGTCGCGGCGTGCCCGAGGCGCTCATGATGGCCGTCTCGGTCAGCGGCGAGCGGCCCAACTGGGCGATGGGCCGCATCCGCGACGCGCTGAGCGGCGCCAGGATCGTCGGCATCACCCCATGGCAGGCACTCGGCCAGCTCGGCGAGGAGATCAACGTCGACGAGCTGCGTGACCTGTCCGCAGCGCTCGGCCTCGTGGCCGACGACGGCGCCAAGGTACGCGCCTCGCTCACGGCCAGGGCCGCCACCCTGCGCCGCCGCGAGCTGGCGGAGATCGAGGGCCGGGCGGGCGAGCGCTCGCAGTCGATGCTCGTGGCCCAGCTCCTGCTCTGCGCCGGATTCGTGATTTTTCTCAGTTTTCCCGCCGCAATGAAGATGTTGGGGGTCTCATGAACCATCCCTGGATCGTTTACCTCACCGCGTGGCTGAGCCTGCGCATCCACCGCGCCCGCACGGCGCCCACCCGCGGCGCCTCCGCCGTGGAATGGGTGATCATCACCGCCATCATCGCCGGTGTGGCGCTCGGCCTGGCCACGTTGATCAGAAGCCTGGTCGAGCAGCAACAGGAGCAGATCCGGTCGAACTTCGGCGGCGGCGGCGGCGGCGGTGGCGGCGGCTAGGCCCCGCGACGGCGAGCGCGGCGTGACCGCGGTCGAGCTGGCCATCCTCATGCCGGTCGTGCTCGCGGTGGTGCTGCTCATCGTGCAGGTGGCGCTCTGGTTCCACGGGCGGCAGGTGGCCGAGGCGGCCGCCAGGGAAGGCGCCCGCGTGGCAAGGGCGGCGCCGATCGACTCGGGCGACTGGCCCGGTGCGGCCACGGCCAAGGCCACCGACATCGTGCGGGCCATCGGGCCGCGGCTGCTCGGCAACGCCACCGCCACGACGTCCGAGCGGGAGCCCGACCAGCGCTTCGTCACGGTGACCGGCAGCGCCGTGCAGGTCATCCCGCTGCTGCCGCCACTCACGTTCACGATCACCGCCACCGCGGGCGGTCCCGTCGAGTGCTTCCGCCCCGACGACGGCGGCGAGGACTGCGGATGACGACCAGAGATCCCGAGCGCGGCTCCATGGCCGTGGAGACGGTCATGCTGGCCCCGCTCTTCCTGCTGTTCCTCATGTTCCTCGTCGGCGCCGGGGTGCTCGTGGAGACCCAGGGGCGGGTCAACGGGGCGGCCAGGGACGCCGCCAGGGCGGCGTCGGTGCAGCGTACGTTCGACGAGGCCGAGGCGGCCGCCGAGGCGATCGCCGAGAGCACGCTCACCGGCCCCTGCGGGTCGCCGTCGGTCACGCTGGACGGCTCGGCGTGGGAGCAGGGCGGCCAGGTCCAGGCCGAGGTGACGTGCGAACTCGACCTCGGCTTCCTCGGCTTCGGCGGCACCAAGCAGATGACCGGCACGGCCGTGGTGCCTCTGGAGCAGTTCAGGAGGATCGATGAGTGAACGCGGCTCGATGTCGGTGTTCACCGTGCTGTTCTCCGTGGTCGTGTTCCTGCTGGCCGGGCTGCTGGTGGACGGCGGGGCGGCGATCAACGCCCGGCTGCGTGCCGCCGACGTGGCCGAGCAGGCCGCGCGGGCCGGCGCCGACCAGATCGACGTGGACCACCTGCGTGCCATCGGGGAGACCAGGCTGCTCGGCGACGACCAGGTGTGCGCGCGGGCCGACGAGATCGTCGCGGCCCAGGGCGGCGACGACGTGACCAGCGGCGAGTGCTCGGTGGGGCAGGGGCAGGCACTGGTGACGGTCACCGTGTCGGTGCGGTGGGAGGCGTTCTTCCTCGGCGCGATCGGATTCCCCGGCTCGGAGATGACCGGCCAGGCGACCGCCGCGCCCGAAGCGAGATAGACCGAATCGCTCCACTCGATGGATTGCGGAACGCACGAGGCAAGACGCTGGACCGGAGACCCGAAGGGCGCGGAGCCCCCGAGGTAAAGGAGACAGAGAGGCGATGCCGACGCGAGAGCCCGCGCGTCCCCAGGGGCGGCACACGTCCGCGCGCATGCCCGCCAGACGCAGCGCCGGCGACGTGGTCGCCGGGCTCGCGGCGCTGGTCGTGCTGGTCGCGCTCGTGGGCGGGGTGCCGTACGCGCTGCTCACGTTCGTCGGGCCCCCGCTCAGACCGGAGCTGCTCGACCTCGAGACGCTCACCAGCCGGGTCGGCCCCAGCACGATCGTGGCGGTGCTGGTGCTGCTGGTGTGGCTGGCCTGGTTCCAGCTGTTCGCGTGTGTGCTCGTCGAGGTGTACGCCGGGGTCCGCCGGGTGGGCATGCCCGCCCGCGTGCCGTTCTCCGGCGGCACCCAGGCCCTGGCCAACAAGCTCGTCGGCGCCGTGCTGCTGCTGTTCACCACCGGGGCGATGCTCGCGCCGATCGCCAAGCTGACGCCCACTCCCGCCGCACCTCCCGTGACGGCGGTGGCGTACTCCGCGCCGATCGTCGAGAAGGCGATGGAGACGAACAAGACCAAAAAGGTGTACGTCGTCCAGCCGCCGCACGGCCGCCACCACGAGAGCCTGTGGGAGATCGCGGAGAAGTGCCTGGGCGACGGCCGCCGCTATCCCGAAATTTACCGACTCAACCAGGCGAAAGTGCAGCCGGACGGCACCCGCCTGAAGATGGCTGATCTGATCAGGCCCGGCTGGGTGCTCGACATGCCGGACGACGCCAGAAACGTCCACATCGTCCCTGTCGACCAGCCGCGCGAGGAGACGCTGCGCGACCACCCGGGCCGGGCGCAGGTGCCCGACCACATCGAGAAGAAGAAGGACGACGTCGAGCGGAAGACCGAGAAGAGGGGCGAGGCCAAGCACCGCCTGCCGGAGCAGCAGGACCAGCGGCGGCAGGAGCCCGAGCAGCAGGAGCAGCCGATCGTCCGCGAGAGCCAGGGCGACGACCTGGTCGAATACCTGGCCGCGGCCTCGCTGGCCGCCGCCGGGCTGCTCCTCGTGCTGGCCAGGCGGCGCCGCGAGCAGCTGTGGAACCGGGTGTTCGGCCGCAGGATCGCCCGCCCGCG
The DNA here is from genome assembly GCF_004011505.1 of Nonomuraea polychroma. Taxonomy (NCBI): domain Bacteria; kingdom Bacillati; phylum Actinomycetota; class Actinomycetes; order Streptosporangiales; family Streptosporangiaceae; genus Nonomuraea; species Nonomuraea polychroma. The sequence goes on from NZ_SAUN01000001.1 coordinate 10,793,918, forward strand.
CGGCGACGCCGCCGAAGCCGAGGTCGCGCTCCGGCTGGGCGGGGACGCGCCGGGCGCTCGCATCCTGGACATCGGCCTGCGCCTGCTCGGCGCCGAGCTGGCGGCGCAGCACCGCACCCCGCCCATCGTGTACGCGGCCCACCTGTCACCACGCACGCTCGACCTGTGGGTGCATCCGCCGGCCCCCGACCCGCCCGCGCCCTGGACGGCGGAGGACGGCGGCCAGGTGTGGCGGCTGCCCGCCCACGAGGGCCGCATGCTGGCGGAGAACCAGCTGGGCGGAGCGCCGTACCCGGGGCTGGTCTCCATCGGCACGAACGTGCACGGACGGGTGCTCATCGACCTCGAAGCCGCGCAGGGCCTGATCAACGTACGCGGCACGCAGACCACGGCCGCGCTGGCCGCCCTCGCCGTCGAGCTGGCCACCAACCGCTGGTCCGACCGCATGCGCGTCACGCTCGTCGGCTTCGGCGAGGAGCTGACCGCGATCGCCCCCGACCGCATCAGGGCCGTCGGCAGCCTGGCCGAGGTGCTCCCCGAGCTGGAGGCCGCCGCGGCGCCCCGCAGGGAGGTGCTGACCGGCCGCATCAGCGGCAGCCCGCGCGACGCCCACTACCTGCTGTCCGCGGTCGCGCCCACGCACGAGGAGGCGCGCCGGCTGGCGCTGCTGGCCCGCAGGGACACTGCCGGGTACGTCGTCGCGGGCGACGTCCCGCACGCCACGTGGACGCTGGAGATCAGCGACGACGGCAAGGCCAAGATCGCCGAGCTGGGGTTCGAGGTGGATGCCCAGCTCCTGCCCCGCCGCCACTACCGGGCGCTCGTCGATCTGTTCCGCACCGCCGGGCGGCTCGACGGCGAGGCCATCCCCGAGGCGGAGCCGCTGCCGGGACTGCACCCGCCGGCCGTCGAGATCAGGATGCTCGGCCCCATCGAGTTGCTCGGCCTCGGCCCGCTGGAGGAAGGCCGGCTCGCGCTGGCCACGGAGCTGCTGATCTACCTGGCCACACACCCGGGCGGCGTGCATCCCGTGGTGCTCGGCGGGGTGTTGTGGCCGCGTGGCGTGCAGGACATGGTCAGGGACGCCACGATCGCCAGGGTCGCCGAATGGCTGGGACCCCGCCACCTGCTCACCGACGGAGCCGGGCGGCTGCGGCTTGGGCCCGAGGTGCGTACGGACTGGGCGTTGTTCCGGGAGCTCGTTCGCCGCTCGCACGTCGACCCGATGGCCAGGGCCGTGCTGCTGGAGAAGGCGCTCGGCCTGGTCAGGGGGCCGCTGCTGGCCGGTCGGCCGCCCGGCAGGTACGCGTGGCTGGCGGCCGAGGACCTGGAGTACGACGTGGCCGCCGAGGTCGCCGACGCGGCGCACCAGCTCTGCGAGATCAGGCTCGCGCAGGAGCAGCCGGACGCCGCGGTGGCGGCCGTACGCGCGGCGCTGCTGCTGGCGGCCGACGACGAGGGCCTGTGGCGCGACCTGCTGCGGGCCACGCACGCGACCGAGGACGTCGTACGACTGCGCGCCGTCGTCGAGGGTCTGACCAGGAGAGCGGCCTCGCACCCGTACGGCGGCGGGATGGCTCCGGAGACCGAGGCGTTGATCGAGGAACTGCTGCCCACGTGGCGCATCCACGTCGTGAGGGAGTCGTCGGCATGAGACGAATGGCGATGGCGCTGATCCTGCTGGCCGTGGCGGGCTGCGGCCAGGCCGAGCAGCCGTACCGGCCGCAGGAGGCGCCGAAACCCGCGAAGAGCGACACGGCACAGACCGAGCCGGCGGAAGAGGGGCTTCCGTCCGGCCCGCAGCTCATCGACATCGCCGAGGGCATGCGCGTGCGGGTGGAATGGCCCGCGAACCCGGACCCGCTGCTGAAGGTCATGGTCGACCAGTACGTCGGCACCCGTAAGGCCGTCGTCGAGGGAAAACGCGGCTACAAGCGCAACCTCGAGATCGACGCCCAGGTCCAGGCGACCGAGTGGGTGAACGAGCTCATCGACCAGGAACGCTCGATGCGTGGCACGGGCCGCATCTACAACCTGCGGGTCAGCGCGCGCATGGGCAGGGGCGCGCAGATCGACGCATGCGTGGACGAGTCGAAAGTGCGCCTGATCTCCTCGCGCACCGGGGAGGTCGTCTCCCCCCACCCTGATTGGACCCGCCCTTACGCCGAGAGCGTGGCCGCGCACCACGGTGACGACGGAGTGTGGCGCATCAGGTCCTACCTCACTCCCAGAGAAGGATGCACCCGATGAAAGCGTTGATCTCGATTGCGACGGCAGGACTGCTGCTCCTGCAGCCTTGGATCACCTACGATCCGGGGCCGGGAAGTGACACGTCCGCACGCGGCTCCCAGATCGGCGACTCCGGGGAGAATTTACGCGCCGAGATCGAGTCGAGACGGATCAAGGTCTCCGGCAATGGTGTCAGAGGCGGCAAGGGTGACGGCTTCCGGATGAAGCGACCGTGCTGGTACGAACCCTTCCTGAACGCCGAGGACATGCACCGCTTCTTCACGGAGGGCCGTGACGCGGCCAACCGAGCGCGGATCGACGAGGAGAGCTTCCGCGCCTTCACCCAGCAGTTCAAGGACAAGCTGGGCCAGAAGGGGTTGTGGTGGACGCCGGGCTACAACAAGGGCGATCCAGCGGGAGCGGCCTGCTGGGCCGATCTCCAGCAGTTCCTGTTCGTGCCGCCTGGGGTCACGCCGCCCTCGGGGATCACCATCGAGCAGCTGGCCGAGCTCGCCAGGGCCGCGATGACCGTGCCCGAGCAGACCGTCAAGCTGAATCCGGACGCCAAGAGCTTCGTGAACCTGCCCACCCACGTCTGGCTGGAGGGGATAGGCGAGACCCGCCGTTCGGTCACGGCCGAGATCCCCGGCGTCATGAGCGTGACACTGGTGGCCACGCTCCAAGACCTCAAGATCGACTCCGGCACCACTCCGGATCGTGCGGAGGTGACCGAGAGCGGGTGCGGCACGGCCGGGAAGCCGTACGTCAAAGGCGGGGAGTTCTCCTGCGGCGTACGTTACCTGCGTTCTTCGATCGATCAGCCGCGCGAGACGTACCCGCTGACCGTCACCGCCGTGTGGCCGGTGGAGGTCCAGGGCGACGTGGTCCCGTTCCAGTTCGCGCCGGTGGAGCTCGGCGTGACCCGGGACGTGCCGGTCGGTGAGATCCAGAGCAACGTCAAGCCGCCTAACTGAGGACCGCGGCGAGCGGGGCGAGCTCCGGCTGCTCCGCCGCCTCGGCCAGCACTTCCTTGAGCACGGCGTCGTGCGTCGGGCGGGCCTGCGCGAGCAGGTCCCGTCCGTCCTGCGTGACCTCGGAGCAGATGCCGCGCCTGTCGTCCTCGCACAGGTAGCGCCTGAGCAGCCCGCGGTTCTCCAGCCTGGTGACGAGGCGCGTGGTGGCGCTCTGGCTGAGCCCGACCGCGCGGGCCGGCTGCTGCATGCGCATGTGCCGGCCGTCCTGACGGCCCGAGACATTGCTATGGGTAGGTGATTCCCCCGGATTCGTGGGCAAGCAGCCACTCTTTGACCGGTACGCCGTAGTAATAGCCGCCATACCCTCCACTGCTGGGCAGGACCCGGTGGCATGGGACGAACGGCGCGATCAGGTTCTGCGCGCACGCCGACCCGGCCGCCCGTGCCGCCGTCTTCGGCAGCCCGGCCCGTTCGGCCAGCTCCGCGTACGACACGGTCGTCCCCGCCTTGACCTCGCGCAACGCCTCGTGCAGGCGCTTGCGTGTCGGGCTGCCGGGCTGGGAGACCGGGATGGCGTCCAGGGCGTGCAGGTCGCCCGCCAGGTACGCGCGGACGGCCTCCGACGCCGCACCCAGGTCGTCCACCACCTCCAGGCCCTCCGCCTGGAGCGCGGGTGTGAGGCGGGCGTACATCTCCTTCGGGTCGGCGGTGAAGCCGGCCGCGACCAGCACTCCCTCGCGGGACAGCAGGGACAAAGGCCCGATGGGGGTCGGGATGAGCTGTGCAGCGATCATGATGAGCTCCAGAGGTGCAGCGCGGCGTAGGCCCGCCAGGGCCGCCACCGCTCGATGTGATCGTCGGTGATGCCCAGGGCGGCCATGCGCTTCTTGAGCACGAGGTCGCCCGTGGGCCAGGCGTCGGGGTCGCGGAGCGCCCGCAACGCGATGTAGCTGGCCGTCCACGGGCCGATGCCGGGGACTTCGAGCAGCCCCGCCACCGCCTCCGCGGGGTCCTGGCCGCCGTCCAGGTCGATCTGGCCCTCGGCCAGGCGGGCGGCCAGGTCCTTGAGGGTCTCGATCCGGCGGTTGGTCAGGCCCAGGCCGGTGAGGTCGGTCTCCAGGAGGTGGGACGGCGCAGGGAAGAGGCCTCCGGGTGCGGCGGCCCTGGCGACGATGCGCCCCAGCAGGGTACGGGCGCCCGCCACGGAGATCTGCTGGCCCACGACCGCCCGTACGGCCAGCTCGAACCCGTCGAACGCCCCCGGCACCCGCAGCCCGGGCCGCGCCGCGACCAAAGGCCCGAGCGAGGTCTGGCCGAGGATCTCGGCGATGGCGTCAGGGTCGGCGTCCAGGTCGAGGAGGCGGCGGCAGCGGGCCACGACGCGGGCGAGCTGCCGCGTGTCGTCCACCGCCACGTCGAGTGCGATGTGGTCCTGCCGTGGTGTGAGCGTGATCGTCCCACCCGGCACGGCCCGGGAGTACGACGTCCGGTCCGCCACCTCCAGCCCGGGAATCGCCCGGGAGGCCAGAAATGCGAAGACCCCCTCCACGTCGTACGGCTCCCGCCGGTGCAGCCGCAGCCTGAGCGAGGCGTCGGACACCCGCGGCCCGGCCGTGGCCCGCAGCTCGCTTGGCGTGAAGCCGTACGTCTCCCGCATCGTCGCGTTGAACTGCCGCACGCTCCCGAACCCGGCTGCGAACGCCACGTCCGTCACCGGCAGCCCTGTCTCCGTCAGGAGCTGCTTGGCCAGCAGCAGCCGCTTCGTCCGCGCCACCGCCAGCGGCCCGACGCCCAGCTCGGCCACGAACAGCCGGTGCAGGTGCCGCTCGGTGATGTGCAGCCGCCTGGCCAGCCCCGCGACGCCCTGCTCGTCGGCCCCGCCGTCGTCGATCAGCCGCAGAGCCCGGCCGACGAGGTCGCCACGCACGTCCCAGCCGGGGTCGCCGGGGGACAGCTCGGGGCGGCAGCGCTTGCACGGGCGGAACCCGGCGGCCTCGGCCGACGCCGCGTGCCGGTAGAAGCGCACGTTGCGCGACGCCGGCGTACGAGCCGGGCAGATCGGGCGGCAGTAGATGCGCGTCGTCGTCACCGCCGTGTAGAAGCGCCCGTCGAACCGGGCGTCCCTGGCCGAGACGGCCCGGTAGCAGGAGTCGAAGTCGAGCTCAAGTGGTGACATGTCTTCGACGGTATGCGCTTCGCCGAGTGTTGACCGGCGGAAATCGGACACGACCGTGAAACACCAGGTCAGCAGGTCACAGCAGATGACCGGCAGGAATCGGACATGGATTCTCAGGGGTGGCGGCGGAGCGGGGAGAAGAGGATCGGGATCCAGCTCGCGGCCATGATCAGGGCGCCCAGCCACAACGCGGAGCGCACGCCCCAGATCTCGCCGAGCGCGCCCGCCAGCAAGCCGCCCAGGCCGACCGCGCCCATGAGGAGCAGCCGCATCGTGGCCGTCATCCGGCCCAGCATGGCGTCGGGGGTGACGCGTTGCCGCAGGCTGACGAGCAGCACGTTGTTGACCCCGGTACGGAACGCCACCACGAACCAGGCCGCCGCGGCCGCCCACAACCACGGCCCCCGGTCCAGGAACGGGATCGCCAGCGAGGCGGGTGCGGTGGCCAGGCTGACGAGCCAGGTGGCCCGGCCGGTGCCGAGGCGGCGGCCGATCAAGTGGGCGAAGGACGAGCCCGCCAGCGCCCCGAGCCCGCCGACCGCGAGGTACGCGCCGAGCACCCACTCCGGGTAACCGAGCTCGCCGACGAGGAGGACCGGCAACAGGACCGAGCAGAGCGGGAACGCCAGGTTCGCCATGGTCCCTTGGACCAGGGCCGCCACGAGCACCCGGTCGTGGAAGAGGAAACGCACGCCGGCCGAGATCTGCCGCCCGATCGGCTCCCGGCGTTCCAGGGTCGTCGGCGGTTCGGGCACACGACGCAGCCAGGCGGCCGACCACAGGTAGCTCAGCGCGTCCGCCAGCACCGCGACCGGCGCCCCCGCGACCTGCACCAGCACCCCGGCCATGCTCCGCCCCGCGATGTCCATGCCCGCGCCCATCCCGACCAGCAGCGAGTTCGCCGACGTCAGCCGCTCGCGCCCCACCAGCCCGGGCACGAGAGCCATCGAGGCCACGTCGAACACCAGCGTGCCCGCCCCCACCAGCACCGCCACCGCATAGAGCTGCCCCATGGACAACCACCCGCCCCACCAGGCGACCGGCACCGACAGCAGCGCCCCCGCACGCAGCAGATCGGTGGCGATCATCACCGGCCGCCGCCGTACCCGGTCCACCCAGGCCCCGGCGGGCAGCCCCAGCACGAGCACCGTGAGCGTGCCGAGCGCCGCCAGCAGCCCCACCTCACCGGCGCCCGCGCCCAGTACGGTCACGGCCAGCAGGGGCAGCGCGACGTAGCTGATCTGGCTGCCGAGCTGGCTGACCGCCCCGGCGACGAAGAGGTTACGAAATCCGCGGAACCGCAGCAGCGGCTCTTCCATCACAGTTGCCGACATGCCAGCCAGAGTGCTGAGATATCAACAAAAGTGGCCATCGATTAAGTGACACGCGAATCCAATGACCCTGGACCTGACGTTCACGGCTCGCGACATCGCCGACACCCGCTTCGCGATCTCACCGCTCGGCGAGGTCGTGGCCAGCGTCCGCGTGGTGAAGGACCCGAACGCCCACCCCCTCCTGCGCCCCTGGGCAAAGCAGGTACACCGGCGCCTCCAGGACGTCGACTGGCGCCTGCTGTCCGACCTGGTGCCGGTGCCGACGATCGCCATCGCCGGCTTCACCTGCACACCCCCGTCCACGTCCCTGCCGGACCTGGAGCTGGAACTCGCCACGATGCGAGGCGCGGCCGACCGGGTCCGCTCAGACCTGGACGAGATCCCAGGCCCGCGGACGAAACGGGTCCAAGCCCTCTACGACGACCCCGAGCGGGGCCTGGACCGACTGGCCCAGGAGGTCGAGACCTACTGGGCGGCCGCGATGGCGCCCTACTGGCCGCGGATCAGGTCGCTGCTGGAAGGCGAGATCCTCTACCGGGCCAAGCTGCTCGCCGAGGGCGGCGCCCAGCGCATGCTGGCGGACCTCGACCAGGCCGTCACCTGGGAGGACGGGACGCTGCGCATCAAGCACCGGTACGCGTCGGGAGTGCGCTCGCTGCGCGGGCTCGGGCTGCTGCTGGTGCCGTGCGTGTTCGTCGCGCCACGGGTCTTCTCGGTCACCACGCCGCCGTACCAGCCCACCGTGCGCTACGCGCCGCGCGGCATCGCCACGTTGTGGGAGCGCCGCGAGCTGGAACCGCCGGAGGCGCTGGCCGCCGTGCTCGGCAGGACCCGTGCCCGGCTGCTGGCCGAGCTCGACCAGCCCGCCTCCACGCGCGACCTGGCCCAGCGTGCCGGGCTTTCCGAGCCCGGCGTCAACCAGCACCTCACCGCGCTCCGCAAGGCGGGACTGTGCTCGGCGCACCGTACGGGCCGATACGTTCTGTACGCCCGCACGGAGATCGCCGAGGCGCTACTTCGATGAGACCCCCACACCCAGGTCGAACTCGCGGTAGACGCGCGCCCAGAACCCGTCACGCAGCCACACCCGGGCCTCCGGGAACGGCCGCAGCGAGTGGCCGAGCTCCTTCTCCGCCTCGATCAGCAGCTCGGTGTCGATCACGGTCGGCAGGATCGGCCCCGGCAGCAGGTCGCGAATGTTGTCGCGGCCACGGGTGAGAATCCACTTCTGCGCCACGTGCTCGCCCACGTCCTCCACCCGCGGCCGGCTCGGCCCGAGCTTGGCCACCTGCCCCGGCTTGGCGTGCGGCTTGACCGGCGCGCGGCCGGCGAAGACCTGGGCGGGCGAGGGAGCGGCAGGCGGGGTGACGGGGACAGGCTGGGGAGCACGGCTGAAAAAGGGCCTCAGGAAATCAGCAGAGATCACTTCCACGGTGTCGGACTCCCAAACCAGGCGCTCGGCCTGGTTGGTGCCGTACGGCGGCTCGACGCCCCACAGGTGGATGCGCACGCCGTACGCCTGCGCGGCCTCCACCGCCGGGACCATGTCCTCGTCACCGGCCAGCAGGATCGTGTCGGTGACCGCATGATGTCTCGCCAGGGCCTCCAGATCGCTCCTGATCTGCGCGTCCACACCTTTTTGCTGGCCACGGGCGTTCAGGTTGCCAAGGCGCACCTTGACCCAGGGGAGCTGGGCGATGACCCGCTGGTCGACGGTGGGCACGCGGTCACGGGCGGCGTCATACCAATAGATCCGCAGAAGTTCGCCAGAAATACGTTCCTCTGCATGTTTCTGTAGACTCTGGATGAGCTCATCTGCGGCCACCCGATATTCCTTGCGCTCCTTGGCGCCGAGCAGCACTTCGCCTGCCGCCGCATAGAGATAACCGACATCCACTAGGACGGCGTACTTGGCTGCCACAGGATGCGGCATGAGGTCTGGGATGGCCATGTCGTCCTCCAGGCCGCGGTGTTAGTTGATCGGCCGACTATATACGCCTACTTTCTCTAGATAGTCCCAACTCCCGGCGAGCTTGACACCCGTTTCCCAGGATCTATCTAAGGTAGAGCGCTCATCCGCCATGCCGACTTCCCGGGAAGGGCAGGCTTACGCATGCCTCTGGCGGGGTTTCGCCATGTTTGCCGACGTGGTTGGGGTGGCGTTGGCGGTTGGGCGTGCGAGCTCTGTCGTGTGGCGAGCGCGGTCACCAACGCGGCGATCTCCTCGGGCGTGGCGTCGCCCCGGACAATACGCAGATGTGCCGTCATAGCGGGATGTTCCCATGCTTCTTCGGCGGGAGCGTCGCCCGTTTGTTCCGCAGCGCGCGCAGCGCTCTGACGACCTGTGGCCGGGTGTCGGACGGCCGGATCACCGCGTCCACGTATCCGCGCTCGGCCGCGATGTACGGGTTGGCCAGCGTGTCCTCGTACTCGGTGACGAGCCTGGCGCGCTCGGCGTCCGGGTCCTCGGCGGCGGCCAGCTCGCGGCGGTAAAGAATGTTGACCGCGCCCTGCGCGCCCATGACCGCGATCTGGGCGGTGGGCCAGGCCAGGTTCACGTCCGCGCCCAGGTGCTTGGAACCCATGACGTCGTACGCGCCGCCGTACGCCTTCCTCGTGATCACCGTGATCAGCGGCACCGTGGCCTCGGCGTAGGCGTAGAGGAGCTTGGCGCCGCGCCGGATGATTCCGTTCCATTCCTGATCGGTGCCGGGCAGGAATCCCGGTACATCAACGAAAGTCAGGATAGGAATATTAAAAGCATCACATGTTCGAATAAATCTTGCGGCCTTCTCGGATGCGTTGATATCCAGACATCCGGCGAAATGCATGGGCTGGTTCGCGACCACCCCGACCGGCTGGCCGTCCACCCGGCCGTACCCGACCACGACGTTCGGCGCGAACAACGCGTGCACTTCCAGGAACTCTCCGTCGTCGACCACGTGCTCGATCACCCGGTGCATGTCGTACGGCTGGTTCGCCGAGTCCGGGATCAGCTCGTCGAGCTCGGGATCCGGGTCCAGGTCCGCGGCGGGCTCGAAGACCGGCGCCTCGTCGAGGTTGTTCGACGGCAGGTACGACAGCAGCGCCTTGACGTAGTCGAGGGCGTCCTCCTCGTCGGCGGCCTGGTAGTGGGCCACGCCCGACTTCGTGTTGTGCGTGTGGGCCCCGCCGAGCTCCTCGAACGTGACCTCCTCGCCCGTCACCGTCTTGATCACGTCCGGGCCCGTGATGAACATCTGCGACGTCTGGTCCACCATCACCACGAAGTCGGTCAGTGCGGGGGAGTAGACGTGCCCGCCGGCCGCGGCGCCCATGATGAGTGAGATCTGCGGGATAACGCCGGAGGCGTGCACGTTGCGCTTGAAGATCTCGGCGTAGAGACCGAGCGCGACCACGCCCTCCTGGATCCGCGCGCCGCCGCCCTCGTTGATCCCGATGATCGGGCAGCCGGTCTTGAGCGCCATGTCCAGCACCTTGACGATCTTCTCGCCGTACACCTCGCCGAGCGAGCCGCCGAACACGGTCACGTCCTGCGAGAACACGCAGACCTGCCGCCCGTCGACGGTGCCGTGCCCGGTGATCACGCCGTCGCCGTACGGCCGCCGCTTCTCCAGCCCGAACATCGTGGACCGGTGCCTGGCGAACTCGTCGAACTCCACGAACGAGCCCTCGTCCAGCAGCGCCAGCACCCGCTCCCTGGCCGTCATCTTGCCCTTGGCGTGCTGCTTCTCCACCGCCGCCGCGGATCCGGCGTGCGCGGCCTCATCGAGGCGGCGCTCGAGGTCAGCGATCTTTCCTGCAGTCGTATGAATGTCCGGCTTGTCCGGCATAGGCTCCGCAGCTGCTGTGCTCATCGGTCGCTCACCACTCCTCATTCGCTCCGCGGAGTCCCTCCTGCGCCGGGCCTCCACTCCGCTCACTACGTCGGGTTCGCTGCGCCATGCGCGCAAGGCTAGTCGCTCCCCCTAGATTGGTTCCATGACGGATGCCGTTCGCACCCATGGCCTGTTCAAGCGGTACGGACAGCAGGTCGCGGTGGCTGGAGTCGATCTCGTCGTCCCCGCCGGCAGCTTCGCGGGCCTGGTCGGGCCCAACGGCGCGGGCAAGACCACCACCCTCAGCATGATCACCGGCTTGCTCAGGCCGGACGGCGGGTCGGCCGAGGTGGACGGGTTCCACGTGTGGCGAGATCCCGTCGAGGTCAAGGCCCGCATCGGGGTGCTGCCGGAAGGGCTGCGGCTGTTCGAGCGGTTGTCGGGGCGCGAGCTGCTTCTTTACTCCGGGCGGTTGCGCGGCATCCCCAAAGGCGAGGTGGAGCAGCGGGCGAGCGAGCTGCTGAACGTGATGGACCTGGCCGGCGCCGCCGACAAACTGGTCGTCGACTACTCCACCGGCATGCGCAAGAAGATCGGCCTGGCGGCCGCCTTATTGCACAATCCGTCGGTGTTGTTCCTGGACGAGCCGTTCGAGGGCGTCGATCCGGTCAGCGCCAACACCCTCACCGAGGTGCTCCAGCGCTTCACCGCCTCCGGCTCGACCGTCATCTTCTCCAGCCACGTCATGGATCTGGTCGAGCGGTTGTGCGACTGGGTGTCGGTGATGAGCGCCGGCCACATCGTGGCGCAGGGGCCGCTGGAGCACGTACGCGGTGGCCGCAGCCTCAACCAGGCGTTCCTCGATCTGGTCGGCGGCCCGGCCCAGGACCGCGAGGCGGGGCTGACCTGGCTGGGCGCCAAGGCCAAGGACACCCCTTGAGCACCGTCACGCTCTTCGCGCGGCTGAAGCTCCGGCTGCTGGCCGGCAACCTGCGCGGCGACCTCCAGCGCAAGCTCGGCTTCGTCTTCACCCTCATCATGGCCGCCGGCCTGGCCGCGCTCGGCTTCTTCCTGATGAGCCTGCTCAGGCTGGCGCCCGCCGACATCGCGAGCTCGCTCGTGATCGTGGCGTTCGCGTTCTTCCTGTTCGCCTGGATGATCGTGCCGCTGCTGGCGTTCGGCCTGGACGACACGCTCGATCCGGCCAAGCTGTCGTTGTTCCCGCTGCGTACGCGCACGCTCGCGGTCGGCATGTTCACCGCGTCCGTGACCGGCGTCTGGCCCGCCGCGATGCTGATCGTCACGTTGGCCGCGCTGATCGCCCTGCCGACGAACGCCGGCGGCGTGCTGCTCGGCGTGCCGGCCGTGTTACTGCAGTTCGCGCTCTGCGTGGTGACGTCGCGGCTGATCACCACGTCGCTGTCCAGCGCGCTGCGTACCCGGCGCGGCCGTGACGTCCTGGCCGTGGCCGCCGTGCTCGTGGTGGTGCTCGCGCAGCTGCCCAACCTGGTGATGAACCGCGGCTTCGGCGACCCCGAGGCCATGTTGCACCAGATGGCGGCCGTGCTCCGGTGGACCCCGCCCGGCATGGCCGCGCACGCGATCGCCGACGGCGGCCTGATCGGGCTGGCCGAGCTCGCGTTCCTGGCGCTGCTCGTCGTGGCGCTCGGCTGGCTGTGGATCAAGGCGCTGAGCCGGGCGCTGGTCACGCCGGACGTCTCCACCCAGGCAGCCTCCGTACGCAGGGAGACGGGCGTGGTGGACCGGATCCTGCCCGACGGGCCGCTGGCCGCGGTGGTCACCAAGGAGCTGAAGTACATCAGGCGCGAGCCGAGGTTCCGCGTGGGCTGGTTCAGCGCCGTCGTGGTCACGCTCGTGTTGTCGTTCTCGCTGGGCGGCACGTCGGAAGGCCCGCCGGGACAGGGCCAGCCGATCGTGATCGCCACCGCCGGCGCCCTGATGATCGTGCTGCAGTCCGGCAACGCGTTCGGCATCGACGGCCGCTCCTTGTGGATGAACGCCGTGACGTTCGGCTCCGAGCGCAGCCTGGCCGTCGACCTGGCCGGGCGTCACCTGGCCAACGCCATGGTCGCGGTGCCGCTGCTGGCCGTGATCGCGGTCGGCGCCGGCCTGCTCGCCGGCCATCCGGCGGCGATCCTGCCGGCGATGCTGGCCGCCTGGGGCGCGCTGGGAATCGGCCTCGGCGTCGGGTCCGTGACCAGCGTCGTGCTGCCGTACTCCGTGCCCGAGCGCATGAACGCCTTCAGCGGCGCCGCCCCCGGTCAGGGCGGGCAGGCGTTCGCCTCCTCCATAGGCGCGATGCTCGGGATCACGCTGCTGTCGCTGCCGTTCGTGGTGCCTCTCGTCTTCGGGCTTCTGTGGGTCAGCGTGCTCGCACCGTTCTACGGCCTGCTGGCCGAGATGCTCGGCAGACGGCTCGCCGCCAGAATCGGCTTCGCCCGGTTGCCCGAGTTGCTCGGGGCAGTATCAAAGGCCTCCTGACCAGTGGTCTAGTCCAATTAATGAGACCGGTCTGCGGGCACTTCGCGCGAGTAGATACCCTTCGAGACATGATTGACCAGGGGCTCGAACATCGCAGCGCCGCCGTGACGGAGATGCCGGACGAGCTGCGCCACGATGTGCGGATGCTCGGCAAGCTGCTCGGCCAGGTGCTCGCCGAGCAGGGCGGCGAGGACTTGCTGGCCGACGTCGAGCGGCTGCGCAAGGCCGTCATCGCGGCACGCAGAGGCGAGATCTCGGCCGACGTGATCACCGAGATGGTCGCCGCGTGGGACATCGAGCGGGCCGTCCAGGTCGCCCGCGCGTTCACGTGCTACTTCCACCTGGCCAACCTGGCCGAGGAGCACTACAGGATCCGCACGCTGCGCGAGCGGGACGCCGAGGGCAGGGTCCAGCGGGAGTCGCTGGCGCAGGCCGTGCAGGAGCTGGGCCACGATCGTGTCGCCGAGCTGCTGGAGGGCCTGGAGCTGCACCCGGTGCTCACCGCGCATCCCACCGAGGCGCGCAGGCGTGCGGTGGTCACCGCCATCCAGCGGATCAGCGGCCAGCTCACCGAATACAACGCCCCAGGTCGCGGAGCCTCCGAGCGGGCCGAGAGCAAGCGCCGCCTGCTGGAGGAGATCGACCTGCTGTGGCGCACGGCTCAGCTGCGCTCGACCAAGCTCGACCCGCTCGACGAGGTGCGCACCGCCATGGCGGCCTTCGACGAGACGCTGTTCCGCATGGTGCCGCAGGTCTACCGCGCGCTGGACGCGGCGCTCGACCCGGGCACCGGCACCCGACCGCCGCAGGGCAGGCCCTTCATCAGGTACGGCAGCTGGATCGGCGGCGACCGCGACGGCAACCCCAACGTCACGGCCAGGGTCACCCGCGAGACCATCCAGATCCAGTCGGACCACGTGCTGGCCGCGCTCGAGGCCGCCTGCTCGCGTATCGCCCGTACGCTCACCGCCGCCGCCACGCTCGCCCCCTGCTCGGCCGAGCTGAAGACGGCGCTGGCCGCGGTCGTGGCCGCTTACCCCGAGGTCGTCTCGGAGCTGGCCACCCGCTCGCCGCGGGAGCCGCACCGGCAGTGGTTGTTGTTCGTGGCCGCGCGCATCGCCGCCACCCAGCGCCGCCACCTCGACCTCGCCTACCGCTCGCCTGCCGACCTGCTGGCCGACCTGCGGCTGGCGCAGGAGTCGCTGGCCGCCACCGCGCCGCGGCAGGCGTACGGGGAGTTGCAGCACCTCATCTGGCAGGTGGAGACGTTCGGCTTCCACCTGGCCGAGCTGGAGGTGCGCCAGCACTCCCAGGTGCACGCGGCGACGCTGGAGGAGCTGCGGGCCGGCGGCGAGCTGTCGGAGCGCACCGAAGAGGTCCTGGCCACGATCCGGGTGATCGGCTGGATCCAGGAGCGGTTCGGCGTCACCGCCTGCTCCCGGTACGTCGTGTCCTTCACCCGCTCGGCCGACGACGTCGCGGCCGTCTACGAGCTGGCCCGGCATGCGCTCGGCGACCGCGCGCCCGTGCTGGACGTGGTGCCGCTCTTCGAGTCCGGACAGGACCTGGCCAACTCGCCGCGCGTGCTGACGGGCATGCTGGAGATCCCGCAGGTCCAGCAGCGCCTGGCGGAGACCGGCCGGCGCATGGAGATCATGCTCGGCTACTCCGACTCGGCCAAGGAGCT